>NZ_JBEZEK010000034.1:8996-62057 GCF_040648835.1 Micromonospora sp. NPDC049081 | reverse complement strand
GGGGGGGGGGGGGGGGGTGGTGGGGTTTGGTGGGGGGGGTGTTTTTTTGTTGGGTGGGTTTGTTGGTGGTGGGGGGGGTGGGGGGGGGGGGCGGGTGGGGTTTTTTGTTTTTTTTGTGGTTTTTTGTTGGTTTTTTGTTTCTTTTGTCTCCGTCCTCTGTTTGGCTCCGCCCCCCCCCCATCGGCCCCGGCCCACCGTCGACCCCAGCTCACCGTCGGCCCACCATCGGCCGGTCGGCCCGCCGCCGGCGGTCGGCCCACCGTCGGTCTCCGGCCCACCGTCGGCGGTCGGCATGGTGGGCCGGGGTCAGCCGCGCCGGCGGGGCACGTGCCGGCGGTAGGCGCTGACCGTCGGGTCGCCGGTGATCCAGAAACGCCACGGCACGTCGTGGGCGGCGGCCACCCCGACCCGGGGACCGGCGGTGACCTCGGCGCGGGCGACCGGGCGGGTCGGCGGGCTCAGCAGCAGGGGACCGCTCCCGTCGAGCACGCAGGTGCCGTTGGCAGACGCGGTGACGTCGAGCGCGACGGCCAGCCGGGCCGGCCCCCGGGCCAGGTCCCGGTCGGCGACGTCCCCCCGGCGGGTGCGGGCCGTCGGTAGCCCGTCGACCACCTCCCCGGCCCGCAGCAGTACGGCCGCCGCCTCACCGTCGCGACCGCAGACGATATTGAGACACCAGTGCATGCCGAACACGAAGTACGTGTAGGCGTGCCCGGCCGGCCCGAACATCACCCTGGTCCGGGGGGTGGGTCCCCGGTGGGCGTGCGACGCCGGGTCCTCGCCGGTGCCGGCGTACGCCTCGACCTCGGTCAGCCTGATCCGGACGCCACCGGCGGCGAGTTCCCAGCCGAGCAGCGTGCGCGCCGTCTCGGCCACCTCGGCGGCGGGGGCGTGCAGCCACGGGTAGTCCACCGCTCCAGATAACGGCACCTGCGGAAGATCGGCAAACCGAGGACCGTGTTCCCGCCGGTATCCGGGGCAGGCAGACGTCGTCATGCCGGCCGGTCGTCACGGTGGGCAGCCCGACGGATTGCTTAAACATTGTATTGACAACGGATAGTTGTCAACATGGAATGGGTGCCATGACCGACACCTTCAGCGCACCTGACGCGGCCCGCGCCCGAGCCGAGCGGACCTACGCCGCGCTGCACCGGATCAGCACCCGGCACGCCGACACCGACGCACGACGACGCCGGCACACCAACCCGTACCTGGCCGACCCGTGGGAGGCCGTCTCGGTGGTCACCGCGCTTGCCGCCGGCGGGGCGGCCCGGGAGGTCGACGAGGAGCCCGTCGACGACGCGGACCTCACCGCCGCGCTGACCCTGTTGCCACACCTGCGCGCCGAACTCGACGCGCTGGAGGTGGGCCTGCTGACGATGGCCCGGGCCCGCGGACTGACCTGGCAGGCGATCGCGTTTGGGCTCGGCCTGGGCAGCGCGCAGGCGGCCAAGCAACGCCACGAACGCCTGGCCGCCCGCACCGCCTGACCCACCCAGCACCGCCTGACCCGCTGGAACCGCCTGACCCGCCTGAGGCGCTGGAACCGCCTGACCCGCCTGAGGCGCTGGAACCGCCTGACCCGCTGGGACCGCCTGGTCGGCTGCGGCCCCACCACCCCAGGCTCGCCGCTCGATACTGAGAGTAGTGAACGCGCAACCACCCATTACCCCCCTGCCGCCCCTTTGCTCTGCTGACCTCGACGCGACAGGCACTTAGCGTCACAGCCTCCCGCGCCGAACCGTCATGCCAGCTCCAACAATTCACCTGGTCAGCGGCGTGGCGCGAATTGGGCAGCAGAGCAAAGGGCGCGAAGGTGTCATGGTGTTCGCCGGAGGAACATTGCTCTCCGCAACGGGAGGTGCTCGCTCACGCACCGCAACCGCCAGCGCGACGAAAACGGCACGCCGCGACGGTCACAGCCGCCGCGACGACGGCGAGCCCAGCGACGACGGCGAGCCCGGCGACGGGGGCGAGCCCGGCGACGGGGGCGAGCCCGGCGACGGGGGCGGACCGCCCGCGACGACCGGCCGCAACTACGGCCCGGGCGGTACGTCGGCCGGGCCGGATGGAACGCGCTGGACCTGGGCGGCGGCATCTCCTACCCGAGCGCCCCTGCCTGATCACCGTCCACACCGGAGGGCCGTTCGGCGCGGACGCCCGCAGCGGCGGCCAGCCGGCCCAGGTCCGGTCGTCCGCCCCCGCGTTGCGGGGCGCGGACGACCGGCACGCGTCAGATCAGCGGGGTACGACCCGCTCGGCAGCCCACTCCCGCCAGCCGGTGAGCTGGTCGGACGCGGCGGCGAGCTGGTCGGCGACCGGGCCGGGGCCGGTCGAGCCGGGGGTGATCCGGGCGGCCAGCGCCGAACGGACCGACAGCACGTCACGCACCGACGGGTCGAGGTGCTCGCTGACCGCCGCCAGGTCGGCGTCGGAGACCTCGTCGAGGGCACAGTCGCGGGCCGCGCAGAGCGCCACCAGTTTGCCGGTGATCTCGTGCGCGTCGCGGAACGGCACGTTGCGCCGGACCAGCCAGTCGGCGACCTCGGTGGCGAGCGAGAAGCCCACCGGCGCGGCGGCGACCAGGCGGTCCACCCGGACGGTCATCGTGGAGATCATCCCGGCCAGCGCCGGGAGCAGCAGCTCCAGGGTGTCGACCGCGTCGAACGCGGGCTCCTTGTCCTCCTGCATGTCCCGGTCGTAGGCCAACGGCAGGCCCTTGAGCATGGTGAGCACGCTCATCAGACCGCCGACCAGCCGACCGGACTTGCCCCGGGCCAGCTCGGCGATGTCAGCGTTCTTCTTCTGCGGCATGATCGACGACCCGGTGGCGAACGCGTCGTCCAGCTCGACCCAACCGAACTCGTGCGACGTCCAGAGCACCACCTCCTCGCCGAGGCGGGACAGGTGCACCCCGACGAGCGCGGTGACGAAGAGGAACTCGGCGACGAAATCCCGATCGGCGACCGCGTCCATGGAGTTGGCGAAGGACGTCCGGAAACCCAGCTCCTTGGAGACAGCCACCGGGTCCAGCGGCAGGCCCGAGCCGGCCAGCGCGCCCGCGCCGAGCGGGCTGATCGCCGTACGGTGGTCCCAGTCGCGCAGCCGCTCCAGGTCCCGCAGCAGCGGCTGGACGTGGGCCAGCAGCCAGTGCCCGAAGGTGACCGGCTGGGCGTGCTGGAGGTGGGTCATCCCCGGCGCGGCCGTGTCGACGTGCCGTTCCGCCTGCTCCACCAGGGCCTCGGCCAGCTCCACCAGCCGGGCGGCCACCCCCCGGGCGTGGTCGCGCAGATAGAGCCGCAGGTCGGTGGCGACCTGGTCGTTGCGGGACCGGCCGGCGCGCAGCTTGCCGCCGAGGCTGCCGAGCCGCTCCAGCAGGCCCCGCTCCAGCGCGGTGTGCACGTCCTCGTCGTCGATCGTCGGGCGGAACTGCCCGGACGCGCAGGCCGCCTCCAGGTCGTCCAACGCCGCCAGGATCCGCCCCAGCTCGTCGGGGTCGAGCAACCCCGCGCCCGCCAGCACCCGGGCGTGCGCGCGGGAACCCGCGATGTCGTACGGGGCGAGACGCCAGTCGAACTGGACGCTCACCGACAGCCGCGCCAGGGCCTCGGCGGGGCCACCGGCGAACCGGCCACCCCACAGGCTCGTCCGGTTCGTCGCGGCGCTGTTCTCGGTCAGGCTCTTGTCGTCCACGCCGCTCATTCTGGCAGTGCTCACCTTTCGCTCACCGACTGCGGGGTTCACTCCCGGCACCGGCTCGTCCGTCGTACGGAAACCCGTGACCGGTGCGGTCACGGGGTGTTTCCTTCCCCGGCCTCGTCGCGGCGGGCCCACCCGGCGAGCTTGTCGCCAAGCGCGGCCCCACCGTCGGCCTCGCGGGCCACCACCAGGATGGTGTCGTCACCGGCGATGGTGCCGACGACCTCGGTCAGGCCCGCCCGGTCCACGGCGCTGGCCAGGTAGTGCGCCGCACCCGGCGGGGTACGCAGCACGGCGATGTTGCCGCTGGAGTCGACCCCGTTGAGCAGCTCCCGCAGCAGCCGGATCAGCCGGGCGGGGGCCGCCTCGGCGTCGCGCAGCGGCCGGTGGCCGTCCTCGGGGATCAGGTAGCCGGCCCGCCCGTCCCCGCCCCGGGCCTTCACCGCGCCCAACTCCTCCAGATCCCGGGAGAGGGTGGCCTGGGTGACCTGCACCCCGTCGGCGGCGAGCAGGTCGGCCAGCTCGGTCTGGGAGCGGATCGCCCTGGCCCGGATCAACTCGACGATGCGGGCGTGCCGGGCGGCGCGGGTCGGGGCGGTCATGATGAGGATGCCTCCAGGAGAAAGGTCAGCAGCGCCTTCTGGGCGTGCAGCCGATTCTCCGCCTGGTCGAAGACCACGCTGTGCGGGCCGTCGAGCACCTCGCTGGTGATCTCCTCGTCCCGGTGGGCGGGCAGGCAGTGCAGCACCTTCACATCCGGCCCGGCGTGACCGAGCAGCGCGGCGTTGACCTGGTAGGGCAGGAACGGGGTGATCCGGTCCAGCCCGTCGTCCTCCTGGCCCATCGAGGTCCAGGTGTCGGTGGCGACCACGTCGGCGTCCCGGACCGCCTCGACCGGATCGACAAGTGCCCGTACCGACCCGCCGGTGCCCGCGGCGATCTTCCCGGCCCGGTCCAGCACCCCCGGATCGGGTTGGAACCCGGCCGGCCCGGCGACCCGCACGTGCATCCCGGCGGTCGCCCCGGCCAGCAGGTACGAGTGCGACAGGTTGTTCGCCGCGTCCCCCACGTACGCCAGGGTCCGCCCGGCGGTGCCGCCGCAGTGCTCGCGGACGGTGAGCAGGTCGGCGAGGAGCTGGCACGGGTGGTAGCCGTCGGTGAGCGCGTTGATCACCGGCACGCCTGCGTGCGAGGCGACCTCGGCGATCCGGTCGTCGCCGTGGGTACGCAGCACGATGGCGGCGACGTAGCGGGACAGCACCCGGCCGGCGTCGGCGAGTGTCTCGCCCCGACCGAAGTGGGTGACCTGGGTGTCCACCACGAGCGGGTGACCGCCGAGTTCGGCGATGCCGGCGTCGAAGGAGATCCGGGTCCGCAGGCTCTGTTTGTCGAACAGCACCGCCACCGAACGCGGCCCGGCCAGCGGGGTGAACCCGAACCGGTCGGCCTTCATCCGGGCGGCCAGGTCGAGCACGGCCGACTGTTCGGCCGGGGTGAGGTCGTCGTCGGCCAGCAGGTGCCGGATCATGTGCGGGTCTCCGTCGGGGTCGGGGTGGGAGTGGGTGGTGCCACGGCGCGGGTCTGCGCCCCCGGCGCGGCCGGCGTGCCGTCGGCAGGGGCAACCGCGGTGTCGAGGGCAGCGGCGGCCGGAAGGGCGGCAGCGTCGAGGGCGGCAGCGTCGAGGGCAGCGGGGAGGGCGGCCAGGAACGCGTCGACCTGCTCGCCGGTGAGGATCAGCGGCGGGGCGAGCCGGATCACCCCCGGCTGGACCGGGTTGACCAGGAACCCCGCCGTGCGCAGCGCGCCGGCCACCGGGCCGGCGACCGGTGCGGCGAGCACGATGCCGAGCAGCAGCCCGGCTCCGCGTACCTCGGCCACCAGCGGGTGGCCCAGCGCCTCGACGCCCCGACGCAGCCGTTCACCGGTGCGCTTGACGTGGTCGAGCAGGCCCTCGCCGGCGATGGTGGAGACCACCGCGAGGGCGGCGGCGCAGCTGACCGGGTTGCCGCCGAAGGTGGTGCCGTGCGAACCGGCCCGGAGCAGATCGGCGGCCCGACCGAAGGCCAGGCACGCGCCGATGGGCAACCCACCGCCCAGCCCCTTGGCCAGGGTGATGACGTCCGGCTCCACCCCGTCGGCCTGGTGGGCGAACCAGTGACCGGTGCGTCCGATGCCGGTCTGCACCTCGTCGAGCACCAGCAGGGCCCCGTGCCGGGCGGTGATGCGCCGCGCCTCGGCCAGGTAGCCGGGCGGCGGGACGACCACCCCGTTCTCGCCCTGGACCGGCTCCAGGATCACCATCGCGGTGGCGTCGGTGACGGCCGCCGCCAGCGCCGCCACGTCGCCGTACGGGACGTGGTCGACGTCGCCGGGCAGCGGGCGGAACGGGTCGGCCTTCGCCGGTTGGCCGGTCAACGCCAGTGCCCCCATGGTGCGGCCGTGGAAACCGCCGATGGTGGCCACGACGTGCGACCGGCCGGTGAGCCGGGACAGCTTGAACGCGGCCTCGTTGACCTCGGCGCCGGAGTTGGCGAAGAACACCCGGCCGGGCCGGCCGGCCAACGCCAGCAGCAGCTCCGCGAGGGCCACCGGGGGTTCCGCCACGAACAGGTTGGAGACGTGGCCGAGGGTGGCGATCTGTTTGGAGACGGCGGCCACCACGGCGGGGTGGGCGTGCCCGAGCGCGTTGACCGCGATCCCGCCGAGCAGGTCGACGTACTCCCGGCCGGCCTCGTCGACGACGACCGCCCCGGAGCCGGAGACCAGCGCCAGCGGCGGGGTGCCGTAGTTGTCCATCATGGACTCACCCCAGCGTTGCACCAGCGTGCTCATGCGCCGACCGTGCCTTCCTCGTGGGTGGACCCGGACGGGGTGTCGACGACCATCGTGCCGAACCCCTCCGAGGTGAAGACCTCCAGCAGAGTGGAGTGCGCGACCCGACCGTCGACGACGTGCGCGGCGGGCACTCCCCCGCGCACCGCCCGCAGGCAGGCCTCCATTTTGGGCACCATCCCCGCTTCCAGGGACGGCAGCAGCGCCGCCAACACGTCGGCGTCGATCTCGCTGACCAGGCTGGTGGTGTCCGGCCAGTCGGCGTACAAACCGGCGACGTCGGTGAGGACGACCAGCTTGCGGGCGTGCAGGGCGATCGCCAACGCGGCGGCGGCGGTGTCGGCGTTGAGGTTGTGCAACACCCCGTCGACGTCCGGCGCGACGGTGGAGATGACCGGGATCCGGCCGGCCGCGATCAGGTCGGTCACCGCCGAGACGTCCACCGACTCCACGTCACCGACCTGACCGACGTCGACCGCCTCGCCGTCGACCCAGGCGGGCCGCCGCACGGCGGTGAACAGGCCGGCGTCCTCCCCGGACAGGCCGACGGCGAACGGGCCGTGCGCGTTGATCAGGCCCACCAGTTCCCGGCCGACCTGGCCGACCAGCACCATCCGGACGACGTCCATCGCCTCCGGGGTGGTGACCCGCAGGCCACCCTTGAACTCGCTGGCGATGCCGAGTCGACCGAGCATCGCCGAGATCTGCGGCCCGCCGCCGTGCACCACGACCGGCTTGAGCCCGGCGTACCGGAGGAAGACCATGTCGGCGGCGAAGGCCCGTTGCAGGGCCGGGTCGACCATCGCATTGCCGCCGTACTTGACCACCACGGTGGCCCCGGAGAAACGGGCCAGCCAGGGCAGCGCCTCGATCAGCGTCTCGGCCTTCACCTGGGCCCGGGTGAGATCCGCGGACAGGCTCATGTCGAGTACGCCGAGTTCTCGTGCACGTACGCGTGCGACAGGTCGTTGGTCCAGATCGTCGCCGCCGCCGCACCCGCGTGCAGGTTGATGCGGATGGTGACATCCCGCCCGGTCAGGTCGACCTTGGACCGGTCCTCCGCGGCGGCACCGCCACGGCACACCCAGATCCCGTTGACCGCCACGTCCACCGCGTCCGGGTCGAACGCGGCGGCGGTGGTGCCGACCGCCGCGAGGATCCGACCCCAGTTCGGGTCGTTGCCGAACAGCGCGGTCTTGACCAGGTTGTTGCGGGCTACCGACCGGCCCACCTCGACCGCGTCGTCCTCGTCGGCGGCACCGACCACCTCGATGGCGACCTGCTTGGTCGCCCCCTCGGCGTCGGCCACCAACTGCTGGGCCAGGTCGTGGCAGGCGGCGGTGACGGCGGCGGTCAGCTCGGCCTCGTCGGGCTCCACCCCGGACGCCCCGCTGGACAGCAGCAGCACCGTGTCGTTGGTGGACATGCACCCGTCGGAGTCGACCCGGTCGAAGGTGACCCGGGTGGCGGCCCGCAACGCGGCGTCCAGCAGCTCCGGCCCGGCCACCGCGTCGGTGGTCAGCACGCACAGCATGGTGGCCATGCCGGGGGCGAGCATCCCGGCCCCCTTGGCCATTCCGCCCACCGTCCAGCCGGCCCCCCGCACGACGGTGGTCTTCGGCCGGGTGTCCGTCGTCATGATCGCCACGGCGGCGGCCGGACCGCCGTCGCGGGCCAGTCCCCGGATCGCGGTACGCACCCCGGGAAGCAGCTTGTCCATCGGCAGCCGCTCACCGATCAGGCCGGTCGAGCAGACCGCCACGTCACCGGCACCGAGCCGCAGCCGGGGGCTGGACGCGGTGAGCGCGGCGGCAGTGTGCTCGGCCGTGGCGTGGGTGTCCTGGAAGCCAGCCGGGCCGGTGCAGGCGTTCGCCCCGCCGGAGTTGAGCACCACGGCGCGGACCACACCGCCCCGGACGACCTGCTGGGTCCAGCGCACCGGCGCGGCCCTGACCCGGTTGGTGGTGAAGACGCCGGCGACCCCGGCGTCCGGGCCGTCGTTGACGACCAGGGCCACGTCGGTGGCCCCGCCGCTCTTCAACCCGGCTGCGACTCCGGCCGCACGAAACCCCCGAGGGGCGGTGACACTCACAGTGCATGCCTTTCGTTCGCGACTGCGGGGCTCCGCTGCGCTGCGCTCCTCGCGCTCACCCGAACCGACCTTTCGTTCGCGACTGCGGGGCTCCGCTGCGCTGCGCTCCTCGCGCTCACGGGGCAACTCCAAAGAGGGGCAGGCCGGTGGTTTCGGGCAGGCCGAGCATCAGGTTGGCGTTCTGCACCGCCTGGCCGGCGGCGCCCTTGCCGAGGTTGTCGATGGCGCTGACCACGATCACCCGGCCGGAGTCGACGTCGACGGTGGCCTGGAGGTGGCAGGAGTTCGCCCCGGCGGTGGCGGCGGTGTGCGGCCACGCCCCCTCGGGCAGCAGGTGCACGAACGGCGCGTCGGCGTACGCGTCGGCCAGCACCGCACGCGGGTCGGCGTCGCCGGTGGGCACGGCGGTGACGGTGGCGAGGATGCCGCGCGGCATCGGGGCCAGCACCGGGGTCAGCGACAGCCCGGTCGCGCCGGTGGCCTGCTTGATCTCCGGGACGTGCTGGTGGGCACCGACCTTGTAGGGCGACAGGTCCCCCATCACCTCGCTGCCGAGCAGGTGCGTCTTGGCGGCCCGCCCGGCCCCGGAGGTGCCGGAGGCGGCGACCACGACCACGTCGGCCGGCGAGACCGCACCGGCGGCGATCAGCGGCGCGAGGGCCAGGGTGATGGCGACGGCGTAGCAGCCGGTGTTGGCGACCCGGGTCGCCCCGGCGATCGCGGACCGCTGGCCGGGCAGCTCCGGCAGGCCGTACGTCCACGCCCCGGCGTGCGGGCCGCCGTAGTAGCGGGACCAGGCGTCGGCGTCGCGCAGCCGGTGGTCGGCGCCGAGGTCGACCACCCGCACCGACTCGGGCAGTTCGGCGGCGAGCGCCGCCGACTCGCCGTGCGGCAGGGCCAGGAAGACCAGGTCCGCGTCGGCCAGCGTCGCCGCATCGGTCGCCGCGAACACCAGGTCCAACCCCACGAGCTGCGGGTGTACGGCGGTGACCGGCGCACCGGCCTGACGGTGGGCGGTGGCGGTGACCAGGTCGAACTCGGGATGACCGGCGATCAGGCGCAGCAGCTCGCCCCCGGCGTAACCACTCGCTCCGGCGACCGCAACTCGGATACCCATTCCTACCTCCGCATGACTATGCAGAGAAGGCTAGTCCGCACCTGCGCTGGATGCAAGTTAATACATCCGTCCGCATGTAAATGATAAACCTGACCATCGGTCACGCCCCGACCACCCTGGGCGAACCTGCTGTCCTGGCTACGTCGACCGACCCAGAGGTGGCCGGGTCCCGGCTTGCCGGCCCGGGACCCGACCACCGGCTCAGTTCGCCCGCTCGGCCAACCCGTGCTGCCGCTGGTAGGTCCGCAGCGCCACGTCCCAGGCCTCGGTGTACTCCGACGGGCCCAGGTTGAGGTCGTGGTGTCCCCGGACCGCCTCCCGCAGCAGGGCCACCAGCTCCGGCACCGTTCCGCGACGCTCGTCGACGTAACGGCGGAAGACGTCGGCGAACTGCTCCCCGGTCAACCGGGCCGCGTGCGCGGTCACCGGATCGGCCTCCAACGCCTGGAGCACCGCACACCACCGGCGGGTCAGGTCGTCGACGTGCCGGGCCCGGATCTTCTGCAACTCGTGGTCACACTCCAGCCGGATCCGTTCCTCCCAGTACGGCCGCAGCCGGTCACGCACCCGCTCGTCGGGGCTGACCCGCACGTGGGCGGTGAACTGCGGCAGCGACTCGTTCGCCGGCCACCGCTGCCCGGCGAGCCGTTCGTTGAGCACCCGCTCCAGCTCATGGGAGCGGTGCGGCTCGAACTCCCGGGACACGTCCACGATCCGCTCCCGGACGATCCCACCGGCCCAGTCGAGATACCGCTCGGCACGGAACTTCAACTCGTCGAACGTCATCCGCCGGCCGGTCCACAGATACACGGGGTGCACCCGGAAATCGAACGCGTCCCCCTTCGCCGGCACCAGCAGCGGATGCGGGACGTCCTGGCGGAACGACACCGTGACGGGCGGCGGCGGTGGCAGCGGCGGCACCGGCTCGAGCGGAGCCGGCGAGCCGAACAGGCCCTGCCACCAGTGGCGGCGCTGCGGCACCGGAAGTTGGCTGCCCATGGCGGTGCTGGGGTGCGGGTTCATCGGTGATCCTCGTCGGTGAGTCGGCGTACGGCGGCGAGCAGGGAGTTGTGGGGCATCAGGGGTCCCCAGACGTGGCTCAGCTGGTGGTCCAGCCGGTGCCGCAGGGGTGCCCGGCCCGCCACCACCAGAGCGAGCAGTTCCAGGCAGTGGGCGGCGACCTCGGGGTGACCGTCGGCCCGGTTGAGCCAGAAACCGAGCGTGCGCCACGCGCGGTAGGCGGTCGTGGGCAGGCTGAGCGCGTTGGCCCAGCAGTCGGCCAGGTCGGTCGTCGACACGGTGCCGACCCGCGCCAGATCGAGCAGCTCCGGCCAGTGCTCCCGAGGGGCGGGCGCCCACCGGTCGGCGAGCACCCGCAACGCCCGTCCGGCGTGCAGCCACACCTCCGGGTCCGGCGACCGGGTCCACTGCGCGAGGGCCGGCAAAACGGTCGCCTGGTGACCGGCCGTATGCACCTCGACCAGGCCCCGCACCACCGAGTGGTGCCAGCGTTGCATCCGCGCCCCGGCGATCTGGCGCAGATGCAGCAGGGCGGTGTCGGGCCAGAGCCGGGCGAGCCCCAACGCGTAGGCGCGGGCAACCGTGTCCCGCAGGTGGGCCGGCCCTACGGACGCCCACCGGTCCAGTTCCGTGCGTACGCGCTGGCGCAGCTCCGGTTGCATGGCCATGGCGACCAACGCGATGGCGGCGGCCTGCCGGACGCCGGCCCGGCGTTCCCGGGCCAACTGGTCCACGGTCTCCAGGGCGACCCGCACCCCGTGCCGGGCCGACCAGCCCACCGCTCCCGCAGCAGCCTCCCGGACCCCGGGCGACCCCGTGCGCACCAGGGTGGCGAGCCAACCGAGCAGATGCTCCGGCAGCCACCAGTCCGACCAGGCGACCTCCAGGAGGCTGGTCCGCAACTGGTCGTTGCCGGGCGAGAACTCGATCCGCCGCCCACCGCTGAGCCGGTCGTCGTCGACCAGGACGACGGCCTGCCGCAGCACCGGTCCGAGCAGCAGGTCGACCACCCCACCGAGGAACCCCACCGGTGGCGTGGTCGCGCCGTCGGTGTCCGGTGCCGGCCCCGTCAGCAACCGTCCGGCCGCCGCCTGGACCTCCACCACCGACTGTCCCGCCAGCACCGCGCAGGACAGCCGGAACGCCCGCCGCTGGTCGACGTCCCACCGGGACGACCCGTCGACACCGTCTTCCTCGACGCAGAGCACCCGTCGGGCACGTTCGCGCAACTGCCGGGGCAGCAGTCGCTCCAGCCGTTCGGTGAGATCGCCGCCGCGCGGCGGCGCCTGGGCGATCAGCTCCGCCAGCCGGACGACCTCACCGGCGCGCGGACCGCCGGCCAGGTGGGCGGCGAGCAGCGGATGCGGGACGCACTCCTCCTCGACGTACGCGTCGACGCAGTCACCGGTGCAGTGGTCGGCGCACCAGCCGACGCACTGCCCACGCAGCAGCCGGCGCAGTTGCGCCCGGAACACCTCCACCGAGGCCGCCGGGCGGTGGGGCACCAGCTGCCCGGTGAACTCCTGCTCCCGGTGCGCGAAGTCCCCGACCAGCACCAGGCTGCTCCCGAGGGTCTCCAACCTCGCCGCGAGTCCCACCAGGGTCAGGCCGTCCAACTCCCGGACCGCCTCGTCGCCGAGCGCCAGGGTGTAGCCGTGGCCGGGCCGAACGGGTGCGTCGGCGCCCAACAGGTCCGACAGGTGTTCCGCGTCGAGCACGCCGACCCGGTCGTAGCCGTAGCGTCGGGCCGAGGCCAGGCAGCCGGCGGTGTGTCGCCCCGTTCCGTCGGGGCCGGTCAGGCAGACCAGGTGGCGCAGTTTGAGCTGCCGGTCCAGCCGCTGGTCGCTCGGCGCGGGGGCGTAGCCGTCGGCCAACTGCCGCACCCAGGTGCCGCTGAGCGTCTCCGACCAGGTCCGGCCGCCCGCCCCCACGGTCGCCGTGGTGATGTTCACGGTGCCGATCGCGGTAGCCCCCGGACCGGTCGCGTTCTGGCCCCGGACCCGTACGTCACCGACCCCGATGCTCGACGGGGCACCGAGCAGTGCGGTGAGCCGGGCGAGGACGGCAGCCGGGTCCGGTGCCTCCTCCGGCTCGTCCTGCGGTTCGTCCTCGGCGGCCGACCCCGGCGAGGGCGCATCCGTCGGCGCGGGCCGCCCGACCACGGTCTCGTCCGACCCCCGTTCGTCGGAGCGGGCGGAGTCCGGCGCGGCGTCGACCGGTGCGGGCGGTTCGACGTCGTCCGGGTCCGGTGGGTCCCACGAATCCGCCGTCCCGTTCATCGGCCGCCGCTCCCGCCGCCGAAGACGGCGTCGCGGCCGACCGATCCGATGGCCGTCGCGTTCGGGCCGATCGCGTTCTGCCCCTGCACCCGGATGTCGCCGGTGCGGATTCCCGACCCGGCCGTGCCGGCCCCGGTGTCCTTCCCGGCCGTGCCGGACCCGGTGTCCGGCCGGGGAGGTGGCGGTCCCCCGGTGGGCGACGACGGCTCCTGCGGCGGTGGCCACGACGACATGTCCTCGTCGACCACGTAGAGCCAGGCGGGCTCCCGGAACTCCTTCGCCGGGTGCTCGACCTCGATCCGGCGGAACCGTTCCGGCCGCATCTCCTCCGGATACTCGCAGACCACGTCGCGGTACATCTCCGTCGAGACGACCAGCGCGACCCCCGCGTCGGGGAACGCGGCGAGCGCCTGCCGCACCGGGGTGGCGTCGCAGAGCCGGCAGACGTGCACGACCGCGTGGCCGGGGAAACCGTTGGCCCCGTCCAGGTGCACCAGACCCTGGTGTACGGCCACCCGCAACCGGATCTGCGCGGGAGCGGTCCGGCTGCTGTTGAACGCCCGCAGCCGCCGGTTGAGTTCCGGTACGAACCGGCCGATGACCCGGGACTCCGGGACGTCGCGGGGCAGGATCGCCAGCTCGCCGTCGCCGGCCTGCTGGGTGGTCCAGGCGACCCGGTCCAGGCCCACCTCGGTCGCCGCCGCATGCAGCAGGGTGTGGAAGTTCTCCTGTGCCTCGTACTGCTGAAGATTGCTGCGTCGGCTGTACCGCTCCATGTCCACGGAAACCAGCAGACGCCGTTCGGGATGTCGCATCCGGCACACCCTTCGTCGCCGGCCCGCTCGGCGAGCGGGCACCACCGGGCACATCGAACCCGGCCCGACGCCCGCAGACCCCTCAGAAGTACGGCATCGGCGGGACTGTCGGCATCCGGTCATCCCACCGTGGACAGATGTCGTGGTAGCCGGCATCCGGTCTGCTGCCCAGCATGTGGACGAACCTGACCGAACTGCTCCTGGCGCTCGGGGTGTCCCCCGCCGCGATCCTCGCCCTGCTGGTCGTCGAGGCTCTCGCGGTCCGCAGCGGGGCGGTGCGACGCGTATCCACACGGATACGCTTCGACACTTCTCGTCTGCTGAGGAAGGTGCTGATGCTGATGCGGCTACCACACGACCGGCCCGACGGCGACTGGCCGTACGGGACCTTCCTGCAACGGCTCGACGACCCGGTGCGGACCGCGTTGCTGGCGTCCGGAGTCCGGCGTCAGGTACCGGCCGGGCAGATCCTCATCCACGAGGGTCACCGGGAGGCGCACCTGGTGCTGCTGGAGGACGGCCTGACAAAGGTCACGGCGTCCCTGCCCGACGGGCGGACCGCCCTGCTGGCACTGCGGGTCGGCGGCGACCTGGTGGGCGAGATGTCGGCCCTCAACGACCGCCCCCGATCGGCGACCGTGACCACCTGCGGGCCCACCAGCTACAGCGTCATCCAGCCCGAACAGTTCAAGACCTTCCTGCGGGGCCACCCCAACGCCGCCCTGGAACTGGCCGCCATGGTCTCCGACCGGCTGCGCTGGTCCAACCGCCGCCGGATCGACTTCTCCTCGTACTCGGTGAAGATCCGGGTGGCCCGGGTGGTGGCGGACCTGTGCCGCTCACACGGTCGACAGGACCGCGACGCGGTGGTCATCGACGTCCGGCTGACCCAACCGGAACTCGCCACCATCTGCGGGGCCGCCGAGACCTCGATCCAGAAGGCGCTGAGGGAGCTGCGCGCCGACGGGCTGGTGGAGACCGACTACCGGCGGATCACCGTGCGCGACCTGGCCGCCCTGCGCGCCTGCGGGGAGATCACCGACGAGACGTGACGGCGACGGCCCCGACCCGGTTACCGGATCGGGGCCGTCGTCAGGCCGGTGCGCGTCAGGCGCCGCGCAGGGTCGCCCCGAACCGCTGGGTGGCGACGGCGACGGCGGCGTCCCGGGCGGCCACCGCCTCCTCCACGGTCAGCGTCCGGTCCGGAGCCCGGAAGGTGAGCTTGTACGCCAGCGACCGGCGGCCCGCGCCGAGCGACTCCGAGGCGTACACGTCGAAGAGGCGGACGTGCTCCAGCAGCTCACCGGCCCCCTCGACCAGTGCGGCCCGGACCTCGGCGGCCGGCACCGACTCGTCCAGCACCAACGCCACGTCGATCAACGCGGGGGGGAACCCCGACACGGTCGGCGCGGACACCACCGGGGCGGCCGGCAGGGCGTCCAGGTCCAGTTCCATGGCGCTGGTGCGGCGCGGCAGCTCCAACGCCGCCACCACCGTCGGGTGCAGCTCACCGGCGTGGCCGACCACCACCCCGTCGACCAGCAGCGCGGCACACCGACCCGGGTGCCAGGGGGCGTGCTCGGCGGCCCGTACCTCGATCCGGTCCGCCGGCAGGTCGGCGGCGGCGAGCACCGCCCGGCCGGCCTCCACGGCGTCGGCCCAGCCGGCGGCGCGGCCCGCACCCCACCAGCCGGCCGGGTCCACGTCCCCGGTGAGCACCACCGCGACGTGCCGGGGCTGGGCCGGCACCACCGCGTCGGCGGCGGCGAACTCGGCGTCGGTGGGGCGACGGTCCACCCCCATGACCGGCGGCGCACCCACCCCGGCCCGCGGGTGGAACACCGTGCCGATCTCATAGAGCGCGAGGTCACGGTGGCCCCGGCCCAGGTTGCGCTTGAGGATGCCGAGCAGCGGGCCGAGCAGCGTGGTGCGCAGCAGCGGCTCCTCCTCCGACAGCGGGTTGGCCAGCCGCACCGCCGGCCGACGCGGGTCGTCGGCGGGCAGCCCGAGCTGGTCGGCCAGCTCCGGGGCGACGAACGGCAGGCCCAGCACCTCGACGTAGCCGCGTTCGGCCAGTGAGCGGGCCACCGCCCGGCGGCGACGCTGCTGCCAGGTCAGACCCCGGCCGGGCGGCGCGGTCGGCAGCACCGACGGCACCCGGTCGTAGCCGTCGAGGCGGACCACCTCCTCGACCAGGTCGGCCGGGTCGGTGAGGTCGGGCCGCCAGGTCGGCGGGGTGACGGTGAGCACGTCGCCGGCACCGGCGGTCGTCCCGACCGTCCCCGGGTCCTCGGCCAGCCGGTCGCCGCCCCGGATCACCGTGCAACCCACCTGTTCCAGCAGGTCGACCACCCGCTGTGGGGAGTAGTCCACCCCGATCCGGCGCGACGGCAGGTCGGCCGGGAGGGTGACGGGGCGCATCGGCCGGACGTGGTCGAGGTCGAGGACCTCCGCGCCGGCCTCGCCACCGCCGTGCGTGGTGAGCAGCTCGACGGCGCGCTGGAGGGCCACCAGCGGCAGCGCCGGGTCGACCCCCCGCTCCCACCGCTTGGCCGCCTCGCTGAACAGCTTGTGCCGGCGGGCGGTGCGGCCCACCATCACCGGGTCCCAGTGGGCGGCCTCCAGCAGCACGTTGGTGGTGCCGCCGACCACCTCGCTGGTCTCGCCGCCCATCACCGCGGCCAGCGAGATCGGGACGCCGTCGCCCGCGCCCGCGAGGGAGTTGGGCAGCCCGGCGTCGCAGATCACCATGTCCTCGGCGGTGAGCGCGCGGACCACCCCGTCCAGCGTGGTCACCTTCTCGCCCGCCTCGGCCCGGCGCACCACCAGCGGACCGGTGATCCGGTCGGCGTCGAAGGCGTGCATCGGCTGACCCAACTCGAGCATCACGTAGTTGGTGATGTCGACCGGCAGCGAGATGCTGCGGATGCCGGCCACGGTCAGCCGCTGCCGCATCCAGCCGGGCGTGGTCGCCGTCGGGTCGACACCCCGGACCATCCGGGCGGCGAACCGGTCACAGCCGACGGTGTCGCGCAACTGCACCGGGTACGCCGGCTCGTCCGTCCCGGCCGGCGCGGGCACCAGGCCCGGGTCACGGAAGGACAACCCCAGGGCGTACGCCAGCTCCCGGGCGATGCCGCGCACGCTCAACGCGTACCCCCGGTCGGGGGTGATCTCCAGCTCGACCACGACGTCGTCGAGGCCCACCACCGGCCGGGCGTCGTCGCCGGGTCGGGCGGCGGTGTCCGGCGGCAGCACGATGATGCCGGAGTGGTCGTCACCCAGCCCCAGCTCCTGCGCCGAGCAGATCATGCCGGCCGACATCCGGCCGTACGTCTTGCGGGCGCCGATGGTGAAGTCGCCGGGCAGGACCCCGCCGGGCAGGATCACCACGACCCGGTCGCCGGGGGCGAAGTTCCGCGCCCCGCAGACGATCTGCTGCAACTCGCCGGTGCCGTTGGCGGCGCCGACGTCGACCAGGCAGTGCCGGATCGGCTTCTTGAACCCGGTCAGCTCCTCGATCTCGCGGACCTCACCGACGACCAGCGGACCGGTGACCGTGCGGCGCAGGTCCACCACGGACTCGACCTCGACGCCGAGGTCCACCAGGGCCTGTTCCAGATCCTCGGTGGGCAGGTCGACGGGGAGATCGACATACTCCCGCAGCCAACTGACAGAAACTCGCATGACTCAGACCACCGTCTCCGTGACTCGTACCCGCATCGCCCTACGCCCCGGCCCCGAACGCGCGGGTGAACCGCACGTCGCCCTCGGCCATGTCCCGCATGTCGCTGACCCCGTGCCGGAACATCACCGTCCGGTCGATGCCCATGCCGAACGCGAACCCGGAGTAGACCTCCGGGTCGATGCCGCAGGCCCGCAGCACCCTCGGGTTGACCATGCCGCAGCCGCCCCACTCGACCCAGCGCGGGCCGTCGCGGTGCTCGGGGAACCACACGTCGAACTCCCCCGACGGCTCGGTGAACGGGAAGTAGTGCGGCCGCCACCGGGTCTTCGCCCCCGCGCCGAACATGGCCCGGGCGAAGTGGTCGAGGGTGCCGCGCAGGTGCGCCATCGTGATGCCCCGGTCCACCACCAGGCCCTCGACCTGGTGGAAGACGGGAGCGTGGGTGGCGTCCAACTCGTCGGTGCGGTAGACCCGGCCGGGCACCACCACGTAGATGGGGGGCTTGCGGGTGAGCATGGTGCGCGCCTGCACCGGCGAGGTGTGGGTGCGCAGCACCAGGCCGGAGGTGTCCGCGCCGGCCGGCGGTGCGATGTGGAAGGTGTCCATCAACCCACGCGCCGGATGGTCGGCGGGGATGTTCAACGCGTCGAAGTTGGTCCACTCCAACTCGACCTCGGGACCCTCGGCCACCTCGTAGCCCATCCCGACGAACAGGTCGCTGATCTGCTCCATCAGGGTCGACAGCGGGTGGCGTGCACCCCGGGGCCGCCGGTCGTACGGCAGGGTCACGTCGACCCGCTCCTCGACCAGCACCCGGGCGGCCTGCTCCCGGTCGAGCACCTCGGCGCGGGCCGCGTACGCGGACTCGATCGCCCGGCGGGCCTCGTTGACCCGCTTGCCGGCGTCGGACTTCGCGGCCGGCGGCAGCGCGCCGATCTCCCGGCGGGCCAGCGACACCGGGGACCGGTCACCGAGGTGCGCGGGGCGCAGCGCGGTCAACGCGTCGGGGTCGGTGGCGGCGGTGAACGCCTGCTCGGCGGTGGCCACCGCCTCGGCCAGGGCGGCCGGGTCGAGCAGGGCGACCTGCTTCGGGTCGTACGGATCGTTGCGGTAGCTCATGGCGTACGGGCACTCCCTCACGGCGGCGCCGACCCTCCCGGGCGGCTAGGCGAGTCTACGGACGCGCGGCTTCGCCGCAGCCCGCCGGTGGGAGTTGCGCGCGGGGAAGGGTCAGGCCCGCCGCCCGCCGACACCGGCGGGCTGGGTAAACGAACGCCGTGGCGCGTTCCGCACGTGACCGACTCCCCTGCTGGGTGTGCGCCGACCGGGGTCAGCGCAGTGCTCGGGCTGAAGCGTACAGGCAGACGGCGGCAGCCGCAGCCAGGTTCAGGCTCTCCGCCCGCCCGTGCAGCGGCACCCGGACCCGGGCGTCGGCGACGGCGGTCAACTCCTCAGGCAGACCGTGCGCCTCGGCCCCGAACAGCCAGGCGGTGGGGGCGGCGAGCCGGCCGTGGTCGACGAGGTCGTCGAGGTCGTCGTCGCCGTACCCGGTGGTGGCGAGGACCGCCAGCCCGGCGGCCCGCAGCGCGTCGACCACGGCCCCGGGGTCGGCGGCGCGGACCACGTCGACGTGGAAGAGGCTGCCGGCGGAGGCCCGCACGCACTTGCCGTTGTAGGGGTCGACGGTGTCACCGGCGAAGACCACCGCGCCCGCGCCGGCCGCGTCGGCGGTGCGCAGCACGGTCCCGGCGTTGCCCGGGTCACGGATGCCGGCGAGCACCGCGACCAGGCGGGGTCCGCGCGCCAGGGCGGTCGCGAGCGGCACGTCGAGGTGCCGGCAGACGGCGACCAGCCCCTGCGGGGCGACGGTCTCGGTCAGCGCCGCCAGGGCCTCGTCGGTGACCTCGGAGACCGGCAGGTCGGCGTGGGCGGCCCGGCACGCCAGGTCGGCGTGCCGGTCCAGGGCGGTCGGCGTGCCGAAGAGTTCCACGACCGTGCCGGTGCGGTCGAGCGCCTCGCGGACCGCCTGCGGCCCCTCGGCGAGGAAGCGGCCCGCCGCGTCGCGGTCCCGCCGCCGGTGCAGCCGCCGGGCGGCGACCACCCTGGGGGTACGCGGGGTGAACGGGCCGGCGACGGCGTCGAGGCGCCTCCCGCGCGCTGGTGACTGCATGGGAGACGCCTCGATCTGCTGCCGGGGTGGGTCAGGCGGCCTGGGCCGCGGCGCCACCGGTGCCCTCGGCCGTCACGGCGGCCCGGGCCAGCTCGACGATCGCGGCGAACGCCGCGGCGTCGTGGACGGCCAGGTCGGCCAGGATCTTGCGGTCGACCTCGATGCCGGCCAGGCGCAGGCCCTGGATGAGCCGGTTGTAGGTCATGCCGTTGGCCCGGGCGCCAGCGTTGATGCGCTGGATCCAGAGCTGCCGGAAGTCGCCCTTGCGGTCACGACGGTCCCGGTAGGCGTACTGCATCGAGTGCAGCACCTGCTCCTTGGCCTTGCGGTACAGCCGGGAGCGCTGACCGCGGTAACCACTCGCGGTCTCCAGCAGGGTACGACGCTTCTTCTGGGCGTTCACAGCCCGCTTGACGCGTGCCATCTCAACTCCTTGTTAGGTAAAGGTGGCGCGCGTCAGCGGCCGAGCAGCTTCTTGATGCGCTTGACGTCGGACTTGGCCAGCTCGACCGTGCCGGTCAGCCGCCGGGTCTGGGTGGACGGCTTCTTCTCCAGGTTGTGGCGAAGGCCGGCCTGCTGGGCGACGATCTTGCCCTTGCCGGTCACCTTGACCCGCTTGCCCATACCCGTGTGGCTCTTCATCTTCGGCATGTGGAACGTCTTCTCCCTGTTACTGGCCGCTGGTGTCAGCGGTCGGGCCGGTCTCGCCGGCTGCTGCGGTCTCGCCGGCCACCGGGGCCTCGCCGTCTGCCGGCGACGCGGACTCGTCCGCGGTCCGGTCCCGGGGGCCGGTGCGGGACGCCGTGGCGGCGACCGCGGAGGCCTTCACGGCCCGGTGCGGCGCGAGGACCATGATCATGTTCCGACCGTCCTGCTTCGGAGCGGCCTCGACGTATCCCAGGTCCGTGATCTCGGACTCGAGCCGGCGCAGGAGCCGGTAACCCAGCTCCGGGCGGCTCTGCTCCCGACCACGGAACATGATCGTCACCTTGACCTTGTCGCCCGCCTTGAGGAACCGCACCACGTGACCCTTCTTGGTCTCGTAGTCGTGCGGGTCGATCTTCGGCCGGAGCTTCATCTCCTTGATGACGGTCTGCTGCTGGTTACGCCGCGCTTCGCGCGCCTTGAGTGCGCTCTCGTACTTGAACTTGCCGAAGTCCATGAGCTTGCACACCGGCGGGCGCGCCATCGGCGCAACCTCGACCAGGTCCAGGTCGACGTCCGCGGCCAGCTGCAGGGCGCGCTCCAGCGGGACGATGCCCACCTGCTCACCCTCAGGGCCGACCAGTCGGACCTCACGTGCCCGGATCTGCTCGTTCACGCGTGGTTCGACGCTGATGGGGCCTCCTCGAGTCGAGTCTGCTGTGTGGCCGACTCCGCGCGGCCCCCGGGTGGGGACGACTCGGAAAGCAGAAGGCCCCGGCACATGCCAGGGCCCGCTCGACCGGTCGGCACGATCACATGATCGCGCATCCGGCACCGGGACATGCCCGGAACCGGTGACCGGACCCGGCCACCGACTGGGGCGACTCGGGTGGGAGCAGGCGCTCCGCTTCGGGACCGCCTGACCGCCGGAGGCGGAGGCAGTCTGGTCGACTCCGAAACACTACACCCCCGCCCCAGCCATCCCCAAACCGGGCCCGCAGGTCAGTGGGGGTGGAAAATCCTCAGCCCCGGGTCGGGGCGCCGCCCAGGCGGGCCAGGTGGGCCTGGTGCAACCGGCGCAACGCGCGCACCCCGTCGACCGCGATCTCCTTGTCGGCGGCCTGGAGCGCCACCATCGGCAGCAGGTCGTCGTCGTGCAGCTCCAGGCTGGCCCACGGCGCACCCCGGTCGAAGCGCACCCCCCGCACCACCTCCCAGGGCAACTCGTACGAGCCGAGGATGTTGCGCACCCGCACCCCCCGGGCGTCCGCCTCGACCCGGGGCCGGGTGAACAGCAGGATGCCCAGCGCGCCGAACACCCCGAGGCCGATCATGGCGAACTGGTCACCGCGCTGAAAGGTGCCGTAGCCCTCGCCGGTCGCCCCGGTCAACGAGGTGGCCACCAGGCTGAAGACCACCAGCAGGGCGATCGCCGAGGCCCAACAGACGACCCGGATACGGCGCGGCTTCAGGCGGATCAACTCGGTGTCGCTCACCGCTCCAGTCTGCCACCCGCCGCAGCCCACCCCCGCGCCGCCACCCGGTGGCGGGATCAGAGGCGGCAGGCGTGGATGTTGGTGACCAGGATGGCGCGGGCGCCCAACTCGTACAGCTCGTCCATGATCCGGTGCACGTCGTCGCGGAGCACCATCGCCTGCACGGCGACCCAGCCCTCCCGGTGCAGCGGGGAGACCGTCGGCGACTCGATGCCCGGGGTGAGGGCGCTGGCCCGGTCGAGCAGACCGGCCGGCACATCGTAGGCGAGCATCACGTACCGGCGGGCCACCAGCACCCCGTGCAGGCGACGCAGCAACTGCTCCGCCTGCGGGTGGGCCGGCGCACCGGCCCGGCGGACCAGCACCGCCGAGGAGCGCAGCAGCGGGTCCCCGAAGACCACCAGCCCGGCCTGGCGCAGCGTCGCGCCGGTCTCCACCACGTCGGCGACGACGTCGGCGACCCCGAGCCGGATGGCGTTCTCCACCGCGCCATCGAGCCGGATCACGTCGGCCTTGACGCCCAGGTCGGCCAGGTAGCGCTCGACCAGCCCCGGGTACGCGGTGGCGATCCGGTGCCCGCCCAACTCCTGCACGTCACCGACGTCCTGGGGGCGGGCGGCGAAGCGGAAGGTGGCCCGGCCGAAGGCCAGGTCGACCACCTCCTCGGCGGGGGCGCCGGAGTCGATCAGCAGGTCCCGGCCCGTGATCCCGACGTCGAGGTCACCCGAGCCGACGTAGGTGGCGATGTCCTTCGGGCGCAGGTAGAAGAACTCGATGTCGTTGGCCTCGTCCGGGCAGACCAGGTCCTTGGGGTCGGTGCGCTGGCGGTAGCCCGCCTCGCGCAGCATCTGGGCGGCCTTCTCGGCCAGGGCGCCCTTGTTGGGTACGGCGACACGCAGCATGACGGAGTGCTCCTTCGATCGGATCAGATCAACGACGCGGGCGCACTCACAGATGTCGGTAGACGTCCTTCAGCTCCAGACCGCTGGCCAGCATCAGCACCTGCACCTGGTAGAGCAGTTGCGAGATCTCCTCGGCGGTGCGTTCCGGCCCCTCGTGCTCGGCGGCCATCCACGACTCGGCCGCCTCCTCGACGACCTTCTTGCCGACGAAGTGCACCCCCTTGGACAGGGCGGCGACCGTGCCCGAGCCCGGCGTGCCGGCGGCGGCCTTGGCCTGGAGCTCGGCGAACAACTCCTCGAACGTCTTCACGGGACCGGATTCTTCCAGCCGCCCCCCGACGCCGTGCGCTCCGGGGTCCGGCCGAGTCGTCCGGCCACGCCGGGTTCCCGCAGGCTGGGACGCGCCCGCCGGCCCGGTGGCGTGCCGGCCCAGCCGGGACGACCGGACGGCACCCCGGCAACGGACCGGACACGTTTGGACATCGATCTCTCATCTACCTGATGGGACACCCTTCGAGGGATCGGCGCTCTTCTCTATCCTGGCGGCCATGGTCAGCAGTAGCTCACGTGCCCGCGCCGCCGCCACCGCCGCCGTTCTCCTCGTCGCGGTGGCCGGATGCGCACCCCAGGAAGTGACCCCCACCCCCGACGCCGTCCCCACGGCGGCCACCTGCGCCAAGGACAGCCTGAAGACCCGGACGCCGGGCAAGCTCACCGTCGCCACCGACGAACCCGCGTACGAACCATGGTTCAAGGGCAACAAACCGGACACCGGCGAGGGCTTCGAGGCCGCCGTCGCGTACGCGGTGGCAGAGAAGCTCGGCTACGCCCGGGGGGACGTCACCTGGACCCGGGTCAAGTTCGACACCGCCATCGCCCCCGGCCCGAAGACCTTCGACTTCGACATCAACCAGTTCTCCATCACCGAGGAGCGCAAGCAGGCGGTCGACTTCTCCGCCCCGTACTACCTGGTGCGGCAGACGGTCATCGCGCTCAAGTCCTCGAAGATCGCCGGGAAGAAGTCGGTGGCGGACCTCAAGAACGCCAAGCTCGGCGCCCAGGTGGGCACCACCAGCTACCAGGCGATCACCGCGCTGATCAAGCCGACGGTGAAGCCGCAGGTCTACAACAGCAACGACGACGCCAAGAAGGCCCTGCAGAACGGTCAGCTCGACGGTCTGGTGGTCGACCTGCCGACCGCGTTCTATATCACCGGGTCGGAGCTGCCCGAAGCCACCATCGTCGGCCAGCTGCCGCAGGTGGGTGCGCCGGAGGCGTTCGGGCTGCTGCTGGACAAGGACTCCCCGATCACCCTGTGCGTCAGCAAGACCGTCGGTGAGCTCTCCGGGGACGGCACGCTCAAGCAACTGGAGCAGAAGTGGCTCGCCCAGGTGGCGGGGGCGACCGAACTCCAGTGAGCCGGGTGTCACCACACCACGACAGCCCGGCCGCGCCCCGGCGACACGTCGCGTCGACCGCGCAGCGGCAGCGGGCCGCGTACCGGCGTCGGCAGACGACCCGCAGCGTGCTGGTCGCCGCCGCCTCCACGGCGGTGCTCGGCACGCTGCTGGTCGTCGCGGTCACCGGCGCGCCCGGCTGGGACCGGGTCCGCCGGTCGTTCCTGGACCCGCAGATCGCCCTGGACGCCCTGCCGGACGTGCTCGCCGGGCTGTGGCTCAACGTCCGGCTGCTGGCCTGCTGCGCCGTCGGGGCGCTGCTGCTCGGCCTGCTGATCGCGCTGCTGCGGACCCTGCGCGGACCGGTCTTCTTCCCGGTCCGTGCGCTCGCCGCGGGCTACACGTACACCTTCCGGGGTCTGCCGCTGATCATCGTGCTGTACGTGCTCACCCTCGGCGTGCCCGGCCTGCGGTTGCAGGGGATGCCCCCGGTGCTGGTGCTCGGCGGGCTGGCGCTGGTGCTCACCTACGGCGGCTACCTGGCGGAGGTGTTCCGGGCCGGCATCGAGTCGATCCACCCGAGCCAGCTCGCGGCGGCCCGCTCGCTGGGCCTGACCTACCGGCAGACCATGCGGCACGTGGTGCTGCCGCAGGCCGTCCGACGGGTCGCGCCGCCGCTGCTCAACGACGTGGTGGCGTTGCAGAAGGACGTCGGCCTGGTCTCCCTGGCCGGCCCGATCGACGCCGTCCGGGCGGCGCAGATCGCCACCGCGCAGACCTTCAACTACACCCCCTACATCCTGGCCGGGGTGCTGTTCGTGCTGCTCGCCATCCCGCTGATCGCGGTCACCGACTGGGTGACGCTGCGCTCGGCCCGACGCCAGTCCGGAGGCTGAGATGCCCGTGCTGACCTGCCGGGGGCTGCGCAAGGAGTTCGGCGGTCAGGTGGTCCTCGACGGGCTCGACCTGACCGTCGAGGACCACCAGGTGGTCGCCCTGATCGGCGCGTCCGGGTCGGGCAAGTCGACCCTGCTGCGCTGCGTCAACCTGCTGGAGGAGCTGGACGACGGGACCATCGAGCTGGACGGCGTGGAGATCTCCGACCCCCGGGTCGACCCCGACCGGGTCCGCCAGCGCATCGGCATGGTCTTCCAGTCGTACAACCTGTTTCCGCACCTGAGCGTGCTGGACAACGTCACCCTCGCGCCGCGCCGGGTGCACCGGCGGGAGCGGGCCGAGGCCGAGGCGCAGGCCCGGGAACTGCTCGACCGGGTGGGCCTGGGTGGGAAGGCCGACGCCTACCCGGACCGGCTCTCCGGCGGCCAGCAGCAGCGGGTGGCGATCGTCCGGGCGCTGGCCAACTCGCCCCGGCTGATGCTGCTCGACGAGGTCACCTCGGCGCTCGACCCGGAGCTGGTCGGGGAGGTGCTGGCGATGATCCGGGACCTGAAGTCCGCCGGGATGACCATGGTGCTGGCCACCCACGAGATGGGCTTCGCCCGGGAGGTCGCCGACCAGGTCTGTTTCCTCGACGCCGGCCGGGTGGTCGAGGCCGGGCCACCCGCCCAGGTGCTCGGCGAGCCGACCCACCCAAGGACCCGCCAGTTCCTCAAGCGGATCATCGACGCCGGCCGCCTGTAAGGAAGGGCCCCCTTACCAGCGCCTCCCGTACAGGAAGGGGCTCTTCCCGACCAGCGCGACAGCGGGACCCGGGATCAGCCGAGGGTGCGGTCCAGGAACGCCCGTACTGCGGCGTGGAACTCGGCCGGTCGATGGATGTGCGGGGCGTGTCCCGCGTCAATGGTGAGCAACTCACCGGCGGGCAGCCGGGCGGCCATCCTGGCGAGTTGGTCCTGCGGCAGATGGCTGGTCGGCCCACCCGCAACGACCAGCGTCGCCGCAGTGAGCTGCGCCAGCCGGTCCCACCACGCCGGGTCGGGATCGTTCAGCTCTGCGACCACCGTCTCCCGCACCGCCCAGTCGAAGGGCTGCGGCTCGGCGGGTCGGGGCGGGAGACGGAAGCCGAGCGGGACGGGCGGTGGCGGCTCGGTCAGGACCAGGGCGGCCACCCGGTCTGGGTACGCATGAGCGAACTGGTAGGCCAGCACCGCGCCGAGCGAGTGGCCGACCAGGGTCACCCGGGTCAGCGCCAGCGCATCCAGCAGCGCACGGACGTCATCGCGCAGGTCAGTCAGGGCGTATCGGCCGGTGTGATCGGTGCTGCCGTAGCCGGGCAGGTCCGGGGCGTACAGCCGAGCCGTGTCGCCCAGCGCGGCGGCCAGACCCGCCCAGATGAGACCGTCCGTGGAGCCGCCATGCAGTGCGACCAACGGTCGTCCGGCCGGCGGGCCCCAGCTGCGGTACGCCATCCGTAGGCCCGGCAACTTCGCGAACTCGATCTTCCCCATGCCTCAGTCAATCATGGCGATAGATTCCTCGTCGGCCGGCCAGGGTGCTGCCCCGGGTGCCAGAGCTGACGCACCGCAGGTGAGGAAGGGACCCTTCCCTACACCTGGCGGGGCGGGTGGTCAGTGGGCGAAGCCGACGCGGTGGCCGTTGGCGGTGGTGACGTCGCGGATCGCCAGGGCGGCGTCGAGGGCGGCGACGGTGGCCGACCAGCCCTTGTCCTCGGCGGAACCGGGCAGCCCGGCCCGGTCCCGGGCCTGGTCGAGGGTCTCCACGGTCAGCACCCCGTGCGCCACCGGCTTGCCCTCGTCCAGGGCGACCCGGGTCAGCCCGTCGGTCACCGACCGGCAGACGTAGTCGAAGTGGGCGGTCGCACCGCGCACCACCACGCCCAGGGCCACCACCACGTCGCAACGCCGGGCCAGGGCCTGGGCCACCACCGGCAGCTCCACCGAGCCGGCCACCCGGGCCGTCACGGCCCGCGCACCGCACGCCTGCGCGGCGGCCACCGCCCGGTCGAGCATGTGGTCGGTCAGCTCGCCGTGCCAACGCGCGGCCACCACCCCGACCGTCAACCCGGTGGCGTCCACCGGGGTCACTCCCGGTTCACCGAAACCCGCCATGGTCATGCTCCGATCTCGTCGCCGGGGACCGGCCGGCCCATCGGGGCCTCGGTCACCTCGTCCAGCTCGTCCAACAGGTGGCCCATCCGGTCCCGCTTGGTCCGCAGGTAGCGGACGTTCTCCGGGTGCGGTCGGACCGGCAGCCCCTCCCGACCGGTGACGGTCAGCCCGTACCCCTCCAGCCCGGCCCGCTTGGCCGGGTTGTTGGTGAGCAGCCGCATCGACCGCACCCCCAGGTCGTAGAGGATCTGCGCGCCGGTGCCGTAGTCCCGGGCGTCGGCGGGCAACCCCAGGTCGAGGTTCGCGTCCACGGTGTCGCGGCCCTGGTCCTGGAGCTGGTACGCCTGGAGTTTGTGCAGCAGGCCGATGCCCCGCCCCTCGTGGCCGCGCACGTAGAGCACCACGCCCCGCCCCTCCCCGGCGACCCGGGCCAGCGACGCCTGCAACTGCGGCCCGCAGTCGCAGCGCAGCGACCCGAAGACGTCCCCGGTGAGACACTCGGAGTGCACCCGGACCAGCACGTCGTCGCCCTCGCCCAACTCGCCGAAGACCAGCGCGACGTGTTCGGCCGGGTCGTGTTCGGCCCGGTAGCCCAGCGCCCGGAACACCCCGTACGGGGTGGGCATCCGGGCCTCGGCGACCTGCTCGACCTGCTTCTCGTGCCGCCGCCGGTAGGCGACCAGGTCGGCGATGGTGACCAGGGTGAGCGAGTGCTCGACGCAGAACTTCTCCAGATCCGGCAGCCGCATCATGGTGCCGTCGTCGTTGACCAGCTCGCAGAGCACCCCGGCCGGCCGCAACCCGGCCAGCCGGGTCAGGTCGACCGCCGCCTCGGTGTGCCCGGGTCGGCGCAGCACCCCGCCCGCGCGGGCCCGCAGCGGCACCACGTGGCCGGGGCGGGCCAGATCCGTCGGGTCGGTGCCGGGGTCGGCGAGCAGCCGGATGGTGTGCGCCCGGTCGGCTGCGGAGATGCCGGTGCTGACCCCCTCCCGGGCGTCCACGGTCACCGTGTACGCGGTGCCGCGCCGGTCCTGGTTGGTGTGGTGCATCGGCGGCAGGTCCAACCGGTCGCACTCCGCCTCGGTCAGCGGTACGCAGACGTAACCGGAGGTCCAGCGGACCATGAAGGCGAGCAGCTCCGGGGTGGCCAGCTCGGCGGCGAAGATCAGGTCGCCCTCGTTCTCCCGGTCCTCGTCGTCGACCACCACGACGGGCCGGCCGGCGGCGATGTCGGCCACCGCCTCCTCGATGCGGGCAAAGGTGACACCGTGCGTGCTCATGCCACGACCTCCGAGTAGGTGGGCGGGATCGGCGCGGACGCCGTACGGGCGGCCCGCGAGGTGCGCCACCAGGCGGCGAAGCCCCAGCCGCAGAGTGCGCCGTAGACCAGGTACATCGCCGCCGAGGGATAGAAACCGCCGCGCAGCAGCAGTGGTACGCCGACCGCGTCCACGGCGATCCAGACCAGCCAGAACTCCACCCAGCCCCGGGCCATCCCGTAGGTGGCCAGCAGGCTGCCGGTGAGGATCCAGGCGTCCGGCAGCGGCCCCCAGGAGCCGAGCGCGGCCAGCAGCGGATAGCCCAGCGCGGTGCCGACGACGGCGGCGAGCAGCAGGCCCAGCCGTTCCCGGCCGGTGGCCCAGCGGGGGGTGACCGCCGGGGCGTCCCCACCCTGGCGGCGGTTGCTCGACCAGCGCCACCAGCCGTAGACGCTGACCGCGAAGAAGAAGACCTGCCGGCCTGCCTGGCCGTAGAGGTCGTGCGCTTGCGGGGTGGCGAACACGCCGCCGAGGAAGACCGTAAACAGCAACCCGTTGCCGATCATGCCGACCGGCCAGGCCCAGACCAGCCGGCGCAACCCGAGCAGCGCCGAGACCAGCCCGAAGGCGTTGCCGACGATCTCCCGGACGAGCACCGGGGAACCGACGACCTGCACCTGGGCGTCGAGCAGCCAACCTATCGGCCCGGTCACCGCGCACCCCCGCCGACCGGCGGGAGCACCGGGCCACCGGCGTTGCCGGCCACCGGCCCGTGGGGACCTGCGGACGGCGGTGCGCCGTCGCCGGGCAGGCGGGTGCCGAGGAGACGTTCGACGTACTTGGCCAACACGTCCACCTCCAGGTTGACCGGGGCACCGACGCCCCGACCGCCGAGCGTGGTGAGCTTGAGGGTGGTGGGGATCAGCCCGACGGTGAACCAGTCGTCGCCCACCGCCGCCACGGTCAGCGACACCCCGTCGACGGTGATCGAGCCCTTCTCCACCACGTACCGGGCCAGGGCGGCGGGGAGCCGGAACCGCAGGGTCTCCCACTGCGCGGCCGGCTCCCGGGAGAGCACCTCGCCGACCCCGTCGACGTGGCCCTGCACCAGGTGCCCGCCGAGCCGACTGTTCAGCGCGGCGGCCCGCTCCAGGTTGACGGGGTCACCGGGGTGCAGCCCGCCGAGCGCCGAGCGGCGCAGTGTCTCGCCCATCACGTCGGCGGTGAACACCCCGCCGTCGACGTCGACCACGGTCAGGCAGACCCCGTTGACCGCGATGGAGTCGCCGTGCCGGGCGTCGGAGGTGACCAGCGGGCCGCGGATCGCGACCAGCGCCGAGTCACCCCCCGTGTCGGCGATCCGGACGACCTCGCCCAACTCCTCGACGATGCCGGTGAACATGTCAGGCCTCCCTCTTCCGGGGCAGCGCGGTGATCCGCAGGTCGGATCCGACCCGGGTAACGTCGGTGAGTTCCAGATCGATGGCGTCGGCGATGGTCGTCACACCGGCGTCGATCAATGCGGTGGGGCCACCCCCGAGCAGCTTCGGCGCGACGTAACCGACGACCCGGTCGACCAGGCCGGCGGCGAGGAACGCCCCGGCCAGCCGGGGGCCGCCCTCCAGCAGCGCGGCGCGTACCCCCCGGTGGTGCAGTTCGGCCAGCAGGGCCGGCAGGTCGACCCGGCCGTCCGGGCCGGCCCCGACCTCAGCGACGGTGGCGATCCAGGTGCGGGCGGCACCGTCGCGGACCCGGGCGTCGGCCGGGGTACGCCCCGCGCTGTCCACCACCACCCGCAGCGGCTGCCGGATGGCCAGGGTGCCGTCGCGCAGGTTACGGGCGGTCAGCCGGGGATCGTCGGTGAGCACGGTGCCGACCCCGGCGATCACCGCGTCCACGGTGCCGCGCAGCGCGTGCACGTCCATCCGGGCGGCCTCGGAGGTGATCCACATGCTGCTGCCGTCGACCGCCGCCGACCGGCCGTCGAGGGTGGCGGCGTACTTCCAGATGAGGTACGGCCAGCCGCGCCGCATCGAGGTCAGCCAGGCGACGTTGCCGGCCTCGGCCTCGTCGGCGCGTACCCCGAACTCGACCCGCACCCCGGCGGCGCGCAGGGTGGCGGCGCCACCCGAGGCGACCGGGTTGGGGTCGGGCACGGCGACGACGACCCGGGCGATGCCGGCGCGGATCAGCGCGTGACTGCACGGGCCGGTGCGACCGGTGTGGTCGCAGGGTTCCAGGGTGACCACCGCGGTGCCGCCCCGGGCCCGCTCACCGGCCTGGGCGAGCGCGACGATCTCGGCGTGCGGCCCGCCGGTGTAGGCGTGGAAGCCCTCCCCGACGACCGTGCCGTCCGCGTCGAGCAGCACACAGCCGACGACCGGGTTGGGGCTGGTGGTGCCGAGGCCCCGGGCACCCAGCTCGATGGCACGACGCATCGCCTCGTCCACGGAGACGCCGCCCATGCCCTGCCCTCTCCCTCGCCGGTCCGCGCGCGGGCGGTACGGGAGGAACGGGCAGGCGGCGGCGGAACCGGGAACGGCAGGGCCGCCCCCGGGGGAGCCCACGCGCGGCCGGATGACGCCCGCGCAGGCCCGCCCCGCCCGCGCGCTGTCTCCCATCCGGACTGTCGGGGGTGCGGACGGACCGCTCCCCCACCGTCGGCCCCGGATTCTCACCAGGTCCACCGGGCGGCACAGCCGTCCGGGTCGCGGGCTTACCACTGTTACGTGGATCACCGCCGGTTCGGAATTTCACCGAGCCCCGCCAGCGCGTGGTGGGTACATGCGAAGTCTTACACGTCACCCCGGGAGGTCCGCCACCTCCAGCGTGCTACTTCACACCCCGTCGGCGCGGCGGCGGTCCACCGCGACGTATGACCCCGGTTGGCTCTTGGCGACCGTTTTCATCTCACTGGCCACGGCGATCGCGTCCAGGGGGTCGGTGAAGCGTTTGCGGGCGTCCGAGAGCGAAACGCCGATCGACAGCGTGACCAGGGCGGCCCGCCGGATGTTGCCCCGACGGTCCTTCAGCTCGACGAAGCCGCGCTCCCGGTCCGTCGGGTCGTAGAGGGTGTCGGCGGACTTCTCGAAGTCGACCACGGCCCGGGAGGTCAGCGGGCGGATCTGCTCGGGGGCGCAGACGATCACGAAGTCGTCGCCGCCGACGTGACCGAGGAAGGCCGGCGGCAGCCCGATCGCCACCACCGCCCGGTGCAGGCTGCGGGCCAGCGCGGAGATGAACTCGTCGCCCCGGACGAAGCCGTACCGGTCGTTGACGCTCTTGAACCGGTCGATGTCGATGTAGCCGACGGCGTAGTCGACGCCGCTGCGGACCCGGTCGCTGATCTCCCGGCGGATGCGGCTGTTGCCGGGCAGGCCGGTCAGCGGGGAGACCTCGCGGAACTCCTTGTTGCGGCGCAGCGTGGAACTGACCCGGGCCACCAGCTCGGCGGTGTCGAACGGCTTGACCAGGTAGTCGTCGGCGCCGGCGCTGAGCCCGTGCACCTTGTCCACGGTCATGCCCTTGGCGGTCAGCATGATCACCGGCAGCGCCGAGGTGATCGGGTTGGCGCGCAGCCGGCGGGTCAGTTCCAGGCCGTCGATGCGCGGCATCATCAGGTCCACCACGGCCAGGTCCGGCTTGTGCTGCTCGATCATGTCGAGCGCCTCCTGGCCGTCCCCGGCATGCAGCACCTCGAAGCCGTGCAGCCGCAGGTTGAACTCGACGAAGCGGGCGATGTCCTCGTCGTCGTCGACGACCAGGATCACGTCGGGACGGTCGCCTGCGGGTTCCACCTCAGGCCCCGGGGGCAGCGCGCTCCGCGAGCCCGCGCAGGCGGCGGACCGCCTCGGCCGGGTCGGCCGCCCCGTACACGGCGGTGCCGGCCACGAAGGCGTCCGCGCCGGCCGCCGCGGCCTGCTCGATGGTGTCGGCGGCGATCCCGCCGTCGACCTCGATGCGCAGCTCCAGGTGGCCACTGTCGACGTGCCGCCGGGCCACCCGCACCTTGTCGAGCAGCTGCGGGATGAACCGTTGCCCGCCGAAACCGGCCTTGATCGTCATGATCAGCAGGGTGTCGAAGCTGGGCAGCAGGTCGAGGTACGGCTCGATCGGGGTGTCCCGGTCGATGGCCAACCCGGCCTTGGCCCCGGCCGAGCGCAGGTCCTTGGCCAGGGCCACCGGGTCGTCGCACGCCTCGGCGTGGAAGGTGACGTTGTACGCCCCGGCGTCGGCGTACCCGGGGGCCCACCGCCGCGGGTCGGTGATCATGAGGTGCACGTCGAAGGGGAGCCGGGTCACCGCCCGCAGGCTCTGCACCACGGGCAGGCCGATGGTCAGGTTGGGCACGAAGTGGTTGTCCATCACGTCGACGTGCAGCCAGTCCGCGGCGTCCTCGACGGCGCGGACTTCATCGGCGAGGCGGGCGAAATCGGCGGCGAGGATGCTGGGCGCGATGATCGACGGCGGTACGGTCACAGGGCAAGTGTACGAACGCGGCCATCCGCCGCGGACAGCACGGCACCATGAGCGACGCCCTGTGATCCAGGCGTGACCCATGGTGCAGCATCGGCTCCCGTCGGCGGGAGTACGGGACGAATGGCCGGTGGCGACTGGCCGAACGGCACCGAAATGACGACACTCCATCAGGGATGGTCACGTATGCTGCTCGCCCGTCGACGGGTGACGCCACATGGGGCACGGCGACGGACCGTCATGGCGCGGGAAGGGCGAAGGATGCGACGGTGGATCGTGGCGGTGGCGCTGGCCGGCGCGGTGACGGTGGCGCTCAGCGGCTGCGTGTCGCAGCACAGCGCCGACGGCGACCTGCTCGACGACTGGCCGGTGCTCCCGGTGGCCCAGTCGTTCGTGCCCGCCACCGACGCCTGCCTGCCCCGGATCACCCCCGTCGTGCAGGCCGGCACCTACGAGACGGTGGACTGTGCGCGCAGCCACCTGGCCGAGGCCGTCCACGTCGGTACCTTCACCGGCGCGGTGACCCGGGGTGAGCGGCCCGAGCCGGGCTCCGCCGCGCTGCGTCCCGCCCGCACCGAGTGCGACCAGCGGGCCCGGGCCGTGCTCGGCGGCGACTGGCACTCGGCCCGGCTCACGATGAACATCGCGCTGCCGTCCAACTCGGCGTGGAACAGCGGGGCCCGCTGGTTCCGGTGCGACCTCAGCGAGACCGACAGCATCGACAACACCCGGCCGGTCAACCGGGTCGGCAGCCTGCGCGGGGCGATGGTCGGTGACAACCCGCTCAGCCACCGCTGCTTCGATCCCAAGCTGATCGGCAACAACCTCAACTACATGGCCCCGGTGCTGTGCTCCGAGCCGCACCGCGCCGAGTTCGTCGGCGTCTACCTGGAACGCAGCGACCTGAGCTGGGCCGATTTCAGTCGCGCCAACCAGCGGGTGCACCGGCGGTGCATGGCGTTGATCGCCGGTTTCGCCGAGGTCCCCAACAACAGCGAGTTGCCGTACCGGGCCGGGTCGATCTTCTATCCGCCGTCGCAGCGTGAGTGGGAGGAGGGCGACCGCGGCATCCGCTGCTTCCTCTGGAGCGACGACCGCAAACTGACCCGCTCGATGCGCGGCGCCGGCCCCAAAGGCCTCCCCATCACCTAACCCCACCCCGCCCTCCCCGCCCCCACCCGAGTTGATCAAGAGGTTTACGTCAGGATCGCGCTGGCGGGTGACGTAAACCTCTTGATCACCGAGGTCAGGCGGGGGTGGTGAGGGTGGACGGGGGTGGGGTTTGGGGTTTCGGGGTGGGGTTAGTTGCGGCGGAGGACGGCCAGGAACATGGCGTCGGTGCCGTGGCGGTGAGGCCAGAGTTGGACGGTGGGGCCGTCGCCCAGGCCGGGCATGCCGGACGGGAGCAGGGTACGGGCGTCCACGAAGTCCGCCGGCACCCCGGCGCGACGGGCGGCCTCGGTGACCGTCACGTGCGTCTCCACGGTGTGCGGGGAACAGGTCACGTAGGCGACCAGACCACCCGGGCGGGTCGCCCGCAGCGCGGCGGCGAGCAGCTCCCGCTGCAACCGGGTCAACGGAGGCAGGTCCGACGGCTGCCGCCGCCAGCGCGACTCCGGCCGACGACGCAGCGAACCCAACCCGGTGCACGGGGCGTCGACCAGCACCCGGTCGAAGTGCCCCTCCGGCAGTTTCGGGTCCGCCCCGACGGTGCGCCCGTCGGTGTGCAGCACGTTCACCGGCAACCCCCGGGTGGCCTGTTCGACCAGCCGGGCCCGGTGCTCGGACACCTCGACCGCGGTCACCCGGGCACCCCGCTGCGCGGCGAGCGCACCGAGCAGCCCGGCCTTGCCGCCGGGGCCGGCGCACAGGTCCAGCCAGCGCCCGTCGGGGCCGTCCAGCGGGCCCGCCGCCAGCGCGTTCGCCACCAACTGGGAACCCTCGTCCTGCACGTGGGCCCGGCCGTCGGCCAGCGCCGGCAGGTCACCGGGGGCCCCACCGGCCAGGTAGACCGCGTACGGGGAGAACGCGCCCGGAGCGCCGCCGACCTCGTCGGCCAGCTCGACCGGGTCGGCCCGGCCGGGACGGGCACACAGGTGCACCGGCGGGCGCTCGTTGTCCTCGATCAGCAGCCGGGTGACCTCACCCAGGTCACCGTCGAGGGCGTCGGCGAAGGCCCGCACGATCCACTGCGGGTGGCTGTAGGTCACGGCCAGGTGGCCGATCGGGTCGGCCGTCGGGGACGGGGCGAGCTTGGTCACCCAGGCGTCGAGGTCCTGGCCGGCCACCTCGCGCAGCACCGCGTTGGCGAACCCGGTGGCGCCTTCCCCCACGGTGCGGACCAGGTCGACCGTGGACGACACGGCGGCGTGCGCCGGCACCCGGGTGTGCAGCAGCTGGTAGGCGCCGAGCCGCAGCGCGTCACGCACCGGCGGGTCGATCCGCTCGACGTCCCGGCCGGCCGCGGCGGTGAGGATGGTGTCCAGGGTGCCGAGCTGACGCAGCGTGCCGTAGGTCAGCTCGGTGGCGAAGGCGGCGTCCCGACCGGTCAGCCCCTGCTCGCGCAGGATCACCGGCAACACCAGGTTGGCGTACGCGTCGTCGCGGTGCACCGCCGCGACCGCCTGGTACGCCGCGTACCGGGGCAGGTCCACGGCCGGGCGGACCGGTCGGCCCGGCCGCCCGCCCCGCGTGTCGTCGCGGCCACCCCAGCCGCCGGTGCGGGCGGGGCGGTCCCCCCGGAAGCCGCCACCCGGCCGATCAGGTCGCCGGTCGTCGCCGCGTTGCTCACGTCGCCCGCCGTCGACAGGGCGCCCGGGTCGTTGCGTCGGCCCGGTCACGCGAGTTCCTCCCCGGCACCGGCCCGCACGCCGCGCGCCCAGTCGGCCGCCGGCATGGCCCGCTTGCCGGCTGCGCGCACCTCACCGAGTTGAACGGGTACGGTCGCCGTGCCGGCCAGCACGCGGGACTTCTCCACCAGCAGTTCTCCAGGCTTCAGTTCGGGGCCGTTGCCGACCGGGGTGACCGGGCCGAGCTTGACCCGCTCGCCCCGGAAGGTCGTCCACGGGCCGGGGGCCGGGGTGCAGGCGCGGATCCGACGGTCCACCGCGAAGGCGGGGTCGGTCCAGCGCACCCGGGCGTCGTCCACGGTCAGTTTCGGGGCCAGCGACACCCCGTCGGCGGGCTGCGGTTCGGCCCGGGCGGTGCCCGCCTCGATCGCGTCCAGGACGGCCACCAGCAGCCCGGCACCGGAGTGGGCGAGCCGCTCCAGCAGGTCGCCGGAGGTGTCGGTGGGGCGGATCTCGTCGGTGAGGGTGCCGTAGACCGGGCCGGTGTCCAGCCCCTGCTCCAGCTGGAAGACGCTGGCCCCGGTCAGCTCGTCGCCGTGCAGCACCGCGTGCTGCACGGGTGCCGCGCCCCGCCACGCGGGCAGCAGCGAGAAGTGCAGGTTGATCCAGCCGGACCGGGGGATCTCCAGCGCCGCCGGGGGCACCAGCGCGCCGTACGCGACGACCGGCACGCAGTCGGGTGCCAGCGCGCCGAGCCGGTCGAGGAACTCGGGCTCCCGGGGCCGGGCGGGGGTGAGCACCTCGACGCCGTGCTCGTCGGCCCAGGCGCCGACGGGTGAGCGGAGCACCCCCCGGCCCCGCCCGGCGGGGGCGTCGGGGCGGGTCACCACGGCCACCAGGTCGTGCCCGGAGGCGTGCACGGCGGCCAGGGCGGGGACGGCGACCGCCGGGGTGCCGGCGAAGATCAGACGCATCGGCGGGTCACCGGCCCAGACCGAAGGGGCCACCGGCGGCGTGCGGGCTGACCTTGACGGTGGGTGGGGCGGCGTCGTCGTACCAGTCGGCCTGGCGGATCGCCTTCATCGCCTCCTTGCGCCCGGCAGGGTCCAACCGGTCGAGGAAGAGCACCCCGTCGAGGTGGTCGGTCTCGTGCTGGACACAGCGCGCCATCAGCCCGGTGCCGACGATCTGCAACGGGTCGCCGTAGCCGTTGTAGCCCTTGGCGACGACGTTCTGCCGGCGCTTGGTGTCGAAGTAGAGCCCGGGGATGGACAGACAGCCCTCCGGGCCGTCCTGCTCCTCGGTGTCGGGGAACTCCAGCACCGGGTTGACCAGGTGGCCGAGCACGTCGTCCACCTCGAAGGTGAAGACCCGCAGGCCCACCCCGAGCTGGGGGGCGGCCAGCCCGGCGCCGCCACGGTCACGCATCGTGTCGGTGAGGTCGGCGATGAGCCTACGCAGCTCGACGTCGAAGTCGACGACCGGATCGGCCGGCGTGCGCAGCACCGGGTCCCCGAACAGACGGATGGGCTGGACGGTCACGCGGGGTGGCTCCTTCGTTGGACGGCGTGGTGCCGTACCAGTCTACGGAGTGCCGAGGTGGTGTCGGCCGGCGTACCGCGACGGGTCGGGATGGTGCCGCTGACGCCGACGTCAGGCGTTGGCGCCCGGTTCGCCGGCCAGCACCGCGTGGTCGCCGAGCAGGGCGTGCGCGGGCAGCGGGAGCCGGGTGCCGTGGGCGGCCTCCCAGTCGTGCACGAGGCTCGGGCGCACGTGGGCGGCGAAGTAGTCGACGGCGCTGGTCTGCCCGACGACCGGCTCGTCCACCTCGGCGACCAGTTGCGCCGGCACCAGGGAGAACCCGTTGCGTAGGGCGGCGCTGAGCCGACGGTGCCCGTCGACGACGAAGAAGTAATCGCCGGTGAAGCCGATCCGCAGCGGTTCGAGCGCCTCGTCGCCGGCCGCCGCGAGCCCGCCGACGAACTCGGACCCGTCGAGCCCGCGCAGGGTGGCGACGTCCTCGGTCGGGTAGACCCGGGCCGGGTCCAGCAGCAGCAGCGGCGGGGCGTCACGCAGCACGTCGGCACCGAGGCGACCCTCGTACACGTCGACGATGTGGGTGATGACCTCCTCGGCGGAGGCGCGGGTCGTGTCGCAGACCAGGTCGTAGTTGCGCAGCCGGGCCTTGTCGACGCCGTAACGCAGGATGAACCGGTTACGCTCGCTCTCGCTGCGTTCGCGCAGCTTGGCCTCCGCCTCGTCCAGCGAGGTGTAGCTCTCCGCCGGGCCGGAGGGGCGCAGCAGCACCCGGCGGGCCGCCTCGGCCGGCTCGGTGATCATGTGCACCTTGAGCGCGTGGGTGAAGAAGTGCCAGGCCAGCCGGGAATCCATCACCAGCGACTCGCCGGACGCGGCGATGTCGCGTTGGAGCTGGTCGACGTAGCCGTCGACGGCCTGGTCCAGCTCGGCGTGCAGGTTGAGCTGGAGGGCGGTCATCTGCCGCTCCTGCGCCATCTGCCGGTAGAGGTCACCGACGCTGACCCGGCGCAGGCCCAACCGCTGGGCGATCTCGACGGAGACGGTGCTCTTGCCGCTGCCGAGGTCACCGTTGAAGACGATCGACTGACGAACGGTCACGACTGACCCACCCCTGCTCACCGGCTGCTTGACTTCATCGATCCGGCGTCGGCCCGACGCGTTTGCGCCTTCGTCGCGCCATCGTGCGCCCGGGTATGACGGGCGATGCTATCACGCGGCCCGTCGCCTCCCGCCGCACGCGGTGTGCGACGGACAACTGGCCAGGTGCACTCCAAAGCTGACTGGTGACTCAGAAAAGGCTGAGCGGGTCGACCTGGAGGCGGACCGGGTCGGCGGCCCGGCGGGCGCTGCGTACCCCGGCGGCGGTGTGCAGCGCCTCGGCCAGCGCGGCGGCCCGGGACCGGGGCACCCGGACCAGCATCCGCTCCCGGTCCTGATCGGCCGGGACCGGGCCGAGCACCTCCGCCCCGTCGGGCAGCCGGGCCTGCGCCAGCAGGTCGGCCACCGCGTCCGCGCCGCCGGTGACGCTGGCCATCTTCACCGCCGGGGGGAAACCCAGCTCCCGACGCTCGGCCAGCTCCCGGGCGGCGAACCAGCCCGGGTCCCACCGCAGCAACGCCTGCACCGGGGCGAGCGCGCCGTCGGCGACCACCACCACCTTGCCACCGGCCGGGGCGGGCCGGGCCAGGGCGGCGGCGGACAGCCACCGGCGCAGCGTCTCCTCGCCGGCCCGCAGATCGGCCCGGGTGAGCAGGGCCCAGGAGTCCAGCAGCAGGACCGCGCCGTACCCACCCTCGGCCACCGGCTCGGCGCCGGGGGTGGCGACGACCAGGCTCGCGCCGGCCGGGACGTCGGTCAGCACCTCGTCGCGGCCCGAGGTGCGCACCGGCACCCCGGGAAAGGCCCGGCCCAGCTCCTCGGCGGTCCGCCGGGCCCCGGTGACCGCCGCCCGCAGCCGTCGCCCCCCGCACTGCGGGCAGGCGTACGCGGCGGCGACCCGGCCGCACCAGCGGCAGGCCGGCGGGGCGTCGGCGGCGCGCAACGCCAGCGGGCCGGCGCAGTGCGGGCAGCGCGCCGGGGTCCGGCAGTCGGCGCAGGAGACCGACGGCAGGTAGCCCCGGCGGGGCACCTGGACCAGCACCGGCGCGTCCGCGCGCAGGGTGTCCCGGGCGGTGGTCCAGGCCAGGCTGGGCAGCCGGGCCGTCGCCGCGCCCGGGTCGCGGGCCAGCTGCGGGTCGTCCCCGGTCGGGGCGATCGCCGGGGTACGCGCCCGCAGCGTCGCCCGGTCCGCCACCACCTCACGGGCCCACCCGGTCTCCACCAGCAGCTGCCCCTCGGCGGTCCGGGTCCAGCCACCGACCAGCGCGGCGGCCTCGCCGAGCCGGGCCCGGGTGAGCAGCACCTCCCGGGCATGCGGGTAGGGGGCGCGCGGCTCGGCGTGCAGATCGTCACCGTCGTCCCAGATCGCCACCAGACCCAGCCGGTCGACGGGGGCGAACATGGCGGCCCGGGTGCCGATCACCACCGGCACGTCGCCCCGCCGGACGGCCAGAAAGGCCCGGTAGCGGCGGGCCGGGCCGAGCGCGGCGGAGAGGGTCACGTGCCGCCCCGGGCCGAGCAGCGCGGTCAACGCCGCGTCGAGCCGGTCGAGGTCCCGGGCGTCGGCGACCACCACCAGGGCGCCCCGGCCACCGGCGAGGGTGGCGGCGACCGCGTCGGCGTACCGGGCCGCCCAGTCCTCCCCGGCCAGCGCCGACCACACGGCCCGGGGGGCCCGCCCGTCGGCGAGCGCCGTCAGGTAGGCCGGGCCGGCCGGGTAGTCCCGCCACCCGCGCGGGTCGGGTACCGCCCGCCGCCGCGCCGCCGCGCCGCCGCCAGGAACGGGAACTGTCGGATCGGCGACAGGCGGCTCGGGGGCGGTGCGGGGTTCCTTCTCGACCCGGGCGTGCCGGGGCGGCACGGCCAGCCGGAGCACGTCGGCGAGGTTGCCGGCGTACCGGTCGGCGACCGCCCGGGCCAGCCGGGCCACCTCGGCGGCCAGCACCGGCTCCGCGGAGACCACCTTCTCCAGGTAGGCCAACCTGCCGCCGTGCGCCGAGGCGTCGACCCGCTCCAGCAGCCACCCGTCGACCAGCTGACCGGCGAAGCGCACCTTGACCCGCACCCCGGGGACCGCGTCGGCGGCCAGGCCGGCGGGGACCAGATAGTCGAAGGGCCGGTCGAGGTGCGGCAGCGGGACGTCCACGCAAACCCGCGCGACCGGCGACCCGTCCGCGGGTCGCCGGTCGCTGGGCGTGGTGCCGGTCAGGCGCCCGCTACCGACTTCAGGTCGGCGGCCCGGTCGGTGCTCTCCCAGCTCAGCTCCGGCAGCTCCCGGCCGAAGTGGCCGTAGGCGGCGGTCTGCCGGTAGATCGGGCGGAGCAGGTTGAGGTCCCGGATGATGGCGGCCGGCCGCAGGTCGAAGACCTCACCGACCGCCTTCTCGATCGCGGCCACCGGCACCGTCTCGGTGCCGAAGGTCTCGATGAACAGGCTGACCGGGTGGGCCTTGCCGATCGCGTACGCGACCTGCGCCTCACAGCGCTCGGCCAGGCCGGCGGCGACGACGTTCTTGGCCACCCAACGCATCGCGTACGCGGCCGAGCGGTCCACCTTGGACGGGTCCTTGCCGGAGAACGCACCACCACCGTGCCGGGCGTACCCGCCGTAGGTGTCGACGATGATCTTCCGACCCGTCAGGCCGGCGTCACCCATCGGGCCACCGATCTCGAACCGGCCGGTCGGGTTGACCAGCAGCCGGTAGCCCTCGGTGTCCAGGCCCAGGTTCTGCAGCTCCGGGGCGATGACGTGGTCGCGCACGTCCGGGGTGAGCAGCGAGTCCAGCGAGATGTCGGCGGCGTGCTGGCTGGACACCACGACGGTGTTCAGCCGGACCGGACGCAGCCCCTCGTACTCGATGGTGACCTGGGTCTTGCCGTCCGGCCGCAGGTAGGGGATGGTCCCGTCCTTGCGCACCGCGGACAGCCGCTGGGCCAGCCGGTGTGCCAGCGCGATCGGCAGGGGCATCAGCTCCGGCGTCTCGGAGCAGGCGAAGCCGAACATCATGCCCTGGTCGCCGGCGCCCTGCGCGTCCAGCGCGCTCTCCGAGGCCCCGGTGCGCAGCTCGAAGGCGTTGTCGACGCCCTGCGCGATGTCGGGCGACTGGGCGCCGATGGAGACGCTGACGCCGCAGGAGGCGCCGTCGAAGCCCTTCTTCGACGAGTCGTAGCCGATACCGAGGATCGTCTCGCGGACGATGGTCGGAATGTCGGCGTAGGCCTTGGTGGTCACCTCACCGGCGACGTGGACCTGACCGGTGGTGATCAGGGTCTCGACCGCCACCCGGCTGTGCGGGTCCTGGGTCAGCAGGGCGTCGAGGATCCCGTCGCTGATCTGGTCGGCGATCTTGTCCGGGTGGCCTTCCGTGACCGATTCGGACGTGAAGAGGCGGCGTGTCACGGCACTCCTAAGCTCTTTAGATAATCGTTGCGCAGCAGTCTAGTCACCCTCACGTACCGCTCACGACCCGGCGAGTCGGCATCCACCGTTCAGGACCGGGCGGGCCACCGGGCGAGCACGAGGTCCCAGACGCGGTCGGCCAGATCCTCCTTGGCCTGCTCAGGCAGGCGGTGCACGGCACCGTCGGCGCCGATCACGGTGGCCGCGTTGGTCTCGGCCCCGAAGACCTTGTCGACGCCGACCTCGTTGACGACGACGAGGTCGGCGCGTTTGCGGGCGAGTTTGGCCCGGCCGTTGGCCTCGGCGTCACCGGTCTCGGCGGCGAACACCACCAGCACCTGCTCCGGACGACGAGTTCGACCCAGCTCCGCGGCGATGTCCGGGTTGGTGACGAGGGCGATGGTCGGCGTGCTGCCGTCGTCCGACTTCTTGATCTTGCCGGGCGCGTACGTCGCCGGACGGAAGTCGGCCGGCGCCGCCGCCATCACCACCGCATCGGCGTCGACGGCGGCGGCCAGGGTCGCCGTGCGCAACTCCTCGGTGGTGCCCACCCGGACCAGGTCGACCCCGGCCGGATCGGGCAGGGCGACGTTGGCGGCGATCAGGGTGACCCGGGCGCCCCGGGCGACGGCCGCGCGGGCGAAGGCGTACCCCTGCTTGCCGGAGGAACGGTTGCCGAGGAAGCGGACCGGGTCGAGGGGCTCCCGGGTGCCGCCGGCGGTGACCACCAGGTGTCGACCGGCCAGGTCGGCGGGGGCGTCGACGCCCCGGGCGAGGGCCCGGCGGGCGACCGCGAAGATCTCGGCCGGGTCGGGCAGCCGGCCCTTGCCGCTGTCCGCCCCGGTGAGCCGGCCCACGGCGGGCTCGATCACCCGCACCCCCCGGGACCGCAGGGTGGCCACGTTGGCGACGGTGGCCGGGTGTTCCCACATCTCGGTGTGCATCGCCGGGGCGAGCACCACCGGGCAGCGGGCGGTGAGCAGGGTGTTGGTGAGCAGGTCGTCGGCGAGGCCGTGGGCGGCCCGGGCGAGCAGGTCCGCCGTGGCCGGCGCGACCACCACCAGGTCGGCCCGCTGGCCGAGCCGGACGTGCGGGACCTCGTGCACCTCGGCCCAGACGTCGTCGGCGACCGGCTGGCCGGACAGCGCCGCCCAGGTCGGCGCCCCGACGAAGCGGAGCGCCGACGCGGTCGGCACGACCCGGACCCGGTGACCCGACTCCGTGAAGAGCCGCAGCAGCTCACACGCCTTGTAGGCGGCGATGCCACCGCCGACTCCGAGCACGATCTCGGCGGACATCGGGGGTACGGGGGTTACGGCTGGTCGGTCGGCTCGGCGGTGAGCAGGCCCGCGTTGATCTCGCGCATGGCGATGGAGAGCGGCTTCTCCTGCGGGGTGGTCTCCACGAGCGGGCCGACGTACTCGAGCAGGCCCTCACCGAGCTGGCTGTAGTAGGCGTTGACCTGACGCGCACGCTTGGCAGCGAAGATCACCAGCGCGTACTTCGAGGTGGTCTTCTCGAGCAGCTCGTCGATCGGCGGGTTGGTGATGCCCTCGGGGTTGGCGATGGATCCCACGAAATACCTCTGCGTCTGAAAGGTGTCCGCGCGGACGCGGCTGGTCGCTCGCCGCGCGGAGGCGGCTGGTCGCTCGACCGCGGCTGGTCACTCGAACACTGCTGGTTGCTCGAACACTGCTGGTCGCTCGAACACGGTCTGCGGTCGGACGGGAGCCAGATTAGGACGAACCGAGCAAGCTTACCAGCTCAGCGGCAGCACGCTCGGTGTGGTCGTGGTGGACGGTGCGCTCGACGAGGGCCGCCAGGGCCGGGTCCGCGCGGTGTCCGGGCGGGAGCAGCAGCACCAGCCGGGCCGATGGCAGGGCCTCGGTCACCACGAGCGCCCCGGGCGGGTCCAACGGGAGCAGCACCGGCCACCCCCGGGTCAGTCGGTCGATCAGCGGGGCACGCGCGGTGCCCCGCCGGTACGGCCCGGCCCGGGACCACTCCAGCAATTCGCCCGCGGCGATCATCCGATCGAACTCGGCCGGCTCCCGGAAGAGCCGGTCGACGCCGTCGGACTCGCCGGGGCGACGTGCCCGGGTGGTCACCGGGACCGGCACCCACACGGCGGGAGAACGTGCCCGGACCGCTCCGACCACACCGCCCCGACCGGCACCCGAAGGTCCGGTCAGGACGGTGAGCCGCGCCGCCGGGCACGCCTCGTCAACCGTGCTCACCGCTTGTTTCTACCTGCTGCGGCGATCAGTTGGCGGCGAACTCTCCAAGCAGCGCCTTACGCTGCTGCTCGCCCAGACCACGCAGACGGCGGCTGTCGGCGATCTTGAGCTTCTCCATGATCTGGGTGGCCCGGATCTTTCCGATACCCGGCATCGCCTGCAGCACGGCCGACACCTTGAGCTTGCCGACGACGTCGTCGGACTCGGCTCGCGCAAGGACGGCGGCCAGGGTGGTCTTGCCCTGCTTGAGCTGCTCCTTCAGCTCAGCACGGGCCTTGCGGATCTCCGCGGCCTTTTCCAGCGCGGCAGCGCGCTGCTCGGGGGTCAGTGACGGGAGCGGCACCAGTTCTCCTCAGGTCCCTATCGCGACGGGCGGAACGCACCGTCGCTCTGTGAAACGTGGTGTCGCTGAAAACCAAAGGGGTCCGTGGTTCCCAGCGCGGGGAAAACTAGCGTTCGGCGGAGCTTTCGGCAACGTGGACGCGCGATGATCAACGTAAAGTGACCGAGCCGTCAGTCAGTGTCGGGCAGCCAGGATGTGCCGGCAGTCGGCCACCGCCCGGTCCGCGGCGGCCCGCAACGCGTCGGCGTCCGGGCCCGCGTTGAGCACCTCCCGGGAGTACGACGGCAGCACTGCGGACAGGCTCGAACCGAACACGGTGGGTAGGTCTGCGGCCGTCGCACCCTGGGCACCGAGCCCCGGCGCGAGCAGTGGGCCATTGACCCGGGACAGGTCGTGACCGGTGTCGCCGATGGTCGCGCCGACCACCAACCCGATGCTGCCGAGCGGTTCCACACCCCTGTTGAGCTGCGAAATCTCATCGATAACAAGCTGCGCGACCGTCCGCCCACCGGCCGTGACGGCACGCTGCACCTGAGCCCCCTCGGGGTTGGAGGTGAGCGCTAACACGAACACTCCGCCACCGTGCGCGACGGCCGACTCGAACATCGGGGCCAGCGAACCTACTCCCAGGTAGGGGCTCGCCGTGACCGCGTCGACATACAGCGGGCTGGATGGATCAAGGTACGCGGAGGCGTACGCGGCGACGGTCGAACCGATGTCGCCACGCTTGACGTCGAGGAGAACGAGCGCGCCAGCTTCGCGCAACTGTCGGATAGTTGACTCAAGAATCGCCACTCCGCGGCTCCCGAATCGCTCGAAGAAGGCCGACTGAGGCTTGATCACCGCAACCCGGTCACCGAGCGCTTCCGCGACGGTCCGGGCGAACCGCTCCAAGCCGTCAACGTCGTCCGGCAGCCCCCAGCGGGCCAGCAGCCCGGGATGCGGGTCGATGCCCACGCACAGCGGCCCACGCTCCGCCACCGCCCGGTGCAATCGAAATCCGAAGGTCTCCATCGATGCTCCTCTCGTCTGCTCCTGCGTTCACCGCGAGCGGCGGTCGCCACCGCGGCGTCGGACCCGGCCGGCCGGTCAGCCGGCCGCCACCGCGGCGGTCATCCCGGCCGCGATCCGGGCCACGTCGTCCTCCCCGGTCACATACGGCGGCATGGCGTAGACCAGATCGCGGAAGGGGCGCAGCCACACGCCCCGGGCCACCGCGGCGGCCGTCGCCGCCGCCACGTCCACCTCGTGATCCAACTGCACCACGCCGATCGCACCCAACACCCGCACGTCCACCACCCCTGGCGTCCCGCGCAACGGCTCCAGGCCGGCCCGCAGCCCCGCACCCACCCGGGCCACCCCGGCGACCCAGTCACCGGCCCGCAACAGCCCCAGGGAGGCGTTGGCGACCGCACACGCCAACGGGTTGCCCATGAACGTCGGGCCGTGTGCCAACACCCCGTCGGCGGAGATCCCCCAGGCCACCTCCGGCGTGCACAGCGCCGCCGCGAGGGTCAGGTAGCCCCCGGTGAGCGCCTTGCCCACGCAGAGCACGTCCGGGGTCACCCCGGCGTGCCCGGCGGCGAACATCCGCCCGGTCCGGCCGAACCCGGTGGCGATCTCGTCGAAGATCAGCAGCACCCCGTGCGCCCGGGTCACCTCGCGCAACACCCGCAGGTACCCCGGGTGGTGGAAGCGCATCCCGCCGGCCCCCTGCACCACCGGCTCGACGATCACCGCGGCCAACTCGTCGGCGTGCCGGGCGACCGCGTCGGTCAGCGCCGTCACGTACGCCGGGTCGGGCGGGTCGGCGAAGCCACCGGGCGGCACCGGGGCGAAGACCTGCCGGGGCAGCACGTCGCCCCACAGGTGGTGCATCCCACCCTCGGGATCGCACACACTCATCGGGTGGAAGGTGTCCCCGTGATAACCGCCCCGCCAGGTGGCCAGCCGACGGCGCTGCGGCCGGCCGGTGGCCCGCTGATACTGCAGGCACATCTTGATCGCCACCTCGACCGACACCGAGCCCGAGTCGGCCAGGAAGACGTGTTCCAGGCCGTCCGGGGCCAACTCGACGAGCGTCTCGGCCAGCCGGACCGCCGGCTCGTGGGTGAGCCCACCGAACATCACGTGACTCATCCGGCCGAGCTGGTCGGTGACCGCCGCGTCCAGCACCGGATGCCGGTAACCGTGGATCGCCGCCCACCACGACGACATCCCGTCGACCAGCTCCCGGCCGTCGGCCAGCCGCAGCCGGACACCCTCGGCGCTGTGCACCACGTAGGGCGGGTGAGCCGGCGGCAGCGCCGCGTACGGGTGCCAGACACGGGCCCGGTCGACGGCCAGGATCTGCTCGGGCGTCACGCGCGTTCCTCCGTACCCTCGTCAGCCGCCGCACCACCGGCGGCCTGCGCTGCTCTGCTGCCCTGACGGCGACGGCGGCGGGTCTGGACCTGCCGCGCGGTGGCCCCGACGGCCACGCCCCGCCCCGGCTGCGCGGCGACAGGGACGGCGATGCCCCCGGACCGCCGCAGGGCTGCGGCGGCGGCGACCCGCGGGGGTGTCACGCGCCCGCGCCCGTGGCGGCGCGCGGCGGCCCGGCCGGGGTCGGATCCGCTCCCGGGCGGCACCACGGCGGGCACGACCGGATACACCGGACGCGCCCGCCGGATCACCGGCCGCTCACCGCCGGATCACCCGTCGGCACCCCGGACCCGGTCGAGACGCGGGCGGCGGCCCGGACCAGAGCCGGGCCCCGGTAGATGAAACCGGTGTAGAGCTGCACCAGACTGGCACCGGCGTCGAACATCCGGGCCGCGTCGTCCGGGTCGAGGATGCCACCGACGCCGATCACCGGGAGCCGACCGCCGGTCTCCCGGTGGACGAAGGCGACCATCTCCCGGGCCCGTCCGGTCAGCGGACGACCGGACAGGCCGCCGGCCTGCGCGCCACGTTCCGCGTCGGCGGGGGCGAGACCGGCCCGGTCCAGGGTGGTGTTGGTGGCGATCACACCGGCCGCACCCCGGGCCAGGCAGACCTCCAACAGCTCGGCCACGGCCGGCTCGGTGAGGTCCGGGGCGATCTTCACCAGGACGGGCTTCTCCCCCACCAGAGCGGTCAGCAGGGCATCCAGGTGTGCCTTGTCCTGCAACGACCGCAAACCCGGGGTGTTCGGGGAGGAGACGTTGACCGCGAAGTAGTCGCCGTGCCCCCGCAACGCCCGGTAGGAGGCGAGGTAGTCCTCGACCGCCTCGTCCAGCGGGGTCACCTTGGACTTGCCGAGCGAGATGCCCAGCGGCACCCCGAGCGGGCGGGGCAGCGCGGCCAGCCGGTCGGCCAGGGCCTGCGCGCCGGCGTTGTTGAAGCCCATCCGGTTGATCACGGCCGCGCTGTCGGGCAGCCGGAACAGCCGGGGCCGGGGATTGCCCGGCTGGGCGTGCGCGGTGACCGTGCCCACCTCGACGAAGCCGAACCCCAGCGCCGGCCAGGCCGGCAGGGCCACCCCGTTCTTGTCCATCCCCGCCGCCAGGCCCACCGGGTTGGGGAACTCCACCCCGAACACCGTCCGGGGTGCCCGGTGCAGGTTGCGGGCCCGCAGCAGGGCCAGCGCCGCCGGCCGCCGCGACAGGGTCGCCAACCGCCGCAACGTCCACTCGTGCGCCGCCTCGGCGTCCCCGCCCCCGATCCGGAACAGGGCCCTCCGGACCCCCTTCTCGAACATCACCACGCCCCGGCCCCCCAACCGACACTCCCCCGGCCGGCGCCCTCGTCGGTGGCGCTCCCCCGGCCGGCGCCCTCGTGGGTGACGCCCTCGTCGGTGGCGCCCTCGTCGGTGGCGCCCTCGTCGGTGATCAAGAGGTTTGCGTCACCACAACCGCCGTCCGGTGACCGAAACCTCTTGATCACCGGCCTGAGCGGGGAGCGCGGGCCGAGCGGGGGGTGGGGGGTCATTGGGCGGCCCGGAGGGCGGCGTGGAGTTCCTGGAGGGGGCGTACCCGCATGTCGCCCCGGATGCGGGCCTCGATGCCCATCACCGCCGCAGCCACCCCCGGCACGGTGGTGATGCACGGGATGTCGGCCGTGACGGCGGCGCTACGGATCTCGTAGCCGTCCGAGCGGGCGCTCGCGCCGGAGCCCTGCGGGGTGTTCACCACCAGGGCCACGTCACCGGCGAGGATCATCGACACCGCGTCCGCGCCCTCGCCCGCCTGGTAGTGCTTGCGGATCTGCTCACAGGCGATGCCGTGCCGGCGCAGCAGCTCGGCGGTACCCGTGGTGGCGACGATCTCGAAGCCCAGGTCGGCCAGCCGCTTGACCGGGAAGATCATGGCCCGCTTGTCCCGGTTGGCCACCGAGACGAAGATCCTCCCGGTGGTCGGCAGCGAGCCGTACGCGGCGGACTGGCTCTTGGCGAAGGCGTGCCCGAAGCTGGTGTCGATGCCCATCACCTCGCCGGTGGACTTCATCTCCGGGCCGAGCAACGAGTCGACACCCTTGCCGGCCGGGGTGCGGAACCGCTTGAACGGCAGCACCGCCTCCTTGACCGCGATCGGGGCGTCGGGCGGCAGCACCCCACCGTCGCCGGTCGCCGGGAGCAGTCCTTCGGCGCGCAGCTCGGCGATGGTCGCGCCGAGGGCGATCCGGGCCGCCGCCTTCGCCAACGGCACGGCGGTGGCCTTGGAGACGAACGGGACGGTACGCGAGGCCCGCGGGTTCGCCTCCAACACGTAGAGCATGTCGTCCTTGAGGGCGTACTGGACGTTGAGCAGGCCACGTACCCCCACCCCCCGGGCGATCGCCTCGGTGTAGCGGCGTACCTCGGTCAGGTGCGAACCGGCCAGCGTGATCGGCGGCAGCGCGCACGACGAGTCGCCGGAGTGGATGCCGGCCTCCTCGATGTGCTCCATCACGCCGCCCAGGTAGACCTCACCGTCGGCGTCGCAGAGCGCATCCACGTCGATCTCGATGGCGTCGTCGAGGAACCGGTCGACCAGCACCGGGTGGTCCGGGGAGATGTCGGTGGCCCGCCCGATGTAGTCGCGCAGCGTGGCGTCGTCGTAGACGATCTCCATGCCCCGCCCGCCGAGCACGTACGACGGGCGGACCAGCACCGGGTAGCCGATCTCGTCGGCGATCGCCTTCGCCTCGTCGTACGAGGTGGCCATGCCGTGTGCCGGGGCACGCAGGCCGGCCCGGGCCAGCACCAGGCCGAACGCGCCGCGCTCCTCGGCCAGGTGGATCGACTCCGGGGAGGTGCCGACCACCGGCACCCCGGCGTCCTTGAGCCGCTGCGCCAGCCCCAGCGGGGTCTGCCCGCCGAGCTGCACGACCACCCCGACCACGCCGGGGCCGCCGGCCGCCTTGCCGGAGGAGTCCTCGGCGTGCCACACCTCCAGCACGTCCTCGAAGGTTAGCGGCTCGAAGTAGAGCCGGTCGGCGGTGTCGTAGTCGGTGGACACCGTCTCCGGGTTGCAGTTGACCATGACGGTCTCGTAGCCGCCGGCACCGGACCCACCGCCGGAGCCGGACCCACCGCCGGCACCCGACCCGGCACCGGAACCGTCCGGGCCGGGCAGCGGGGCGGCGCGCAGCGCCTGGACGGCGTGCACGCAGGAGTAGTCGAACTCGATGCCCTGCCCGATCCGGTTCGGCCCCGACCCGAGGATCAGCACCTTCGGCCGGCCCGACGGGGCGACCTCGGTCTCCTCGTCGTACGTCGAGTAGTGGTACGGGGTGGTCGCCTCGAACTCGGCGGCGCAGGTGTCCACCGTCTTGTAGACCGGGCGCACGTCGAGCCGGTGCCGCAGGGTGCGCACGCCGTCCTCGGCGGCCAACTCCGGGCGCAGCGCGGCGAGCTGCCGGTCGGACAACCCGGCCCGCTTGGCCCGGCGCAGCAGGTCGGCGTCGAGCACCGGGGCGGCCACGATCTCGGTCCGCAGCTCGACCAGGCTGACGATCTGGTCCAGGAACCACGGGTCGATACCGCCGGACGCCGCCGCGACCTCGGCGACCGACGCGCCCAGCCGCAGCGCCCGCTCGACGGTGTAGAGCCGCCCGTCGTGCGGCGTCCCCAGCGCCGCGAGGGTGTTCTCCCGCGTCGCCCCCTGCGGGTCCGGGGTGGTCCAGAAACCCGACGACTTGGTTTCCATCGAGCGCATCGCCTTGTTGAGCGCCTCGGTGAAGTTACGGCCCAGGCTCATCGCCTCGCCGACCGACTTCATCGTGGTGGTCAGCTCCGGGTCCGCGCCGGGGAACTTCTCAAACGCGAACCGGGGGATCTTCACCACCACGTAGTCCAGCGTCGGCTCGAACGCGGCCGGGGTCTTCAACGTGATGTCGTTGGGAATCTCGTCGAGGGTGTAGCCGATGGCCAGCTTCGCGGCGATCTTGGCGATCGGGAAGCCGGTGGCCTTCGACGCCAGCGCCGACGACCGGGACACCCGGGGGTTCATCTCGATCACCACGATCCGGCCGTCGGCCGGGTTGACCGCGAACTGGATGTTGCAGCCGCCGGTGTCCACCCCGACCTCGCGCAGCACCGCGATGCCCAGGTCACGCAGGTTCTGGTACTCCCGGTCGGTGAGCGTCATCGCCGGGGCGACGGTGACGCTGTCGCCGGTGTGCACGCCCATCGGGTCGATGTTCTCGATCGAGCAGACCACCACCACGTTGTCGTGCCGGTCGCGCATCAGCTCCAGCTCGTACTCCTTCCAGCCGAGCACGCTCTCCTCGATGAGCACCTCGTGCACGGGGCTGGCGGCCAGGCCGGACCCGGCGATGCGCTCCAGGTCCTCGTCGGTGTGCGCCATGCCGGAACCCAGGCCGCCCATGGTGAACGACGGCCGGATCACCACCGGCAGGCCCAGCTCCGCGACGGTCTCCCGGACCTCGTCCATCGAGTGGCAGACCCGCGACCGGGGCACCAGGCCGGCCGGGTCGGCCAGCCCCAGCCGTACGCCGGCCTTGGCGACGATCTCCTTGAACAGCTGGCGGTCCTCACCCCGGTTGATCGCCTCGATGTTCGCGCCGATCAGCTCGACGCCGTACTTGTCGAGGACGCCCGCCGCGTGCAGGGCGACCGCGGTGTTCAACGCCGTCTGCCCGCCCAGGGTCGGCAGCAGCGCGTCGGGGCGCTCCTTGGCGATGACCAGCTCGACGAACTCCGGGGTGATCGGCTCGACGTAGGTGGCGTCGGCGAACTCCGGGTCGGTCATGATGGTCGCCGGGTTGGAGTTGACCAGGCTGACCCGGATCCCCTCGCTGCGCAGCACCCGGCAGGCCTGGGTGCCGGAGTAGTCGAACTCGCAGGCCTGACCGATCACGATCGGCCCGGAGCCGATCACCAGGATGTGCTTGAGATCGTCGCGCTTAGGCATTCGTGCGCCCCTCGCTGTGGTTCCGGCCCGCACCGGGCTGCCCGTCGGGGCCACGGCCCTCGATCAGCTCGGCGAAGCGGTCGAAGAGGTAGTCGGCGTCGTGCGGACCGGCTGCCGCCTCCGGGTGGTACTGGACGGTGAAGGCGGGCACGTCCACGGCCCGCAGCCCCTCGACGACGTTGTCGTTGAGGCAGACGTGCGACACCTGCACGCCACCGAACTCGGTCTCGATGACCTCGTCGGGGACGACCGCGCCGGCCGCCGCCCCGGGCTCGCGGCCCGGCCAGGCCACCGCGAAGCCGTGGTTGTGGCTGGTCACCTCGACCTTGCCGGTGGCCCGGTCGAGCACCGGCTGGTTGATGCCCCGGTGGCCGTAGCCCAGCTTGTAGGTGCCGAAGCCGAGCGCCCGGCCGAGGATCTGGCTGCCGAAGCAGATGCCGAACAGCGGGATCCGCCGGCTCAGCACCTCCCGGGCCAGCGTCACCGGCCCGTCGGCGGTGGCCGGGTCACCCGGGCCGGGCGAGAAGAAGACCGCGTCCGCGCCGGTGGCCAGCAGGTCGTCGATGCTGGAGTTGGCGGGCAGCACGTGGGTGGTGACCCCCCGGGCGGCCAGCCGCCGCGGCACGTTGCGCTTGATGCCCAGGTCCAGCGCGGCGACGGTGTAGCGGTGCTCACCCTCGGCCTCGACCACGTACGGGGTGGCGGTGCTCACCTCGGCGGAGAGGTCCGCGCCGACCATCTGCGGGGACTGCCGGACCCGCTCCAGCAGGGCGCGCGGGTCGTCCTCGACGCTGGAGATGCCGACCCGCATCGCACCACGTTCGCGCAGGTGCCGGGTGAGCGCCCGGGTGTCCACCCCGGCGATGCCGACCACACCCTCGACGCCGAGCCGGTCCTCCAGCCCGCCGGTGGCCCGCCAGTTGGAACCGATCCGGGCCGGGTCGCGCACCACGTACCCGGCGACCCAGATCCGGTCGGACTCGTCGTCCTCGCCGTTGACCCCGGTGTTGCCGATGTGCGGGGCGGTCTGCACCACCACCTGCCGGTGGTAGGACGGGTCGGTCAGGGTCTCCTGGTAACCGGTCATCCCGGTGTTGAAGACCGCCTCGCCGAAGGTCTCCCCGACACTGCCGTACGACTCACCGTGGAAGGTGCGCCCGTCCTCCAGGACCAGGATCGCCGATCTGCGCCTACCCATCACACGTCACCTCCGATCCGGACTGCGGGACTCCGCTTCGCTACGTTCCTCGCTCGGATCACGCGCCCACCTCCGATCCGGACTGCGGGACTCCGCTTCGCTACGTTCCTCGCTCGGATCACGCGCCCACCTCCGATCCGGACTGCGGGACTCCGCTTCGCTACGT
>NZ_JBEZEK010000034.1:0-8902 GCF_040648835.1 Micromonospora sp. NPDC049081 | reverse complement strand
TACGTTCCTCGCTCGGATCATGCGTCCCCTCCGATCCGGACTGCGGGACTCCGCTTCGCTACGTTCCTCGCTCGGATCACTTGACAGCCTTTCCGTCCAGGACCGTCGGCTCGCCGCGCAGGAAGGTCGCCACGATGCGACCCGGCAGCGTCATGCGGGCGTACGGGGTGTTGCGACTGCGACTGGCCAGCTCCGCGGGCTCGATCACGCGTCGGGCGGCCGGGTCGACCAGGGTCAGGTTGGCCGGTACCCCGGGTGCCGGGTCGAGGCCGTGGCCGTCGAGTCCGGCGATCCGGGCCGGGGTCCGTGACATCCGGTCGGCGATCAGGTCCCACTGCGGGCCGAGCACGTCGAGGGCGATGGACAGCGCCGTCTCCAGACCGAGCATGCCCGGCCGGGCGTACGCCCACTCGCACTCCTTGTCCTCCACGGCGTGCGGGGCGTGGTCGGTGGCGACGACGTCGATGACGCCCTCGGCGAGCGCGGTGCGCAGCGCGGCGACGTCGGTGCCCGTCCGCAACGGCGGGTTGACCTTGAAGACCGGGTCGTAGCTGGCCGTCGGGCTCCAGTCGGGCGAGAGCCCGGGGCTGGCCTGCTCACCCCGGCCGGCCACCACCTCGTCGGTGAGCAGCAGGTGGTGCGGGGTGACCTCCGCGGTGACCCGTACCCCCCGGGCCTTGGCCTGGCGCAGCACCTCGACGCTGCCGGCGGTGGAGACGTGGCAGACGTGCAGCCGGCTGCCGACATGCTCGGCGAGCAGCACGTCGCGGGCGATGATCGCCTCCTCGGCGACGGCCGGCCAGCCGGTCAGCCCGAGCCGGGTGGAGACCTCACCCTCGTGCATCTGCGCGCCCTCGGTGAGCCGGGGTTCCTCGGCGTGCTGGGCGATGATCCCGTCGAACGCCTTGACGTACTCCAGGGCCCGGCGCATCAGCTTGGGGTCGGCGACGCAGTGCCCGTCGTCGGAGAAGATCCGCACCCGGGCCGCCGAGTCGGCCATCGCGCCCAGTTCGGCGAGCCGCTCGCCGGCCAGCCCGACGGTGACCGCGCCGATCGGCTGCACGTCGACCAGCCCGGCCTGCCGGCCGAGCCGCCAGACCTGCTCGACCACGCCCGCGGTGTCGGCGACCGGCGAGGTGTTCGCCATCGCGCAGACCGCGGTGTAGCCGCCCAGCGCCGCCGCCCGGGAGCCGGAGTCGACCGTCTCGGCGTCCTCCCGGCCGGGCTCGCGCAGGTGGGTGTGCAGGTCGACCAGGCCGGGCAGGGCGACCAGGCCGGTGCCGTCGATGACGGCGGCCTCCGGGTCGGTCAGCCCGGCTCCGGTCTCGGCGACGACGCCGTCGCGGATCAGCAGGTCGGTCGGCGGGCCGCCGACGACGCTCACGTTCGTGATCAGGTACGCGGTCACCGGTTGTTTCCTCCGAGCAGCAGGTAGAGCACGGCCATCCGCACGGAGACCCCGTTGGCGACCTGTTCGACGATGGTGGAGCGGGGTGAGTCGGCGACCTCGGGGGTGATCTCCATCCCCCGGTTCATCGGCCCGGGGTGCATGACGATCGCGTGTTCGGGCAGCCGGCGCATCCGTGGCCCGTCCAGCCCGTAGCGGCGGGCGTACTCGCGGGCGGACGGGAAGTAGGAGTCGTTCATCCGCTCCCGCTGCACCCGCAGCATCATCACCACGTCCACCCCGGGCAGCACCGCGTCGAGGTCGTAGCAGACGTCGGTGCCGGGGTCGGCGTCGGTCGCCACGGATCCGACGCCGGCGCGGGCGGCCCAGTCGACCGGGATCAGCGTCGGCGGGCCGACCAGGGTGACCTTGGCGCCGAGGGTGCTCAGCAGCAGGACGTTGGAGCGGGCCACCCGGGAGTGCAGGACGTCGCCGACGATCGCCACGTGCAGGCCGGCGAGCCGACCCAGCCGGGCCCGCATGGTGTACGCGTCGAGCAGCGCCTGGGTGGGGTGCTCGTGGGTGCCGTCGCCGGCGTTGACCACCGACCCGTCCACCCAGTTGGCCAGGCGGTGCGGGGCCCCGGAGGCGGGGTGCCGGACGACCACCGCGTCGGCCCCCATCGCCTGGAGGGTCAGCGCGGTGTCCTTCAGGCTCTCGCCCTTGGTGACGCTGGAGCCCTTGGCGGAAAAGTTGATCACGTCGGCGCTGAGTCGCTTGGCGGCGGCCTCGAACGAGATCCTGGTCCGGGTGGAGTCCTCGTAGAAGAGGTTCACCACGGTCCGGCCGCGCAGCGCCGGGAGCTTCTTGACCTCGCGGCCGGCGACGGTGGCCATCTCGGCGGCGGTGTCGAGGATCTGGGTCGCGGTGTCGGCGTCCAGGTCGGCCCCGGAGAGCAGGTGTCTGATCACGGGCGGGGCCGCCTCTCGTTCGCGTCTGCCGGATGCCGTCGCGGCGCGCTCACCGGGTCCCCACGCAGAGTCGGACCTCGTCGGCGCCGTCGGTCTCGACGAGGGTGACCTTGACGCTCTCGGCGAGCGCGGTCGGGATGTTCTTGCCGACGTAGTCGGCGCGGATCGGCAGTTCCCGGTGGCCCCGGTCGACCAGCACGGCGAGCTGCACCGAGGCGGGCCGGCCGACGTCGTTGAGGGCGTCGAGGGCGGCCCGGACGGTACGGCCGGAGAAGAGCACGTCGTCGACGAGGACGACCCGCTTGCCGTCGATGCCGCCCGGGGGCAGTTGGGTCGGGCCGACCGCACGGGTGGCGTGCCGACGCAGGTCGTCGCGGTAGAGGGTGATGTCGAGCACCCCGACCGGGACGTCGACGTCCTCGAAGGTGCTGATCCGGGCGGCGAGCCGTCGGGCGAGCGGGGCACCCCGGGTGGGGATTCCCAGCAGGACGGTGTCGGCGGCGCCCTGGGTCTTCTCCAGGATCTGGTGGGCGATCCGGTCGACGACGCGCTGGACGTCGGCGCTGGCGAGGATCACCTTCACCGAGGGTTGTCGCTCGGGCGACGGGTGGGCAGCCGGTGGGCAGGCCACGGCGGACCTCCTTCCCCGCCTCACGGGACGGGTCGTTAAAGGATGTCGGGGGTGTCCGGTCGGGTCAGGGTGGCCCGACCGGGGCTGGCGGCCACGTTACCAGCGGTCACCTCGCGGTTCACCGCGACCCACTGATCCCTGGATCAGGACGGTGAAATCCGGACAACTCCCCCGCTATCTCCGATGGGAATGTCACGAGCACTTGACCACGTGTCGCAATCCCCGTACCGTCACGCTCCGTAGCGATCGCTGGGAGAACCCCAAAGCACAGCACTGGGAGTGTCCGAATGCCCTCTGAATACGCCAAGTCGCTGGGCGCCCGCCTGCGCTCCATCCGCCAGCAGCAGGGCCTGTCCCTGCAGGGGGTGGAGGAGAAGTCAAACGGACGCTGGAAGGCGGTGGTGGTCGGCTCGTACGAGCGCGGCGACCGGGCCGTCACCGTGTCCCGGCTGGCGGAGCTGGCCGACTTCTACCGCGTACCCGTCTCGGAGCTGCTGCCCGACGGCAGCGGCGTACGGCACGAGCCCACCAGCAAGATCGTCCTGGACCTGGAGCGGCTCTACGACGAGGCCTCCGAGGACCTCGCCTACGTCGCCCGGTACGCCCGGGCGATCCAGCAGCAACGGGGCGACTACAACGGCCGGGTGCTCTCCATCCGCGCCGACGACCTGCGCGCCCTGGCGATCGTCTACGACGCCTCGCCGTCCGGGCTGATCGAGCGGCTCACCGAGCACGGTGTGCTGGTCGCCGACCCGCGGGCGTTCTTCGCCTCCTGATCCGCGGTCGCTGACGTCAAAGGGCCCGTGCCGTCCGGCACGGGCCCTTCTGTCACACCGTCTCCCGCCCCCGGCGGCGCGGACCGGCCCTGGTGGGGCGGCACGCGCGCGACCGGTCAGCGGGTGGCGTACTCGGCGATCCGGCCGAGGATGCCGTTGAGGAAGCGCGGCGAATCGTCGGTCGACATCTGCCGGGCCAGCTCCACCGCCTCGCTGATCGCCACCGCGTCGTCGATCTCGTCGACGTAGAGCAGCTCGTAGACGGCGATCCGGGCCAGGTTGCGGTCGACCGCCGGCATCCGGTCCAGGGTCCAGCCCTCGGCGTAGCTGGCGATCACCTCGTCGATCCGGTCGAGGTGCGCGGCGACCCCCTCGACCAGACCGACCGCGTAGTCCAGGTGCTCGGGACGCGGTTTCTCGATCCGCTCGACGTAGCCGGCGAGCACCTCGACCGGAGGCCGGTCCCGCAGGTCCGCCTCGAAGAGCACGTCCAGCGCCCGCTTACGCGCCTTGCGACGCGCCGGCATCTGCTGCTTGGCGCCCTCGGCCATCAGGCCCGGCCGAGGTAACGGCCGTCGCGGGTGTCGACCTTGATCTTCTCGTCGGTGGTGATGAAGAGCGGCACCTGCACGGTCGCGCCGGTCTCCACGGTGGCCGGCTTGTTGCCGCCGGTCGACCGGTCGCCCTGCAGACCCGGCTCGGTGTAGGTGACCTGGAGCACCACGCTGGTCGGCAGCTCGATGTAGAGCGGCACACCCTCGTGGGTGGCGACGGTCGCCTCGGCCTCCGGGAGGAGGTAGTTGGCGGCCTCGCCGACGGTGCCGCCGGGGACGGTGATCTGGTCGAACGTCTCCAGATCCATGAAGACGTAGTCCTCACCGTCGGCGTAGAGGTATTGCATGGTGCGCTTGTCGACGGTGGCGGTCTCGACCTTGGTGCCCGCGTTGAAGGTCTTGTCGACGACCTTGCCGGACAGCACGTTCTTCAGCGTCGTGCGGACGAACGCCCCACCCTTACCGGGCTTGACGTGCTGGAACTCGACGACGGCCCAGAGCTCCCCGTCGAGGTTGAGTACCAGGCCGTTCTTGAGGTCGTTGGTGGATGCCATTTCCTGCCTTGATCATCAATTGGCGGACAGACCTGGCAAGTCTACTAGCTGCGTCTAATCGGCGGCGGTTCCGGCGGCCGGGGACCGGTCCGCCGCCACCGACCACCCCGACCGTCACGCACAGTGACGGAAGTGGGGGTCAGTCGGTCCCGCCGAGCCGGGTGGCGAGGTGCCGCAGCGCGAGCCGGTAACCGTCCACGCCGAGCCCACAGATGACGCCGGTGGCCACCGCCGACACCACCGAGTGGTGCCGGAACTCCTCCCGGGCGTGGATGTTGGAGATGTGCACCTCGACCAGGGGCGCGCGCAGCAACGCGCAGGCGTCCCGCACCGCGATCGAGTAGTGCGACCAGGCCGCCGGGTTGAGCACCACCGCCGCGCCCTCGTCCGCCGCCCCGTGCAGCCAGCCCAGCAGCTCGTGCTCGGCGTCGGTCTGCCGGACCACCACGTCCAGCCCCAGTTCCCGGCCCGTCTCGACGCAGAGCGTCACCAGGTCGGCATAGCTGGTCACGCCGTACACGTCGACCTGACGGGTGCCCAGCCGGCCCAGGTTGGGCCCGTTGAGCACGTACACCCGGGGGGTGGCGGTGGTCACCGGCTGACCTCCCGGTAGGCGGCGTGCAGCAGCTCGTCGTCCGGGCCGTCCAGGATCGCCGGCCGGGCCAGCCCGTCGAGCACCACGAACCGCAGTCGACTGCCCCGGGCCTTCTTGTCCACCCGCATCGCCGCCAGCAGGTCCGGCCAGGCGTCCGCCGGGTAGCTGGTCGGCAGATCCAGCGCGGTCAGCACGCTGCGGTGCCGCTCGGCGGTCGCCGCGTCGAGCCGACCGGCCAACCGGGCCAGGGTGCCGGCATAGACGGTGCCGACGGAGACCGCGTGCCCGTGCCGCCAGCGGTACCCCTCGACCTTCTCGATCGCGTGGGCCAGGGTGTGCCCGTAGTTGAGCACCTCACGGACACCCGACTCGCGCAGGTCACCGGAGACCACGTCGGCCTTGACCCGGATCGCCCGCTCGATCAGCTCCCGGGCCACCGGGCCGGTCGGGTCGACGGCGGCCGCCGGGTCCGCCTCGACCAGGTCCAGGATCACCGGGTCGGCGATGAAACCGCACTTGACCACCTCGGCCAGCCCGGCGGCCAGGTCGGCCGGCGGGAGGCTGTCCAGCGTGCCCAGGTCGGCCAGCACCCCGACCGGCGGGTGGAAGGCACCCACCAGGTTCTTGCCGGCCCCCGTGTTGACCCCGGTCTTACCGCCGACGGCGGCGTCGACCATGCCGAGCAGCGACGTCGCCACCGGCACCCAGCGCACCCCGCGCAGCCAGCAGGCCGCGACGAAGCCGGCCAGGTCGGTCACCGCACCGCCGCCCACCCCGACCACCGCGTCGGTACGGGTGAAGCCGGCCGCACCGAGCTGCTCCCAGCAGTCGGCGGCCACCTCGACCCGCTTGCCCGCCTCGGCGTCGGGCACCTCGATCGCCAGCGGGGTGACCCCCGCCCCGGCCAACCGCTCGCCGATCTCCTCGGCCAACGCCCGCAGGGGCGGCGCGTACAGCACCGCCGCCCGGGTCGCGTCGGGCAGCAACGCGGGCAGCTCGGCCAGCAGGCCCCGCCCGACCAGTACGTCGTACGGCTGTTCGCCGCCGACCGGAATCCGGGTCACCTCGTCCATCGCCGGGAGCCTAGTCCAGCGTCGGCTTCGACACGGCGGGTGTCCACCTGGTGGCGGTCCGGGAGACGGGGTGGCTGACCGACCACGGCCCGGAGATCGGACCACCGACCGCCCGACCCGACCCTCGTCGCGTGCCGGACCCACCGGATGCCAGACCCACCGCGTGCCGGAACCGCCGGATGCCGGACCTGCCGGATGCCGGACCCTCGTCGCGTGCCGGACCTGCCGGATGCCGGGTCCACCGCGTGACCGCACGGCAGGGTCGGCGTTTAGCCCGACGGGACCCGGGCACCGGGGACGGGATCGACCCGAACGCGGAGGAACCCATGGCCAGCACCACCATCGACGGCGCGGACATCCGGCTGCCGGCCGTCATCCTCGGCGTCGGCCTCGGCGGGTTCGTCGACGGCATCGTCCTGCACCAGGTGCTCCAGTGGCACCACATGCTCAGCAGCACCGGCAGCGACAACGTCGGGATCAGGGCGTATCCGGTGGACACCGTGCCCGGGTTGCAGATGAACACCCTGTGGGACGGACTGTTCCACGTGGTGACCTGGGTGGCGGTGCTCACCGGGCTGGCCCTGCTCCACTCCCGGGTCACCCGGTCCCGGGGCCGACTGTGGCGCTCCGGGATGCTCTGGGGCTGGGCACTGGTCGGGTGGGGACTGTTCAACCTGGTCGAAGGGGTGATCGACCACCACCTGCTCGGCATCCACCACGTACACGGTGGTCCGCACCAGACCGCCTGGGACGTCGGCTTCCTGCTGCTCGGGGCGGCACTGGTGGCCCTCGGCTGGGCGGTCCAGCGTCGCGCCACGGCCGTGGACACCTGCGCCGGGCCGCGATGACCGGGGCGCACGACGGCGGGGTCGGACCGCTGCTGCTCGTACCGGCGGTGGTGTTCTGGGGTTATCTGGCCGCCGCCCTGCGCCAGCGCGACCCGGGGCGGGCCGGTTGGAGCCACTGGCGGACCGCCAGTTTCGGCGCGGGCGCGGCGCTGCTCGCGCTGGCCCTGCTGCTGCCCGCCCACGACCTGGTCGGGCACATGTGGCAGCACCTGCTGGTCGGCATGCTCGCGCCGCTCGGGCTGGTGCTGGGCGCACCCGGCACGCTGGCCCTGCGGACGGTACGCCCCCGGGCCGGCCGGGCCGCGCTGCGGCTGCTGCGGCATCCCGCCGTGGCGGTGGCCACCCACCCGGTCACCGGCCTGCTGCTCACCGCCGGGGGCCTATACCTGTTGCACCTGACGCCGCTGTACCGGGCCACCCTGGCCCACCCCGGCCTGCACCCGCTGCTCCTGCTGCACTTCCTGCTCAGCGGGTACGCCTTCACCTGGGCGATCGCCGGTCCCGACCCCGGGCCGCACCGCCCCGGCGTGCCGGTGCGTCTGGTGGTGCTCGGCCTGTCCGTCGCCGCCCACGCCACCCTGGCCCAGCTGATGTACGCCGGCCTGGTCGACGCCGCCGCCCCCGCCGACCAACTGCGGACGGCGGCGACCCTGATGTACTACGTCGGCGACCTGGCCGAGATCCTGCTCGCGCTGGCCCTGCTGGTGACCTGGCGGCCCGAACCCCGACGGAACGGGTCGACGCCGGTCCGGCGTCGCCGGGTGGGCCCGGTCAGGGCTTGAGCAGGGCGACGATCTCGGCAGCGAGGTCCTCCGGCGCGCGGCCGTCGGTCACCACCGTCGCCGTCGCGACCTCCGTGTAGAGCGGCCGACGCTGGTCCATCAGGTGCTTGAGGGTGGCGCGCGGATTCACCGACAGCAACGGCCGGCCGGCACCGAGCCCGACCCGCTTCACCGCGTCGGGCAACTCCACCGACAGGTGCACCACGGTGTGCCCGACCAACGCGGCCCGGTTCTCCTCGGCGAGGATCGCCCCACCGCCGAGGGCGAGCACCCCGGCGTGCGACGTCAGCGCCGCCAGCACCGCAGCCCGTTCCAGGGCCCGGAAGTGCGCCTCGCCCTCGTCGATGAAGATCTCCGGGATCGGCTTGCCGGCCATCTGCTCGATGTCGGTGTCGGTGTCCCGGAACGCCACCCCGAGCAGGGTGGCCAGCTCCGCGCCGACGGTGCTCTTGCCGGAGCCGGGCGCCCCGACCAGCACGCAGACAGGCTTCGTCACTGGGTTGGCCTCTCGTTCGCGACTGCGGGGCTGCGCTGCGCCGCACTCCTCGCGTTCACCGGATGATCAGGCTGTCGAGGTAACCGGTCAGGTTGCGGCGGATCTCGACCACCGAGTCACCACCGAACTTCTCCACAGCAGCCTCAGCGAGGACCAACGCCACCATCGCCTCCGCCACCACCGCAGCAGCGGGAACCGCACACACATCGCTACGCTGGTTGATCGCCGTCGCCGG
>NZ_JBEZEK010000033.1:0-66308 GCF_040648835.1 Micromonospora sp. NPDC049081 | reverse complement strand
CGGCCCGCCGTGAGGGCCACGGTGGTGCCGGGCCGGGCCCCGGGGCCCGGCCCGGCGGCCCCGGCCGGGCCGGCCGGGAAGACGGCGGCGGCCACGGCCAGCACGCCGGTGAGCAGGATGGTGGGAAGACGACGCATGACGGCACTCCTTCGCAGGTACGGGTCTGTCGTGCTGTTGGTCTCCGCCCGGCCGGATTCCGTTCGTCGTTTTCCTGACAGGTCCCGGATGCCCCGGACGCCGGCAGCGGTCGATGCCGGTTACCGTGCGGTGGGGGTGGGGCGATGAGCACTCCGGCGTGGATCGGCTCCTACCGGATCGAGCGGCTGCTCGGCGTGGGCTCCTTCGCGACCGTCTGGCTCGGCCACGATCCGGTCCTCGACTCCCGGGTGGCGATCAAGGTGCTCGCCGAGAACTGGAGCCACGACCTGCGGGTACGGGAACGCTTCCGGGACGAGGCCCGGCTGCTGCGGCGACTCGACCACCCCCGGCTGGCGCGGGTGCACGCGGTCGGTGAACTGCCCGACGGCCGACCGTACGCGGTGCTGGCCCTGGCCGACGGCGGCAGTCTGCGGGACCGGCTGGCCGCCGGACCGCTGCCGGTGCCGGTGGCCCTGGCCCTGCTCGACGAGATCGCCGCCGGGGTCGCCGTGCTGCACCGCCAGCGGGTGGTGCACCGCGACCTCACCCCGGGCAACGTGCTCTTCACCTCGACCGCCGACGGTGAGCGGGTGGTCATCGCCGATCTGGGGCTGGCCAAGGCGCTCGCCGCCGCCTCCGGGCTGACCGCCCGCGCCGGCACCCCCGGCTACATGGCGCCCGAGCAGGACGACCCCCTCGCCGTGGTGGACACCCGCAGCGACGTGTTCGGGCTGGGCCGGCTCGGCCTGCGGCTGCTCGGCGGCCCCGACCAGCGCGTGGCCGGGGTGCCCGCGCCGGTGGCGGCGGTGCTGCGGCGGGCCACCGCACCCCGCCCCGCCGACCGTCACTGCGACGCGGACGCCTTCCGGGCGGCGCTGCGCCAAGCCATCCGCCGGCCCGGCGACCCGGGCCCGGCGGGAGCACTGCCACCGGGGACCGGGTCCGCCGACGACGCTCCCCGCCCCGACCCGGCCGGCCGCGCTCTCCACCGTGACCGCGCCGACCGCGCCGACCGCGCCGACCGCGCGGGTCGGGCGGATCGGGTGGTGGCGGGGCCGTCGGGGTTCCGGCGGGGAGCGGCCCACCGGCTCCGCCTGGTCGGGGCCGCTGCCCTGGTGCTCGTCGCGGTGGGGGCGACCGCCGGCGACGCGGGTGCCCCCGCGCCGGACGCCGGGCGAGGTCGCAGCGGCCCGGTGAGCGTCACCCTGCCGGCCGGCTGGCGGGCCGCCGGGACGGGCTGGGCCGGCCGGTACGACGAGCGGGGGCGGCTCGAACCGGCGCTGGTCGTCTCGCCCGACCCCGGCCGGTGGGCGACCGACCCGACGGTGCCCGGGGCCTTCGTCGGGCTCTCCGCCGGCCTGGCCCGGCAGACCACCCCGGCAGACTTCGTCGCGCAACGCCCGCACGCCGACTGCGTGGCCGGGCCCGTGCGGCGCACCCGGCGGGGCGGCGTGGAGTGGGTGGTCGCCGGGTTCAGCTGCCCGGCGGGGCGTCCGGTGCTGGTCGAGGCGGCGGCCCGCGCCGGCCGCGACGGCCTGCTCTATGCGCAGATCGTCCCGCCCCCGGGCAGCGGGCCGGAGTTCGTCGACACGCTGCTGGCCGGGGTGCGGGTCCGCCCGGCCGACGGTTAGACCACCACCACCGTGACCGGATATGTCTTGCCGCCCTGCGGGATGGTCACCTGCACCGTGCCGGAGTGGACGAAGCGGATGTCCACCACCCCGGCCTCGTAGTGGCTGGAGACCAGGTCCTCCCGGTCCACCTCGACCTCGCCGGGCCCGATCCCCTGGATGCGGAGCACCCCGCCGACGCTCAGGCAGAGCGACTTCAACAGGGCCAACTCGGTGTCGGAGACCACCAGGTCGTAGCGGACCGGGCCGAGGCAGGCCTGCGGCCGGGGGCTCGTCGACGGCGGGCGGGTGCCGGCGGTCGGGGTCCGGCGTGGCGGCGAGGGGGTGTGCCGGGCCGACGGCGTGCTGACGGCGCTGACGACCGGGCCGGCCGAGGTGGGTGCCGCCGTGGCCGGGGCGGTCGGGGCGGTCGGGGTCGCGGGGGCGGCCGTCGGGGTCGGCGACCGGACCGGCAGCGGCGCGACCGGGGTCGGTCCGCAGGCCGTCACGGGTACGAGCGCCAGCAGGGTGATCAGCAGCCGGCCCGGCCGGGGGCGCTCACTCACCGGTCAGCCGTTGCCGGACCTGCCGGCGGGCCAGGTGGACCCGGGACTTCACGGTGCCCTCCGGCACGTCGAGCAGGGTGGCGATCTCCCGGTAGGGCAGGCCGAGCACGTCGCGCAGGGTCAGCGCCTCGGCGACCTCGGGGCGGACCGCGTCCAACGCGTCGAGCAGGTCGAGCCGGGTGCCGGCGACCACGCTGGTGCGCCGGGGGTCGGGTGGGTCGGGCAGCGGCACCCCGTCGGCCTCGACCTGCCAGCGTCGACGCAGTGCCCGGTAGGTGGAGCGGGCCCGGTTGGCGGTGAGCTGGTAGAGCCAGGTGTGGAACGACGACCGGCCCTCGAACCGGTCGATGCCCCGGGCCACCGCGAGCAGGGCGTCCTGGCAGGCCTCCTCGGCGTCCTCCCGGTGCGGCAGCAGCCGGCCGCAGAGCCGCAGCACCTCGGGGCGCACCGCTGTCAGCAGCGCGTCGAGGGCACCCGGCTCGCCCCGGGCGGCGGCGCCGGCCAGGTCGTCTATGTCGTTCGCGAGGAGCATTCCGGTCCCTGTCCGCCGTGATGTGGTGCCGTCGAGGCTATGTCGCGGCACCGGCCCGGCGGGTTCCCGAGTCGGCCAGCCGACCGATGCGGCCGACCGCCGGACCGCCGGACGGGGGAGCTCACCTGCGGCCGGCCGAGTTTCATGTCACACCACGCAAGTTTGCAGTGGCTGCATCTTTGTTCCTAGGCTCCAGCACATGACCATCGACGAAGGGCTCGGGCGGCGGGACCGCAAGAAGCGTCAGACCCGCGCCGCGTTGGCCGCCGCCGCGCTGCGCCTGGTCGCCGAGCGGGGGCTCGACCAGGTCACGGTCGAGGAGATCAGCGAGGCGGCGGACGTCTCCGCCCGGACCTTCTTCAACTACTTCGCCACCAAGGACGACGCGCTGGTCGGCGACACCGAGGGGGACCGGGAACGGGTGCTGCGGGCGCTGGCCACCGTACCGGCGCAGGTGCCGGCGCTGACGGCGATCCGGTCGGCCCTGTCCGGCGTGATCGACGAGGTGGAGGGTGACGCCGCGTTGTGGCTGCTGCGGATGCAGGTGGTGATGCAGCACCCGGTGCTGCTGGCCCGGCTGGTCTCCGGCAACGCGGCGACCGAGCAGGCCATGGTCGAGGCGCTCGCGGCGCGCACCGGCCATTCACCGGACGACGGCTATCCCGCCCTGGTGGTGGCGGTCACCGGAGCCGCGTTGCGGACCGCGATGGTCCGCTGGGCCACCGGCGGCGGGTCCCGCTCCCTGGCCGAACTGCTCGACGAGGCGTTCGCCGCCGTCGCCGCCGGGCTGCCCGACCCCCGTACCACCGACCAGCCCGGCGCGACCGCGCCGGGCGTGCACCGAACCCGGTAAGGAAACGTCAATGACCGCAACTGCCGCGTCGACCCCGCCCGAGGCGGGTGCCGGCCGGATGTCCCGCCGGGAGATCCTCCAGGCCCTCTCCGGCCTGATGGTCGGCATGTTCGTGGCGATCCTCGCCTCGACGGTGGTGGCGAACGCGCTGCCGCGCATCATCGCCGAACTCAACGGCAGCCAGACCGTCTACACCTGGATCGTCACCACCGAGCTGCTGGCGATGACCGCCACCGTGCCGCTGTGGGGCAAGATGGCCGACCTCTACAGCAAGAAGCTGCTCATCCAGCTGTCGCTCGGCCTGTTCGTGCTCGGCTCGTTGATCGCCGGGCTCGCCCGCAACGTGGAGACCCTGCTGGCCAGCCGGATCGTGCAGGGCGTCGGTGCCGGCGGGATGACCGCCCTGGCGCTGATCGTGATGGCGGCCATGATTCCGCCCCGGGAACTCGGCCGGTACGCCGGCATCTTCGGCGCCGTCTTCGGTGTCGGCACGATCGCCGGCCCGCTGATCGGCGGCGTCATGGTCGACACCTCCTGGCTGGGCTGGCGGTGGTGCTTCCTGATCGGCGTGCCGTTCAGCCTCATCTCGATCGTCCTGCTGCAACGCACCCTGCACCTGCCGGTGGTCCGCCGCCGGGCGCGCATCGACTGGTGGGGTGCCCTGCTGATCACCGCGGGCGTGTCCACCCTGCTGATCTGGTCGTCGCTGGCCGGACACCGGTTCGCCTGGGCCTCGGGTTGGACCGCGCTGATGGTCGTCGGCGGGCTGGTGCTGCTGGCGCTGGCGGTCTGGGTCGAGTCAAAGGTGCCCGAGCCGATCATCCCGCTGCGGATCTTCCGCAGCCGTACCGTCACGTTGACCACGGTCGCCAGCGTGCTGGTCGGGGTGGCCCTCTTCGGCGGCACGGTCTTCCTGTCGCAGTACTTCCAGACCTCACTGGGCAAGTCGCCGACCGTCGCCGGCCTGATGAGCCTGCCGATGATCCTCGGCCTGCTGGTCTCCTCCACCGTCGCCGGCCAGCTCATCACCCGGTTCGGCCGGTGGAAGGTCTACCTGGTGGCCGGGGCGGCCGTGATGACCGTCGGGATGCTGCTGCTGAGCACCATCGACGCCGACACCGGCGTACCGCTGCTCTCGCTCTACATGGCGGTGCTCGGCACGGGTGTGGGCATGCTCATGCAGAACCTGGTCCTCGCCGCGCAGAACGACGTGCCCGCGCACGAGTTGGGTGCGGCCACCTCGGTGCTGACCTTCTTCCGCAGCATGGGCGGGGCGATCGGGGTCAGCGCCCTGGGCGCGGTGCTGGCCAACCGGGTCACCGGGCTGATGACCGAGCGGCTCGGCCCGGCCGCGGGTGCCACCGGCGGTGGCACCACCGAGGTGCCCGACCTGTCCGCGCTGCCCGCCCCGGTCCTGGCGGTCGTGCGGGACGCGTACGCCACCGCCACCTCGGAGCTGTTCCTCATCGGTGCCCCGATCGCCCTGCTCGCCCTGGTCGCGGTCCTGTTCATCCGGGAGAAGCCGCTGCACGAGGTCAGTGGCGACGAACGCGCCGAGCAGGAGGCGGCGGCCCTGACCGCACTGCACTGAACGGTCGGCCGGCGGCACGGTCGGGCCGGGCCGGTGCGGCAGACGCGCTGGGCCCGGCCCGCGTCTCACGCGGTGGCGGGCCGGGAGCGGACCCGGCGCATCGCCACCACCAGCCACACCCCCGCCACGAGCGTCAGCATGCCGGAGAGCGCGACGATCCACGGCAGCCGGTCCGACAGCGTGGCGGGCAACCCCCAGGCCCCCCGGTCGTGGGGGAAGGTGATCTCGCCGGTGAGTTCGCGGTGCAGCCGTCCGCTCTCCAGTCGTAGCCGTGCCCGCCAGGGGCCGTCGGGGAGCTGCCGGCCCAGCAGGACCTCGGCGTGCGCGGTGCCGCCGGGCGGGACGGTGGTGCCGACGGTGACTCCGAAGGGGCCGGCGGAGAGTCCGCCCGGTCCGTCGGAGAGCCACAGCTTGCCGGAGAGATCCAGGGCGCGTTCCCCGGTGTTGCGGACCGTCGCCCGGACGACCGGCAACCCCTCCTCGGTACGCCCCGGCACCAGCTTGTCGATCGTGAAGTCCGACGGCGGCTCACCGCCCGGCCCGACGTCGAGGTAGATCCGGATGCCCGCCCTGTTGATCTTCTGCACGTTGCCCCGGGTGGGGTCGGGTGTCGCCGAGGCGACCGAGGCCCAGATCGCGCCGTACCGTTCGCCGCGTGGTGCCGAGGGTGGGATGTCGATGTTCACACGAAGCGTGGTGGTGCTGTACGGCGCGGCGACGAAGCTGGGTTGATCGATGTGGACCCACTCGGGCAGCTCGTTGGCGTTCGGGTCGGGTGACGGCACGAACTGGTTGTCCCGGATCTCCGCCGCGTCGACCGACATGGTGATCTTCTGGGGTCGGGGGGAGTCGTTGGTCACCGCGAAGCGCCGGCTCATGGTGGCGCCCGGCGTCAGGTGATCCACGATGTACACCCGGGCGCGGGGGTCGTCGCGCCGGTCGGCCGACGCCTCCAGCAGTTGGATGCCGATGCTGCCCGAGGGCTTTCCCCGCTGCTCACCCCCGGCGTCCCCGTCTCCCTCCGCTGCGACGGGGACACCGGTGGCGGCGAGGAACAGCGCGACGAAGAACGGCGCGAGGAGCACGCGCCACCGCAACTGTGTCGCCGGGGTCATCGGATCAGGCGACCGAGTGGGTGATCGTGCCGGTGAACTGCCCGGCGATGGCGGAGAGCGGAATGTCGATGGTGAGCAGCGGGTTCCAGGTCGCCGTGTTGTTCCCGGTGTCGGCGGGGAGCACGGTGTGGCTGAACGCGGTGGCGGAGGTACCCAGGGCGGTGCCGTCCGCCGGCGGGGGCGGGTCGCAGGGGCTCGCCTGGCCGGGCACGAAGGTGCCGCTGCCGGTGGTGGCGGTGGCGTCGCCCGAGCAGTAGTAGACGTCGCTGGCCGGGATGCTGGTGCCCGGGTCGGTGCCGGCGCCGGTGATGAAGGCGGTGCTGCTGACCGTGGCGACCCAGCTCGGGGTCGCGCTGGCCCGCAGGTCGTCGACGGTGATCGCGCCGAGCTGGCCGTACGCGTAGCCGCCGGGGGTGCCGTCGTTGGCCAGGTCCACGGTGTCCGGCACGGTGATCTGCAGGGCCCCGGCGGTGACGTCGAAGGTGACAGTCGTGTCGCACGGGTCGGGCGTCACACAGGTGCCCGCGTACGCGGGGGTCGCCGTCAGCACCCCGGCCACCAGTGCTGCCGCCCCTGCCGCGGCGGCGAATGCGAGTCCTCGTCTCATGCTGTCTCCTCTGGATGTTTGGGGATTTGCCGTCACCAGACTAGGAACAGCATGGGCTTTTGTCCGCTACAACCGCATTTAGCAACAAGTGGGCCCGATGACCGTTCCGATGTCGCCGACCGGCCGCGGAAGGCGCCGGGTGCGGGCGGGTGGCCGTGCCGGCGGTGGCCGTCGCGGTGCGGTCGGTGATCGTCGGCGTTGCCGGAGCCGACACCCCCGCGGGTTCGGCGGGGCGGCGGGGGCGGCCCGGTAGGGTGGGCCGGTCGTGCCTGTTCCGCCTTGATCGACCTTCACCGGGGGCTCACGTATGAGCGATTCGTTCGCGCATCTGCACGTGCACACCGAGTACTCGATGCTCGACGGAGCGGCCCGGCTGAAGGACCTCTTCGCCGAGGCCAACCGGCTGGGGATGCCGGCGGTGGCGATCACCGACCACGGCAACATGCACGGCGCGAACGACTTCTACAAGCAGGCCATGGCCGCCGGGATCACCCCCATCCTCGGCGTGGAGGCGTACGTCGCGCCGGAGTCGCGCTACCACAAGGCGCGGGTCAAGTGGGGCCGGCCGGAGCAGAAGAGCGACGACATCTCCGGTAACGGCGCGATCACCCACAAGACCATGTGGGCGCGCAACGCGCAGGGCCTGAAGAACCTGTTCACCCTCAACTCCCGGGCCTCCATGGAGGGCCACTACGTCAAGTGGCCCCGGATGGACATGGAGCTGATCGCCGAGCACGCCGAGGGGATCATGGCCACCACCGGCTGCCCGTCCGGTGCGGTGCAGACCCGGCTGCGGCTCGGCCAGTTCGACGAGGCGCTCAAGGTCGCCGCCGCCTACCAGGACATCTTCGGCAAGGAGAACTACTTCCTGGAGATCATGGACCACGGGCTCTCCATCGAGCAGCGGGTCCGTGAGGATCTGATCACCATCGCCCGCAAGCTGGACATCCCGCCGGTGGTCACCAACGACTCGCACTACACCCACGAGGCGCAGGCCGAGGCGCACGACGTGCTGCTCTGCGTGCAGACCGGCAGCAACGTCGCCGACCCGAACCGGTTCCGCTTCGAGGGCGGCGGCTACTTCGTCAAGTCCGCCGACCAGATGCGGGCGGTCGACTCCTCGGAGTTCTGGCAGCAGGGCTGCCGTAACACCCTGCTGGTCGCCGAGAAGGTCGACCCGAGCGGGATGTTCGAGTTCCACAACCTGATGCCGCGCTTCCCGGTGCCCGAGGGGGAGACCGAGGAGTCCTGGTTCCGCAAGGAGACCTTCAAGGGGCTGGCCCGCCGCTACCCCGGCGGCATCCCCGAGGGCCACGTGGTGCAGGCCGAGTACGAGCTGGGCGTCATCAACCAGATGGGCTTCCCGTCGTACTTCCTGGTGGTCGCCGACTTCATCCAGTGGGCCAAGAACCAGGGCATCGCGGTCGGCCCGGGGCGTGGCTCGGCGGCCGGTTCGCTGGTCGCGTACGCGTTGGGCATCACCGACCTGGACCCGATCCCGCACGGCCTGATCTTCGAGCGGTTCCTCAACCCCGAGCGGGTCTCGATGCCGGACGTCGACATCGACTTCGACGAGCGTCGGCGCGGCGAGGTGATCAAGTACGTCACCGACAAGTGGGGCGAGGACAAGGTCGCGCAGATCGCCACCTTCGGCACGATCAAAGCGAAGGCCGCGATCAAGGACTCGGCCCGGGTCCTCGGCTTCCCCTACGCGGTCGGCGACCGGATCACCAAGGCGATGCCCCCGGCGGTGATGGGCAAGGACATCCCGCTCACCGGCATCTTCGACCCCAAGCACCCCCGGTACGCCGAGGCCGGCGAGATCCGGGGCCTCTACGAGTCCGACCCGGACGTCCGCAAGGTGATCGACACCGCCAAGGGCATCGAGGGGCTGATCCGGCAGACCGGGGTGCACGCCGCCGGGGTGATCATGTCGGCCGAGCCGATCATCGAGCACATCCCGCTGACCCGCCGGGACGCCGACGGGGCGATCATCACCCAGTTCGACTACCCGACCTGCGAGTCGCTCGGGTTGTTGAAGATGGACTTCCTCGGCCTGCGCAACCTGACGATCATCGACGACGCGGTCAAGAACATCCAGCTCAACCACGGTCGGGAACTCGACCTGCTGGGCCTTGAGCTGGACGACAAGCCCGCCTACGAGCTGCTCGCCCGGGGCGACACCCTGGGCGTGTTCCAGCTCGACGGCGGGCCGATGCGTTCGCTGCTGCGGCTGATGAAGCCGGACAACTTCGAGGACATCTCCGCCGTGCTGGCGCTCTACCGGCCGGGCCCGATGGGTGTCGACTCGCACACCAACTACGCGCTGCGCAAGAACGGCCTCCAGGAGATCACCCCGATCCACCCGGAGCTGGAGGAGCCGCTGCGGGAGATCCTGGCGCCCACCCACGGCCTGATCGTCTACCAGGAGCAGGTGCAGCGCGCCGCGCAGATCCTCGCCGGTTACACCCTCGGCCAGGCGGACCTGCTGCGCCGGGCGATGGGCAAGAAAAAGAAGGAGATCCTCGACAAGGAGTTCATCCCGTTCCGGGACGGCTGCCGCGAACGCGGCTACTCCGACCAGGCCATCCAGGCGGTCTGGGATGTCCTGGTGCCGTTCGCCGGGTACGCCTTCAACAAGGCGCACTCCGCGGCGTACGGCCTGGTGTCGTACTGGACGGCGTACCTCAAGGCGCACTACCCGGCCGAGTACATGGCGGCGCTGCTGACCTCAGTCGGTGACGACAAGGACAAGATGGCGCTCTACCTGTCGGAGTGCCGTCGGATGCGTATCCAGGTGTTGCCGCCGGACGTGAACACCTCGGCCGGCCCGTTCACCCCGGTCGGCAAGGACATCCGCTTCGGCCTGGCCGCGGTACGCAACGTCGGGGCGAACGTGGTCGCGGCGATCATGCGGTGCCGCGAGGAGAAGGGCGAGTACGCCGACTTCTACGACTTCCTGTCCAAGGTCGACGCGGTGGTCTGCAACAAGAAGACCATCGAATCGCTGATCAAGGCGGGTGCGTTCGATTCGCTGGGGCACACCCGCAAGGGCCTGCTCGCCGTGCACGCCGACGCCATCGACGCCTTCGCCGACGTCAAACGCAAGGAGGCCGTCGGCCAGTACGACCTGTTCGGGGCGGGCTTCGGTGACGCCGACACCGGCAGCACCACCGTGATGCCGACCATCGGCGACGCGGAGTGGGACAAGCGGGACAAGCTCGCCTTCGAACGCGAGATGCTCGGCCTCTACGTCTCCGACCACCCGCTGTTCGGGCTGGAACACGTCCTCGGCGCGGCGGCCGACACCACCATCGCCGCGCTGTCGGAGGAGGGCACCGTCCCGGACGGGGCGGTGGTCACCCTGGCGGGCATCCTCTCCGGCGTGCAGCGCCGGGTCACCAAGCAGGGCCGGGCCTGGGCGTCGGCGGCCCTGGAGGACCTGGCCGGCGGCGTGGAGACGCTGTTCTTCCCGAACACCTACGAGGTGATCGGCCAGTACATCGCCGAGGACGCGATCGTGGTGGTCAAGGGCCGGGTGGACCGGCGTGACGACACCCCCCGGATCATGGCGATGGACATGTCCATGCCGGACGTCAGCAGCACCCCCGGCAGTAAACCGGTGACGCTGACCATCCCGGTGCACCGCTGCACGCCACCGCTGGTGGAACGGCTCAAGGAGACCCTGGTGCTGCACCCGGGCGACACCGAGGTGCACGTCAAGCTGCTCAACGGCGGCAAGGTGACCACCCTGCGGCTCGGGCCGTTCCGGGTGGCCGCCACCACCGCGCTGATGGGCGACCTCAAGAGCGTCCTCGGCCCCGCCAACGTCAGCTGACCCGCCGGCCGGTCAGCTCACGTCGGTCGGCGGCAAGATCGTGCTCGATCCTTGTTCCGGTGGTTTCCCCCTGCGCGGATGCCACTACAACAAGGATCGAGCGGCCGGCGCGTCGTCCCGGCACAGCAGCGCGGCGCTCGTCGCACCGACCGGTCGGTCGTCACTTGCCGCCGGTGACGATGCCCGGGTTGATGCACAGCCCGGGGGTGGAGCCGTTCTTCTCGGCGATCTCCAGGCAGCGGGACACCTTGTCGACCTTGGCGTTGGTCTCGGTGATCTGCTTCTGGATCTCGGCGTTCTTGCGGTCCTGTTCGAGGTTGCGGGTCTGGGCCAGCTTGTCCTGGAATGCCTTGATGTTGCCCTCGGTCTTGTCGTCGTGGTTGACCCGGGTGATGGTGACGGACAGGATGTCGACGTCGCCGGAGAGCCGGCCCTCGGCGTTGCCCCGGATGCCGTCGGCGAACGGCTTGAGGTCGACGTTCAGGTTGCCCGTCCGGGCGTCGATCTTCTCCAGCGGGTTGTAGGTGGCGAAGGCGTCGTTGACCGCGCTGTCCAACTGCACACCCACCCGCTGGCCCCGGAAGCTCTCGAAGTCGCCCTTGTAGTCCATGAACTGCTTCGGCGCGTTCTCGGGCTTGACCTGCCACTCGATCAGCACTTCCACGCAGGCGTCGGCGAGGGTGCCGGTGCGGACCCGGACACACTGGTCGCCGCCGATGTGGTCGTACTTCTGCCGGCCGGCGTCCCACTCGCCGACCTTCTGCCAGGGGGCGACCCACTTCAGACCGGAGCCGGTGACCTCGCCGGTCGGCTTGTTGAAGCTGGTGACGATGCCGACCGAGCGGATCGGCACGGAGTGCGCGCTCGCTCCCACGCCGAAGAGCACCGTTCCGGCCAGGCAGCCGAGCGCGACCAGCGCGGCGATGCGCTTGACGCCCGGGTTGCGGGCGATGAGCGTCACCGCGCCGGCGACCGCCAGCCCGATGGCGAGAATGACGGCGAACGTGAAGCCGACCGGCATGGAGGATCACCCTTCCGGGTTGGTCACAATGTTGATCTTCAACCTAGGGCACCCTGTCAAGCCCGGACCAGCGCTGTGGCCTGCCGAGGCTCCCACCGCTGCCGTCCCGACCGACCCAGGACCACGACCACGACCTGGACCCGGACCAGGGCCCGGACCCGGACCAGGGCCCGGACCCGGACCAGGGCCCGGACCCGGACCAGGGCCCGGACCCGGACCAGGGCCCGGACCCGGACCCGGACCAGGGCCCGGACCCGGACCAGGACCCGGACCAGGGCCCGGACCTGGGCCCGGACCTGGGCCCGGTCCGGGCCACCGGGCCCGGATTGGCGCTGACGCGCGGGCGGAGGGAGTGGCTAGCGTCGGTGGCATGGAGCTGGAACAGGCACGTGAGCTGTGGCAGCCGGAGCCGGGCTGGTTGAACACCGCCAGCTACGGGCTCCCACCCGAGCCGGTCTGGACGGCGGTGCAGGGCGCGCTCGCCGACTGGCGGGTGGGGCGTACCTCGTGGGAGGGGTGGGGAGAGGCGACCGGGCGGTCCCGGGAGGCCTTCGCCGGGCTGATCGGGGTGCCGGTGGCGGACGTCGCGGTGGCCAGCACCGTGTCGCAACTGCTCGCGCCGATCGCCGCCGCCCTGCCCGCCGGGGCCACCGTGGTCGTCCCGGAGGTCGAGTTCACCTCCAACCTGTTCCCCTGGCTGGTGCAGCAGGAGCGCGGGGTGCGGGTGCGTACCGTGCCGTTGGCCGGTCTGCGGGACGCGATCGACGCCGGCACCGACCTGGTGGCGTTCAGTCTGGTGCAGTCCGCCGACGGGGCCGTCGCCCCGTACGCCGAGATCGTGGCCGCCGCCCGCGCGCACGACGCGTTGGTGGTGGTGGACGCCACCCAGGCGTGCGGGTGGCTGCCGTTCGACGGGTCGCTGGCCGACGCGGTCGCGGTGGGGACGTACAAGTGGCTGATGTCGCCGCGCGGCTCGGCGTTGGCCTATCTGGCTCCGGCGCTGCGGGAGCGGATGCGGCCGGACGCCGCCGGCTGGTACGCGGGTAAGGACCCGCACTCCACCTACTACGGTCCGCCGCTGCGGTTGGCCGACGACGCCCGCCGGTTCGACATCTCCCCGGCCTGGTTCAGCTGGGTGGGCACCGCGCCGGCCCTGGAGCTGGTCGCCGCGCTCGGCCCGGCGGTGATCGGCGCGTACGACGTGGGGTTGGCGAACCGTTTCCTGGCCGGGCTGGGCAAACCACCGGGGCGCAGCGCGATCGTCGCGGTGGAGGTGCCCGACGCGCGGCAGCGGTTGGCGCGGGCCGGGGTCCGGGCGGCGGTGCGCGCCGGACAGGTCCGGGTCGCGTTCCACCTCTACACCACCGAGGCGGACGTGGATCTGGCGTTGACGGCGTTGACCGACTGAGCCGCCGCAGATAATCCACCGACGGCGCATCCAGACCGTGCCGTCCGGGCGAATCCCCTGGTAATGGTGAGCTACCCGGGGGTGCGTCTGGTGTTGACAGATCCGATGCCGGTGGAGGCCGTCGAGACGACCCGCAGGCGGCTCGCGGCAGCCGCCGATGACCTCGACGCCAACCTGGTCGCCGCGCTGGTGCTGGAGTTCGCCGCCGACGCCGGGGTGGTGGCGGCCTGGGAGCGGCTCTGCGTGCCGATGCTGGCCGGGCTGCGGGGGCGCGACGCCGCCGAGATCGCCGTCGAGCACGCCCTGTCCGAGGGCATCCGGATCGGGCTGGACGTGCACCGCCGTGCTCCCGTCCGGCAGTTGCGCGCCGACGGTGTGCTGCTCGCCGGTGCCGAGCACGAGGCGCACTGCCTGGGCCTGCACGCGGTGGCCGCCGCACTGCGCGAGCAGGGTCGGGGCTGCCTGCACCTGGGGCCGGACCTACCCTGGGCGGCGCTGCGTTCCGCCGTCCTGCGGGCCCGCCCGCGGGTCGTGGTGGTCTGGTCGCAGACGCCGGTCACCGGCCGCGCGTACCGCCTGGTCCGCTTCGGCCGCGATGTCCCGGGGGTACGCGTGTACGCCGCCGGGCCGGGCTGGATCGGGCCCCTGCCGCCCCCGGCGACCCGGTTGACCAGCTTCTCCGCTGCCCTGGCCGCGTGCGGTGTGCCGGCCTGAGTCGCGCCTCGACCGTCCAGGGTGGCGTGACCCGCACCACATCCGATACGAACCGGTGCCGTATCGAAACATCCCCCTCGTAAGGTGAGTGTCGTTACGAGTCTGCCCCGTATCGTATTGCCGGTACGGGTGAACCGGGGGGAGCACCGGAGCGTATGCAACCGCACGAGAACACCGGACATCCGAGACGATGGGCGATCCTCGGCGTGCTGGTGGTCAGCCTGCTCGTCGTCGTCCTCGACAACACCATCCTCAACGTCGCGCTGCGTACCCTGGCCGACCCGGTGCACGGCCTCGGGGCCAGCCAGGGCGAGCTGGAATGGGCGATCAACTCCTACACCCTCGTCTTCGCCGGCCTGCTGTTCACCTTCGGGGTGCTCGGGGACCGGGCCGGCCGCCGCCGGTTCCTGCTCGTCGGCCTGGTCCTGTTCGGCCTGTCGTCCCTGCTGTCGGCGTACGCGCAGAGCCCCGGCCAGCTGATCGCGGCCCGCGCCCTGATGGGCATCGGTGGCGCGGCGATCATGCCGGTCACCCTGTCGATCATCTCCAACGTGTTCGACCCCCGGGAACGGGGCCGCGCGATCGGCGTCTGGGCCGGCGCGGTCGGCCTGGCGGTGGCGATCGGCCCGATCCTCGGCGGCGCGCTGCTGGAACACTTCTGGTGGGGCTCGGTCTTCCTGATCAACGTGCCGGTGGTGGTGCTCGGCGTGCTGCTGGTCGCCCTGCTGGTGCCCGAGTCCCGCGACCCCCGGCCCGGCCGGGTCGACATCCTCGGCGTGCTGCTGTCGGTCGTCGGGCTGGTCGCGCTGACCTACGGCATCATCGACGGCGGCGAGCACGGCTTCGGCCGGCCCACGGTCTGGGCCGCCATCCTGGGCGGAGTGGCGGTGCTGGCCTGGTTCGTCGAGCACGAGCGGCGCAGTGACCACCCGTCGCTGGACGTCCGGCTGTTCCGGGTGCCCCGGTTCGCCGCGCCGGTGGCGATCGTCGGCCTGGTCTTCTTCGCCGCGATGGGCGTGATGTTCTTCAGCTCGTTCTACATGCAGCTGGTCCGGGGCTACAGCCCGTTGGAGACCGGCCTGTTCTTCCTGCCGTTCGCCGGGGCCCAGCTGGTCTTCGCGCCGCGCAGCGCCGCGATGGTGCGCCGGTACGGCGGCCGGGCGGTCGCCACGGTCGGCCTCGTGCTGACCGCCGTGGCGCTGGCCGCGTTCGCCTTCATCGACGCCACCACGCCGATCTGGGTGGTGCTGGTGGCCTTCTTCCTCCAGGGCGTCGGGATGGCGAACATCATGCCCCCGGCCACCGAGTCGATCATGTCGGCGCTGCCCCGGGAGAAGGCCGGCGTCGGCTCGGCGGTCAGCAACACCGTCCGCCAGGTCGCCGGCGCGCTGGGCGTCGCGGTCCTCGGCTCGGTGCTGTCCGCCGTCTACCGGCAGGACATCGCCGCGACCGTCGACAGCCTGCCCGCCCCCGCCCGGGAGGCGACCACCGAGTCGGTCTTCGGGGCGTACGCGGCGGCGGCGCAGGTCGGCCCGGCGGCACCGAAGCTGATCGCGGCGGCCAACGACGCGTTCGTCTCGGCCATGCACTGGGCGGCGGCGATCTCCGCGGTGGTGGCCGCCCTCGGCATCCTCATCGTGCTGCGCTGGATGCCGGGCCGCACCGCCACGGCCACCGACGCGACGCCGGTGGCGGAGCGGGAACTGGCCGCAACCACATAGGGCCGGGAACAATGTCTGACATGAACCCCACCGCCGATGCTCCGCGGTCGCCCGGGCGACCGCGGAGCGTCCGCGCGGACGAGGCCATCGTCGAGGCCACCCTGGACCTGCTCGCCGAGGGCAGCACCCTCGAGGCACTGTCGATCGAGGCGATCGCGGCCCGTGCCGGGGTGGGCAAGGCCACCATCTACCGCCGCTGGCCCGGCAAGGACGCCCTGCTGCTCGACGCCCTGCGCCGGCTCAAGGGGGTGGTCCCCCAGCCGGCCGGGCACTCCGTGCGCGACGACCTGGTGCTGCTGGTCGGCGCGGTCGGGCACAACATCGACCCCCGGGCCGAGCGGATCATGCCGTGCCTGGTGCCCGAGGTGAACCGCAGCCCGGACCACTTCCAGCTCTACCAGAACATCATCGAGCCCCGCCGCAAGATCATGCGGGAGGTGCTCCGCCGGGGCGTGGCCACCGGCGAACTGCGCGCCGATCTCGACATCGAGGTGGCCATGGCGCTGCTCACCGGGCCGATGCTGGTCCAGCGGCTGCTGCGCTGGCACCCGGAGCTGGACGACCGGTTGCTCCCCGAACGGGTCGTCGACGGCGTGCTCGACGGCCTGCGTACCCGCTGAGCCCCACCGGCGGGCGGCGTGTCCGCCCACCGGCGTGTCGGGGTGGACCAGTAGGGTGTCGAACACCCGTACTGTCGAGGGGCCTGGAGGAGACGGCGTGCGTGTGCTGGGCGTCGACCCGGGGCTGACCCGGTGCGGGGTCGGCGTGGTCGAGGGCGTGCCGGGGCGGCCCTGCTCGCTGGTCGCCTACTACGTCGTCTACACCGATCCCGCCGACGACCTGTCGCTGCGGCTGCTGCACCTGGACCGGTCGTTGACTGGCCTGGTCGCCGAGCACCGACCCGACGCGGTCGCCGTGGAGCGGGTGTTCAGCCAGCACAACGTGCGCACCGTGATGGGCACCGCCCAGGCCAGCGGGATCGCCGTGCTGGCCGGGGCGCGGGCCGGGCTGCCGGTGCAGACCTACACGCCGAGCGAGGTCAAGGCCGCGGTGACCGGGTCCGGTCAGGCCGACAAGAAGCAGATGACCGCCATGGTCACCCGGCTGCTGCGGCTGGCCGAGCCGCCCAAGCCGGCCGACGCGGCGGACGCCCTGGCCCTGGCCATCTGCCACGTGTGGCGGGGCGGCACCCGGTCCAAGCTGGCCGAGGCCGCCGACCGGGTTCGACGAGGAGGAGCACGATGATCGCCAGCGTGCGCGGCACGGTGACCGCGACCGGTCCGGACCATGCCGTGGTGGAGGTCGGGGGGATCGGCCTGGCGGTGCAGTGCGCCCCCGGCACCCTGGCCGAGCTGCGGGTCGGCCAGCCGGCCCGGCTCGCCACCAGCCTGGTGGTCCGGGAGGACTCGCTCACCCTCTACGGCTTCGCCGACGACGACGCCAAGCAGCTGTTCGAGCTGCTCCAGACGGCCAGCGGGGTCGGCCCGCGGCTGGCCCAGGCGGTGCTCGCCGTGCACACCCCGGACGCGGTGCGCAAGGCCATCGCCAACGCCGACACCGCCGCCCTGACCCGGGTGCCGGGGATCGGCAAGAAGGGTGCCGAGCGGTTGGTCCTGGAGCTGCGTGACCGGATCGGCCCGGTGCCGGTGGGGCCCGACGGCGCGGCCGGGGTGACCGCCGGGGCCTGGCCGGACCAGGTCCGCCAGGCGCTGGTCGGGCTCGGCTGGACGGCCGGGCAGGCCGACCAGGCGGTGGCCGCCGTGGCGGAGACCGTCGACGGCCCCACCCCGCCGGTGCCGGTCCTGCTCAAGCAGGCCATCCGACTGCTCGGCCGGACCCGGTGACCGGCGTGGCACGGTCGCGGTCGGGGCGGCCGGCATGAGCGGCGACGGCCTGGTCTCGGCGTACGCCGACGACGCGGAGCGGGACGCCGAGGTCAGCGTCCGGCCGAAGCGGCTCGACGAGTTCATCGCCCAGCACCGGGTCCGCGACCAGCTCGACCTGCTGTTGCAGGGCGCGATGCGGCGCGGCGCCCCGCCCGACCACATCCTGCTGTCGGGGCCCCCCGGCCTCGGGAAGACGACGTTGGCCAACATCGTGGCCGCCGAGCTGGGGTCCGGTATCCGGGTGACCAGCGGGCCGGTGATCGAGCGCTCCGGCGACCTGGCCGCCATCCTGACCAGCCTCGCCGAGGGCGACGTGCTGTTCATCGACGAGATCCACCGGATCGCCAAGCCGGCGGAGGAGCTGCTCTACAGCGCGATGGAGGACTTCCGGGTCGACGTGATCGTCGGCAAGGGGCCGGGGGCCACCGCCATCCCGCTGGACGTGGAGCCGTTCACCCTGGTCGGTGCCACCACCCGGTCCGGCCTGCTGACCGGTCCGATGCGGGACCGGTTCGGTTTCGTCGCGCACCTCGACTTCTACTCCCCGGCCGACCTGGAGGCGTTGCTGCACCGGTCGGCGCGCATCCTGGGCGTGCCGATCACCCCGGAGGGGGCGGTGGAGATCTCCGGCCGGTCCCGGGGCACGCCCCGGATCGCCAACCGGCTGCTGCGCCGGGTGCGCGACTACGCCGAGGTCCGGGCCGAGGGGGTGGTCACCCTGGAGACCGCGCGCGCTGCCCTGACCGTCTACGACGTGGACGCCCTGGGGCTGGACCGGCTGGACCGGGCGGTGCTGACCGCGCTGGTCGACTCGTTCCGGGGTGGGCCGGTGGGCCTGTCCACCCTGGCGGTGGCGGTGGGGGAGCAGCCGGACACGGTGGAGGAGGTCTGCGAGCCGTTCCTCGTCCGCGCTGGACTGCTGGCCCGTACGCCCCGGGGGCGGGTGGCCACCGAGGCGGCCTGGCGGCACCTCGGCCGGACACCACCAAATGGTACATTTGGCATGGAAGCCCCCGCTGTGCCTGATCTGTTCTCGAACGCGCCCGATCCACCGTGATCTGAACGTGATCTGCGCCGCATTCGGCGTTCCCAGGTGCAGGGATTAGACTCGCCGCGGTCTGTACAGGATGTGAATATCCGCCTCCGCTCCGGCGCGCACCGCGCCGAACGGGGGCCAATGGGAAGGTCGCACACCGTGCTTTACGCAGCACAGTCCGGCGGAGGCGCCGGCAGTCTGACGCCGATCATCATGATCGCCCTGCTCTTCGGGGTCATGTACTTCATGATGATCCGGCCGCAGCAGAAGCGCCGCCGCGAGGCCGAGGCCATGCAGTCCGCGCTCGGCCCCGGTGACGAGGTCGTCACCATCGGCGGGCTCTACGGCACGGTCGTGGGCGTCGAGGACGACACCGTGCTGCTGGAGGTGGCTCCCGGCGTGCAGTCCCGTTACGCCCGGCCGGCCATCGCCCGGGTGGTCACCCGGGCGGAGCGTCCGGAGGCCGACGAGCCGGTCATCGAGGACGCGGAAGCCGTCAAGGAGTGAGTGTCACGCCCGCCCCGCCGGGGTGGGCGTGACAGGACAACTGGATAGGTGGGCCGGTCCCGGGGCCGGCACGCGCGCCCCGCCGTCCGACGCCCCCACGTCGGCGGTGGTACGCCGTGCCGCACGGTCGGGAGCGGTCCGCGCAGAGCACGTCGGGGCGGGAACCCCGCTCCGACCTCGTCGCCGCTGCGCCGGCGGCGCGACCGTTACAGGGAGACAGACAGCCGTGGCACCACCTCAGGGACAGATGCGCCCCGGGCGGCAGCTCGCCGTGCTCGGGTTCATCTTCGTCGTCCTCTATTCCTTGGTGTTCTTCTCGGGCGGTGCCAGCGGCGGCTGGAAGGACCGGCTGGAGCCCCGGCTCGGCCTGGACCTCATCGGTGGCACCCGGCTGACGCTGGAGGCGACCAACAGCATCGACGGTAAGCCCCCGACGTCGGCCAACCTGGAGGAGGCCCGGCAGATCATCGAGAGCCGGGTCAACGCCTACGGGGTGGCCGAGGCCGAGGTGGTCACCGAGGGCAACCGGAACATCGTCATCTCCCTGCCCGGTGAGAACCGCGACCTGACCGACGTCGGCAGCGCCGCGGAGCTGCGCTTCCGCAAGGTGCTCAAGGCCGCCGACGGCAGCGGTACGGTCGCCGCCCCGGCTCCGTCCGGCAGCGCGTCGCCGGCCCCGTCGGGTAGCGCCTCCCCGGCCCCGTCGGGCAGCGCGGCGCCGAAGGCCTCCGGCAGTGCGGCGCCGAAGGTGACCGGTTCGCCGAGCGCCGGTGGGCAGGGTGGTGGTGCCCCCGCGCCGAGCGCCAGCCCGAGCGCCTCCCCGTCCGGGTCGGCCTCGCCGAGCGCCCCGGCCGCCTCGCCCAGCGCCAGCGAGGCCCCGGTGCCGCAGAGCATCGAGGAGCAGCGCAAGGCCGTCGAGAAGAAGGTCGGCGCAGCCGCCTGGGCCGCCGCGAGCGGGCTCCAGGCCCCGGCCGACCTGGCCACCAACCCGGCCCTGGCGGAGACGTTCAAGCCGTTCGGCACGCTCTCCCCGCAGGAGATCGCGGTGCTGACCCCGCAGATGCAGTTCAACGTGCCGACCATCACCTGCGCCCAGCTCGACAAGCGGCCCCCCGCGTCGATCAAGGACGAGAAGCAGCAGGCGGTCGCCTGTGAGGGCGGCGCGGCGAAGTACCTGCTCGACCAGGCCAAGGTGGTCGGCACCGACGTCAAGGACGCCAACGCGGTCCTAGACCAGGCCAGCACCTGGGTGGTCAGCCTGAATTTCACCGGCGACGGCCAGTCCAAGTGGACCGAGCTGACCCGGGAGGCGTTCAACAACACCGGCGGCGGCTGCGACCAGACGGCCCTGGGCCAGGACGGCAAGTGCCGGGTGGCGGTGGTGCTGGACAACGAGATCGTCTCCTCGCCCGAGATCCAGGGCGTGCTGACCGGCGACTCGCAGATCACCGGCAGCTTCGACAACACCTCGGCCAACGCGCTGGCCAGCCAGCTGCGCTACGGCGCGCTGCCGGTCACCTTCGTGCCGCAGGAGCAGCAGAACGTCACCGCGACGCTGGGCGACAGCCACCTGCGGGCCGGTCTGCTGGCCGCCGGCATCGGCATGCTGCTGGTCATCATCTACTCGTTCTTCTACTACCGGCTGCTCGGCTCGGTCATCTTCCTGAGCCTGGTGCTCTCCGCGCTGCTGGTCTTCGGCGCGCTGGTGGTGCTCGGCCGGTCGATCGGCTTCACCCTCACCCTCGCCGGCATCGCCGGCATGATCGTCTCGCTCGGTGTGGCGGCCGACTCGTTCGTCATCTACTTCGAACGGCTTAAGGACGAGATCCGGGAGGGGCGCAGCCCACGCAGCGCGGTGGGCCGGGCCTGGATCCGGGCCCGCCGGACTATCATCTCGGCCAACGCGATCACCCTGATGTCCGCCGTGGTGCTCTACATCGTCTCGGTCGGCACGGTGAAGGGCTTCGCCTTCGCCCTCGGCCTGGCGACCGTGCTCGACCTGGTGGTCGTCTTCCTCTTCCGGCACCCGATCATGACGATGTTCGCCCGGACCCCGGCGTTCCTGTCGCCCCGGGTCAGCGGCCTCGGTCGGGCCCTGCCAGCCCGTTCGGCCGACCCGGCCACCGCCCGCAACTCGCGCGTCAAGGAGGCCTGAGATGGCTAAGAGTGGTCTGGCGTCCCGGCTCTACCGGGGCGAGGCCGGTCTCAACATCGTCGGCCGGCGCAAGTTGTGGTTCACCGTCGCCAGCGTGCTGGTGCTGATCGCCGTGCTCAGCTTCGCGGTGCGCGGCTTCAGCCTGGGCATCGAGTTCGCCGGCGGCAACTCGTTCCAGGTGCCGGCCAGCGTCGGCACCCTGGACCAGGCCGAGGACAAGGTCAACGAGGCGCTGGCGGCCGAGGGCGACGGCATCAAGGTGGTGACCGCGCAGAAGGTCGGCAGCACCAGCGGCGAGTACTACGAGCTGCGCACCTCGCAGCTCAGCGCCGACCAGGCCAACGCGGTCAAGGCCGAGATGGCGCAGGAGTTCGGCATCAACGCCGACCAGATCAGCGGCAGCCAGGTCAGCGAGGCGTGGGGCAGCCAGGTGACCTCCCGGGCGCTGCTCGGCCTGATCATCTTCGTCCTGGTGGTGGCGGCCTACCTGGTGCTGCGCTTCGAGTGGCGGATGGCGGTCGCGGCGATCATCTCGCTGTTCATGAACCTGATCCTCACCGCCGGCATCTACTCGCTCGTCGGCTTCGAGGTCACCCCGTCGACCATCATCGGGTTCCTCACCATCCTGGGCTTCGCGCTCTACGACGTGGTGGTGGTCTTCGACAAGGTCCAGGAGAACACCCGGGGCATCACCGCCAACAACAACCAGACCTACGGCGAGGCGGCCAACCTGGCGCTCAACCAGAGCCTGATGCGGTCGTTGAACACCTCGGTGGTCGCCCTGCTCCCGGTCGGCGGTCTGCTCTTCATCGGTGCCGGCCTGCTCGGCGCGGGCACCCTGAAGGACCTGGGCCTGGTGCTCTTCGTCGGTATGGCGATGGCGTTCCTGACCTCGATCCTGCTGTCCACCCCGTTGCTGGTGCTGCTCAAGAACAAGGACCCGCGCATCGAGGCGCACACCAAGCGGGTGCTGGCCCGGCGGGGCGCGATCGCCCGGGGCGAGGTCGTCCCGCGTGGCGCGGCCCGGCAGGCGACTGCCGACGAGGCCACCGACGAGCCGATCGACCTGGACGCGGCGGCCCTGGCCGGCAGCGCCCCGAAGGTCGGTTCCCGGCCGGCCGCCAAGCGGTCGACCGGCGCCCGGGGTGGTCGACCCAGCGGCGGCGGGGGCAACCGCCCCGGTGGCGCGAAGCGGCGCTGACCGACGGGCGACCCGCCACACGTCGAGTCGACGGCGTCCGCCATGCTGTGCGAGCAGCATGGCGGACGCCGTCGTCGTAGCGAAGGAGAATCGACCATCGTGACGGAGACCCACAGCACCGCGGTACGGGGAGACAGCGGCCCGCAGGTCGCCCGGCTGGTCGCCAGCCGGGTGCTGGACGTGCCGGACTTCCCCAAGCCCGGTGTCCTGTTCAAGGACCTGATGCCGTTGTTCGCCGACGGCGACGTGTTCCGCGAGGTGATCGACGGCATCATCGACCACCACGGGCGGGACAGCTTCGACATCGTGGTCGGCATCGAGGCCCGGGGTTTCGTGATCGCCGCCGCGATCGCGTACGCGACCGGGATGGGGGTGGTGCCGGTGCGCAAGGCGGGCAAGCTGCCCCGGCCGGCGTACTCGGCCTCCTACGCCCTGGAGTACGGCGAGGCGACGCTCGAGGTGCACCAGGACGCCTTCACCGCCGGGCACCGGGTGCTGGTGGTCGACGACGTGCTGGCCACCGGTGGCACCGCCGAGGCGACCCTCGATCTGGTCGAGCGGGCCGGTGGCACGGTGGCCGGCTTCACCGTACTGCTGGAGTTGGGTTTCCTGGGTGGGCGGGAGCGGCTCGCCGGGCGTCCGGTGCATGCCCTGCTGACCGTGTGACGCCCGGTCGTCCCGCCGACCTGGGACGGACCGTCCGGCGGAGCGGCACGGCACCTACCGTGCGGGTAGCATTGCCCATTGCTGACCGGGCGATCACCCGTCCGGGCGGCGGGCAGGGCGTCGGCCGGGGGCCGGCGGGTAACGCCATCGGCCCCGACGGCGGCCGATGGGAACATGCCGGCGCGACGGCCGGTTGGAAGACAGGCGTCGGCCGCACGGTCGGCGTGGTCCCGGCGATCGGTGAGGAGGCCGGTGTCCCACGATGTCGTCCCTCCGGTGGAGGGCACGGTGCACCCGACAGGCGACGCTGACGGCGCGGTGACCGCTCGGAAGAACGACCCACCGGTCGGCCCGGCGGGGGTCGGCGACGACGTCGCTGCCACGCTCGACGGCATGGCAGCCGGGGCGGCGCTCGACGACGACCCGTCCCCGAGCGCCGGTTTCGCGTTGTCCAACGCGCCGACCGGGCGTCGGGTGCGGGCGCGGCTGGCCCGGTTCAACGCCCCCTGGCAGAGTTCCCAGGTCAGCGAGGTGCTCGAACCGCTGATCGCCAGCCACCGGGAAAACCATCCCAAGGCGGATGCCCGGCTGCTCCAGCGCGCCTTCGACACCGCCGCGCGGTGGCACTCCGGTCAGTACCGCAAGTCCGGTGACCCGTACATCACCCACCCGCTGGCGGTGGCGACCATCCTGGGCAACCTGGGGATGGACACCACCACGCTGGTGGCGGCGCTGCTGCACGACACGATCGAGGACACCGAGTACACCCTCGACCAGATGCGCACCGACTTCGGTCCCGAGGTCACCCTGCTCGTCGACGGCGTGACGAAGCTGGACAAGGTCAAGCTGGGCGACGCGGCCAAGGCGGAGACGATCCGCAAGATGGTCGTGGCGATGGCGAAGGACCCCCGGGTCCTGGTGATCAAGCTGGCCGACCGGCTGCACAACATGCGGACGCTGTCCTTCCTGCCGGCCCCGAAGCGGGAGCAGAAGGCCAAGGAGACGCTGGAGATCCTGGCGCCGCTGGCCCACCGCCTCGGTATGAACACGATCAAGTGGGAGCTGGAGGACCTGGCCTTCGGCACCCTGTTCCCCAAGCGCTACGAGGAGATCCTCCGGCTGATCGGGGAGCACCAGCCGCAGCGGGAGTCGCTGCTCAAGCAGGTCACCCAGAAGGTCGGCACCGACCTCAAGGCCGCGAAGATCAAGGCGGAGACCACCGGCCGGCCGAAGCACCTCTACTCGATCTACCAGAAGATGATCGTGCGGGGGCGGGACTTCAACGACATCTACGACCTGGTCGGGGTGCGCATCCTGGTCGACACGGTGCGGGACTGCTACGCGGCGTTGGGGGTCATCCACGCCAACTGGCAGCCGGTGCCGGGCCGGTTCAAGGACTACATCGCGATGCCCAAGTTCAACATGTACCAGTCGTTGCACACGACGGTCATCGGGCCCACCGGCAAGCCGGTGGAGATGCAGATCCGCACCTACGCGATGCACCGCACCGCCGAGTTCGGTATCGCCGCGCACTGGAAGTACAAGGAGCACAAGGGCACCCAGATCGTCGGCCCGCCCGCGCACATCGACGAGATGACCTGGCTGCGGCAGCTGCTGGACTGGCAGCGGGAGGCCGCCGACCCGTCGGAGTTCCTCGACGCGTTGCGCTTCGACCTGTCCAGCCAGGAGGTGTACGTCTTCACCCCCAAGGGGGACGTCATCCCGCTGCCGACCGGGTCGACGCCGGTGGACTTCGCGTACGCGGTGCACACCGAGGTCGGGCACAAGTGCATCGGGGCACGGGTCAACGGCAAGCTGGTGCCGTTGGAGTCGGCGCTGTCCAACGGCGACGTGATCGAGATCTTCACCTCGAAGTCCGACACGGCCGGTCCGACGCAGGACTGGCTGAGCTTCGTCAAGAGCCCCCGGGCGCGCACCAAGATCCGCCAGTACTTCAACAAGGAGCGGCGTGAGGAGGCGATCGAGGCCGGTAAGGACTCGATCGTCAAGGCGATGCGCAAGCAGGGCATGCCGTTGCAGCGGATGCTCACCTCCGACGCGTTGATGGCGATCGCCCGGGACCTGCACCTCGCCGACGTCGCGTCGCTCTACGCGGCGGTCGGCGACAGCCAGGTGTCGGCGCAGTCGGTGGTGCAGAAGCTGATGGCCGCGTACGGCGGTGAGGAGGGCGCGGCGGAGGACATCGCCGAGACCGCCGTCGCCACCCGTCCGCCGCACAGCCGGCAGAACAGCAGCGACCCCGGGGTGGTGGTGCGGGGCGTCAGCGACGTCTGGATCAAGCTGGCCCGGTGCTGCACGCCGGTGCCCCCGGATTCGGTCTTCGGGTTCGTCACCCGTTCCGGCGGGGTCAGCGTGCACCGTGACGACTGCGCCAACGCCGAGGACCTGCGGGCCCAGGCCGAGCGGGTGGTGGAGGTCAGCTGGAAGCTCACCTCCGCCTCCACGTTCCTGGTGGCCATCCAGGTGGAGGCACTCGACCGGCACAAACTGCTGGCCGACGTCACCCGGGTGCTCTCCGAGGAGCGGGTCAACATCCTGTCGGCGACGGTCACCACCACCCGGGACCGGGTGGCGGTGAGCCGGTTCAGCTTCGAGATGGCCGACCCGAAGCACCTGGGGCACCTGCTGGCCGCCGTCCGCAAGGTCGACGGGGTCTTCGACGCCTACCGGGTCACCTCCGGCGCCTGACGGGCCTGGGGAACCTCCGCCCGGCGGCTCACCCGACCGCCGGGCCGGCGGCCCACCCGACCGTCCGGGAGCCGTCCGGAGGCGCCCCCGGGAGGGTTCCGGACACCAGGGTCACGAAAGCGCCCGCCGGCTCAGCCGGCGGGCGCTTCGTCGTACCCGAGGGGTCAGCCCTCGATGTCGCTCATGGTCAGCTTGGTGATGGTGACCTCCTTCTTGGGGTGGCCACCCCCGGCCTGCTGCGCGTAGGCCTTGTCGTCACCGGCCGCCCCGACCTGCTTGACCAGGTCCATGCCGGAGGTGACGGTGCCCAGCACGGTGTAGTTCGGGTCGAGCTGCGAGTCGCCGTAGACGATGAAGAACTGGCTGCCGGTGGTGCCCTGCCCGGCGTTGGCCATCGCGATGACGCCCTCCGGGTAGGGGGGCCGCTTGTCGGTCGGCAGGTTCTCCTCGGCCATGCCGTAGCTCGGCCCGCCGGTGCCGTCGGTCTGCCGCCAGCCGGCGCCGGTCGCGCTCGGGTCGCCGCACTGGAGCACCTTGATGCCCTCGGTCACCAGCCGGTGGCACTTGGTGTTGTCGAAGAAGCCCTTGCTGGCCAGGTGGGTGAAGCTGCCGGCGGTGCAGGGCACCTTGGTCCGGTCGAGCTTGGCGACGATCGGACCCAGGTTGGTCTCCAGGGTCAGCGTCTGGGTGCCCTTGTTGGCCTGCTGGTTGGGGGGCAGCCCGACGTCCTTGATCTGCGCGGGCCGGCCCTCCTTGGGCGCCTCGTTGTAGGTGCACTGCGAGAAGCCCTCGGTGCTGGCGGTCTGCTGCTTGTTGTCGTCGTCATCACCGCCGAGGCTGGTCGCCAACCAGACGGTGCCGGCGACCACGAGCACCAGGATCGCGGCGGCCCCGACGATCGCCTGCGTCTGCCGGCGCTTGCGGGCCTTGGCCGAACGTTCGGCCATCTCCCGCTCAAGTCGGGCCCGCGCCGCCGCGCGCTGCCGCTCTCTCGTGGACGTCACGGTCACTCCTCCTGGGCTTTCTCTGGCGCGGCGTGGCCGCAGGTACGGGTGGTGGGCCGGCTCAGCCGGCGCTGGGGCTGGCCGCCGGGGACGCGGCCGGGGAACCGGTCGCCGGAGCCGGCGCGGCCTGCGCCTCGCCGACGGTCAGCTTGCGGATCAGCACGTCGGTCTTGGGCTTGACCTTGGCGCCCGCCCCGTTGTCCACGGTCGGCTGGGCGCCGATCTTTTCGACCACGTCGAGGCCGCCGGTGATCCGGCCGATGATCGGGTACGCCGGCTGGGCCGGGCTGGAGTCCTTGAAGAAGAGCAGGAACTGGCTGCCGTTGGCGCCCGGCGGGTTGCTGATCATCGCGACCGTGCCCTTGGGGTAGGTCGGCGGCTGCCCGGGCGGCGGGCTGGCCGAGGGGCTCGCCTCGGGCGCGGTCGGCACGTTCTCGTTGTAGAACGAGTAGCTGGGGCCGCCCAGCCCGGTGCCGCTCGGGTCGCCGCAACGCAACGCACCCTCGGTGGTGATCTCGTGGCACTTGGTGTTGTCGTAGAACGACTTGCCGGCCAGGTGGGCGATGCTCGCCCCGGCGCACGGCGCCGCCGCGAGGTCCAGCTCGGCGGTGACCGGGCCGCCCTGGTCGGTGTCGATCGTCATGGTGCGTACCCCGGTGGTGGGCAGACCGGTGGTGGCCGGGGTGCCGACGTCCTTGAGGTTGGTGTTGGCGGCCGCGTCCTGCGGCGTCCAGAGGCAGACGTCCTCGGCGGCCTTCTGCTCGGGGTCGCTGTCGAAGGCACCCAGCCCCCAGGCCGCGCCGGCCACGATCAGCACCAGCACCACGGCCGCACCGACCCCGGCCTGGATCTGCCGACGCCGTCGGGCGGCGGCGGCCCGCCGGGCCAACTGCCGGTCGAGCTTCTCCCGCGCGAGCTTGCGCTGCCGGTCCCTGCTGGAAGCCACCCGTGCTCCCCTCCTCTACCCTGGTCGTCACCGGCGGTCGGGCCGTACGCGCCACGATGTCCGCAGGTGCGCCACGCCACACGCCCGCCAGAGTGTACGGGTACCCGCTGTGAAAGTGGTGTACGAGGGCCGGCCTGGGTTTATCAAAGTGCGTCACTGTGCCGTACGGGGCCCGTGGTGCGGGTGGGCGCGGATATCGGATCGCGCCGACGACTAGGCTGCCCAGGAGACGGACGACTCGAACGAAAGGGGAGCGGACGTGCTCGTGGCCGGCTTTCCCGCGGACGCCTTCGGCACCAACTGCTACGTGGTGGCGACCGCGCCGGGGGAGCAGTGCGTGGTGGTCGACCCCGGTATCGGGGTGCTCGACCGGCTCGACGCCGTACTCGCCGAGCACCGCCTGCACCCGGCCGCCGTGCTGCTCACCCACGGCCATCTCGACCACACCTTCTCCGTCGCCCCGGTCTGCGGTGCGCGCGGCATCCCGGCGTACGTCCACCCGGAGGACCGGGAGCTGCTGGCCGACCCGACCAAGGCGCTGTCGATGGACCTCACCGCGCTGTTCGGCGGCCGGCTGCCGTACACCGAGCCGGACGACGTCGCGGAGCTGACCGACGGGGCGACGCTGGCGCTGGCCGGCCTGGAGATCACCGTCGACCACGCGCCGGGCCATACCGGCGGGTCGGTGCTGTTCCGGCTGCCCGGCACCGGCTCGCCCTGGGAGGCCGACCAGCTCTGCCTCTCCGGTGACGTGCTCTTCGCCGGCTCGATCGGTCGCACCGACCTGCCCGGCGGCAGCATGCCCCGGATGCTGGCCAGCCTGCGGGAGAAGGTCCTCCCGTTGGCCGACGACACGGTCGTGCTGCCCGGCCACGGCCCGAGGACCACCATCGGCCGCGAGCGGGTGCGCAACCCGTACCTGGTCGACGTGGCGGGCCCCGGTGGCGCACGTCCGGCCGCGCCCACCCGCGGCCTCTAGCTTCTCCTCCGCGCCGCGCGCGGACCTTTCGCTCTCACCGCGCCCGGCGCGGACCCGCAAGGAGTACGCCATGAGCAAGCCCACGCCCCTGTCCGGCTTCCCGGAGTGGACCACGTCGCAGCGGATGATCGAGCAGTTCGTCCTCGACCGGATCCGGCACACCTTCGAGCTGTACGGGTTCGCGCCGCTGGAGACCCGGTCGGTGGAGCCACTGGACCAGTTGCTGCGTAAGGGGGAGACCTCGAAGGAGGTCTACCTGCTGCGCCGGTTGCAGGCCGACGCGGATGGTCCGGCCGGTGACGATGCGCTCGGCCTGCACTTCGACCTGACCGTGCCGTTCGCCCGGTACGTGCTGGAGAACGCCGGCAAGCTCCAGTTCCCGTTCCGCCGCTATCAGATCCAGAAGGTGTGGCGGGGTGAGCGCCCGCAGGAGGGGCGCTACCGGGAGTTCCTCCAGGCCGACATCGACATCGTCGACCGGGACACCCTGCCGGCGCACTACGAGGCGGAGATGCCGCTGGTGATCGGGGACGCGCTGCGGTCGCTGCCGATCCCGCCGGTGCTGATCCAGGTGAACAACCGCAAGATCTGTGAGGGGTTCTACCGGGGCATCGGGCTGACCGACCCGGAGGCGGCGCTGCGCGCGGTCGACAAGCTCGACAAGATCGGCCCGGACAAGGTGGCCGACCTGCTGGCCGAGACGGCGGGGGCGAGCGTGGCCCAGGCGAAGGCGTGCCTGGCGCTGGCCGGGATCTCCGCCCCGGACGCCTCCTTCGCCGACGCGGTGCGCGCCCTCGGGGTGAGCGATCCGCTGCTCGACGAGGGCATCGCGGAGCTGGTCGCGGTGGTGGAGACGGCTGCCGCGCACGCGCCGGGGCTCTGCGTCGCCGACCTGCGGATCGCCCGGGGCCTGGACTACTACACGGGCACCGTCTACGAGACCCAGCTGCTCGGCTACGAGCGGTTCGGTTCGATCTGCTCCGGTGGCCGGTACGACAACCTGGCCAGCGCCGGTGCCGTGTCGTACCCGGGGGTCGGCATCTCGATCGGGGTGACCCGGCTGCTCGGCCTGCTCTTCGGCGCCGGGGCGCTGTCGGTCTCGCGCAGCGTGCCGACCTGTGTGCTGGTCGCGGTCGGTGCCGAGGAGGAGCGGGCGGGCAGCAACGCGGTCGCCGAGGCGCTGCGGTCGAGGGGGATCCCGACCGAGGTGTCACCGAACGCGGCCAAGTTCGGCAAGCAGATCCGCTACGCCGAGCGGCGTGGTATCCCGTACGTGTGGTTCCGGGGTGCCGAGGGTGACCAGGTCAAGGACATCCGTTCGGGCGAGCAGGTGAACGCCGTGCCGGCCGAGTGGACGCCGCCCCACGCGGACCTGAAGCCGCTGGTCGGCTGAGTCTCAGTTACTGGCGCGTACGCCGACGGGGACCTACGGTGGCGTAAGTTACGCCACCGTAGGGAGGGGCCCTGTGACCGAGCTGAGCCAGACCGCGCTGCTGCACGAACTCGAACCCGTGGTCGCCAAGAACCTCGACCGTCACCTCTCGGTGGCCAAGGAGTGGTTTCCGCACGAGTACGTGCCGTGGAGCGAAGGGCGGACCTTCGACGGCCCGCTCGGCGGCGAGGCGTGGTCGGAGGGGGACTCGACCCTGCCCGAGGTGGCCCGGACGGCGTTGATCGTCAACCTGCTCACCGAGGACAACCTGCCGTCGTACCACCATCAGATCGCCACCCTGTTCGGCCCGGACGGGGCGTGGGGGACGTGGGTGGGTCGGTGGACCGCCGAGGAGGGTCGGCACGGTACCGCCATCCGGGACTACCTCACGGTGTCCCGGGCGGTCGACCCGGTGGCCCTGGAGCGGGCCCGGATGGTGCACATGACCGCCGGCTACAGCAACTCGCACGACACGTCGATGCTGCGCTCGCTGGCGTACGTGTCGTTCCAGGAGTTGGCGACCCGCATCTCGCACCGCAACACCGGCCGGATCACCGGCGACCCGGTCTGCGAGGCGTTGCTGGGTCGCGTCGCGGCCGACGAGAACCTGCACATGATCTTTTACCGCAACCTGCTCGGCGCGGCCCTCGAGGTGGACCCGAACCAGACGATGCGTGCCATCGACGAGGTGCTGGCAGACTTCCAGATGCCCGGGGTGGGCATCGAGGGCTTCGCCCGCAAGTCGGTGACGATCGCCCTCGCCGGCATCTACGACCTGCGTCAGCACCGCGACGACGTGGTGGCCCCGGTGCTGCGCCAGTGGGACGTGTTCAACGTCGTCGGTCTGGACGCCGAGGGCGAGGCCGCCCGCGACCGGATCGCCGCCCACCTGGACGGCCTGGAGCAGGCCGCGTCCCGGTTCGAGGAGAAGCGCGACGCGCGCGCCGCCAAGCTGGCCGCCCGCGCCTGACCTGACCGTCCCCTCCGGCGTTTCACCACCCCCGTGCCTGCCCGCAGGCGCGGGGGTGTGCTGCGACCACGTCGCCACCCCCTGCGGCGGGCGCGTCGGGTGTGCCGTGCGGCGGGCGCGTCGGCGTGCCGCGCGGGTGGGACGGCTCTTCGGGCCCCCGCCGCTTCGCCCGAGGTTGTGCCGACGTCATGCGTCACCCGGTTGCCCCGTCCGTTCCTCGAGGTCGGTGACTTTCGGTGACAGGCCGGTGGGTGTGACGCGCCGTGACAACGGCTCCTCCCTCGTGCTCCTACCCTTCCGCGCTTTGCTCTGCTGCCCTCGGAGCGCCACCGACCTGAGCTGCACTTCCTTGCGGCGTGTGATTCGCTGGTCTTCTCATGCATGGCTACCTGAGGTAACTGTCGCGGTGAGGGCGGCAGAGCAAAGGGGACGACCGTCAGGCGGCGCGGTCGACTGATGATGACTCCCGGTGACGGGTGTCGAGTGTTGCCGTTTTCCGCCGCCATCGGGCCTGCCGGCACGAGACGTCCTGGTCGGCGGCCCCGTCGTGCCGTGCCGTCCCGGCTGTGGCCGGACCACCCCGGTGCCACCGGTCTCGCCGGACGGTGCGGGGGCGGGTCGGCTCCGGTCGGTGCGTCCACGGGATCGGCTGCGGTGCCTGCGGGACCGGTGCGGCGCGCAACCGGGCCGCCTGCGAACCACTCGACACCGGGTCGGGACCGCGGCGTCGGACCCCCGGCGGTGGCCGCTTCGGGCTGTCGGCGGTGGCCGCTTCGGGCCCGGCCCGCTGTGGGGGCGGGGCAGGCTGGCGGAGGGTCTGACATGGATGTGTCCACGATGTTGCCTGACCGTCATAACCGCTGGTGGGGTGAATCCGGGCAAACGCATGTCTTGATAACGATCTTAAATATGTGAATACTTCAGTCTCTCGGCCGGTTTCCCCAGGTCGGCCGGTTGTCCCCGGGTGCGTCTTGTGACGCCGCCCGTCACCCCTTCCGGAGGTTGTTGCATGCGACCCACGAGGTCCTCACTCCGACACGCCGCCGCCGTCGCCATGGCCGGAACCCTGGTCACCGGCGCGCTCATGGGTGCCCCCGCCCAGGCGGCCCCCGCCTCGCCCGCATCCCCCGACGCCGCCGCCAGCCTGGCCGAGCGTCTCGGTGACCGCGCCGCCGGCACCTACGCCGACGCCGCCGGCAAGATGGTCGTCACCGTCACCGACACCGCCGCCGCCAAGCAGGTCCGCGCCGCCGGTGCCGTCCCGAAGCTGGTCACCCGGGGCGCGGCCCAGCTCCGCTCCGCCACCGCCGAGCTGGAGCGGTCGGCCAAGATCCCCGGCACCGCGTGGTGGACCGACACCGCCACCAACCAGGTCGTCGTGTCGGTCGACAGCACCGTCACCGGCGCCAAGCTGGAGCGGGTCAAGGCCGCCGCCGCGCGCACCGGTGGCACCGTCCGGATCGAGGCCGAGGCCGGCGTGCTCAGCACCAAGATCTCCGGCGGCCAGGCCATCTACACCGGCGGCGGTCGCTGCTCGCTCGGCTTCAACGTCCGCAACAGCGCCGGTCAGACCTTCTTCCTGACCGCCGGGCACTGCACCAACATCGGCTCGACCTGGTACTCGAACTCCGGCCAGACCAGCGTGCTCGGTACCCGTACCGGCACCAGCTTCCCGGGCAACGACTACGGCATCGTCCGGCACAGCAACGCCGCCAACGCGACCGGCAACGTCTCCCTCTACAACGGCAGCTTCCGGGACGTCACCGGTGCCGCCAACGCGTACGTCGGCCAGAGCGTGCAGCGCTCCGGCAGCACCACCGGCCTCAAGAGCGGCTCGGTGAGCGCCATCAACGCCACCGTGAACTACGCCGAGGGCTCGGTCTCCGGCCTGATCCGGACCAACGTCTGCGCCGAGCCGGGCGACAGCGGCGGTTCGCTGTTCAGCGGCAGCAGCGCGGTCGGCCTCACCTCCGGCGGCAGCGGCAACTGCACCCGCGGTGGCACCACCTACTTCCAGCCGGTCACCGAGCCGCTGAGCGTCTACGGCGTCAGCATCATCTGACCGATCTGCCGCATCCTCTGATGCACCACCGGATCCGCTGATCCACCTTGCGTGAACGGGCCGTCGGGAACACCGGCGGCCCGTTCCGCGCGTCCGGTGGGCGGGCCGGCCTTGCTCACCCCGCAACCGGGCGCACCGGGCGGCTGACACAATGCGGGGGAACAGCCGTACCGCAGATGAGGAGACGCAAGTCGTGATCCGTACCCATGACGCCGGCAGCCTGCGCGCGACGGACGCCGGCACCACGGTGACGCTCGCCGGGTGGGTGGCCCGCCGGCGCGACCACGGCGGTGTCATCTTCGTCGACCTGCGCGACGGCTCCGGCGTGGTCCAGGTGGTGTTCCGCGAGGAGGACGCGCACGCGCTGCGCAACGAGTTCTGCGTCAAGGTCACCGGCGAGGTGACCCGCCGCCCCGAGGGCAACGAGAACCCGGAGCTGCCCACCGGCGAGATCGAGGTGACCGCCAGCGCGCTGGAGGTGCTCTCCGAGGCCGCGCCGCTGCCGCTGCCGGTCGACGACCAGGTCGAGGCGGGCGACGACATCCGGCTGCGCTACCGCTACCTGGACCTGCGCCGCAGTGGCCCGGCCAACGCGATGCGGCTGCGCTCCCGGGCCAACCAGCTCGCCCGCACCGTGCTGCACGAGCGGGACTTCCTGGAGATCGAGACCCCGACGCTGACCCGGTCCACCCCCGAGGGCGCTCGCGACTTCCTGGTCCCGGTGCGGCTCCAGCCCGGCAGCTGGTACGCGCTGCCGCAGTCGCCGCAGCTGTTCAAGCAGCTGCTCATGGTCGGCGGCATGGAGCGGTACTACCAGATCGCCCGCTGCTACCGCGACGAGGACTTCCGCGCCGACCGGCAGCCGGAGTTCACCCAGCTCGACATCGAGATGTCCTTCGTCACCGAGGACGACGTGATCGACCTCGGCGAGGCGATCGTCGCGGCACTCTGGAAGGACCTGGCCGGGCACGAGATCTCCCGGCCGATCCCCCGGATCACCTGGCACGACGCGATGGCCCGGTACGGCTCCGACAAGCCCGACCTGCGTTACGGCCTGGAGCTGACCGAGCTGACCGAGTACCTGCGCGGCACCGAGTTCCGGGTGTTCGCCGGTGCGATCGACGCGGGCGGCTACGTCGGCGCGGTGGTCATGCCCGGCGGTGCGGCGCAGACCCGCAAGGAACTGGACGGCTGGCAGGACTGGGCCAAGGCGCGTGGCGCGCGCGGCCTGGCGTACGTGGTGCTGGACGCCGAGACCGGCGAGGCGCGTGGACCGGTGGCCAAGAACCTCTCCGCCGAGCACCTGGGTGGCCTGGCCGACGCGGTCGGGGCCAAGCCGGGCGACGCGGTCTTCTTCGCCGCCGGCACGAACAACCGGGAGGCGCAGGAACTGCTCGGCGCGGCCCGGATCGAGATCGCCAAGCGGGCCAAGCTGATCGACGAGAGCGCCTGGGCGTTCTGCTGGGTGGTCGACGCGCCGATGTTCGAGCGCACGGACGAGGGCGGCTGGACGGCCGTGCACCACCCGTTCACCTCGCCGAACGCCGACTGGGTCGGCCGGTTCGAGGAGGCCCCGGACCGGGCCTTGGCCTACGCGTACGACATCGTCTGCAACGGCAACGAGATCGGCGGCGGCTCGATCCGTATCCACCGGGGCGACGTGCAGCAGCGCGTCTTCGACCTGCTCGGCATCACCCCCGCCGAGGCGCAGGACAAGTTCGGCTTCCTGCTGGAGGCGTTCAAGTACGGCGCCCCGCCGCACGGCGGCATCGCGTTCGGCTGGGACCGGGTCTGCATGCTGCTGGCCGGGGCCGACTCGATCCGCGAGGTGATCGCCTTCCCCAAGACCCGGGGCGGCTTCGACCCGCTGACCGGCGCCCCGACCCCGATCACCACCCAGCAGCGCACCGAGGCCGGCATCGACGCCAAGCCCAAGCCCCCGGCCGCGTCCCCCGGCACCGCCGGCCCCGCCGCCCCGGTAGCCGACCCGGTCTAACCCCCACCCCACCCCGGTCGGCCCGGCCGGCCTAACCCCGGATCGTTGATCAAGAGGTTTACGTCATCATCACGCCGTGAGGTGACGTGAACCTCTTGATCGCTATTAGGGGAGTGGTGGGATGCGGGCGCTGGTGGTGGGGGGTAGTGGGTTTCTCGGGGGTGAGGTGTGTCGGCGGGGGGTTGCTGCCGGGTGGTCGGTGGTGGGGACGTGCTGGTCGGGTGCGGTCGGGGTGCCCGGAGTGGCGGCGCGGCGGCTCGACGTGACCGATCGGGAGGCGGTGCGCCGGCTGGTCGCCGAGGTACACCCGGACGTGGTCGTCGCGACCGCGTACCGCACCGACGACTGGACGGTCACCGCCGACGGGGCGGCGCACGTCGCGTACGCGGCGGCCGAGGTGGGGGCGCGGTTGGTGCACCTGTCCAGTGACGCGCTGCACGCCGGCCGTCCGACCCCCTATCTCGACGACGACGTGCCGACCCCGGTGCATCCCTACGGTGCGGCGAAGGCGGCGGCGGAAACCGCCGTACGGGTGGTCGACCCGGGCGCGGTGCTGGTGCGGACCTCGCTGATCCTGGGGGAGGGCAGCAAGCAGATCCAGCTCTGCCGGGACGCGTTGGCGGGTCGGGCCACCCTGTTCACCGACGAGTTGCGCTGCCCGGTCGACGTCGGTGACCTGGCCGACGCGGTGCTGGAACTGGCCGACTCGACAGTCGCCGGCCCGCTCAACGTGGCCGGCCCGGAGCCGGTCAGCCGGGCCGGGCTGGGACTGCTGGTGGCCCGTCGGCACGGGATCGATCCGGCCGGGATGACGACCGTCACGACCACGGCGGCCGGGCTGCGGCGTCCCACCGACGTGCGGCTCGACTCGTCCCGCGCCGTCACCCTGCTGCGGACCCGGCTGCGCGGCGTGACCGAGTTGCTCGCCGACTGACAAGCAGGCCGTCGGGTCGGCCGTGTCGGGCCTCACAGGAGAGCTGTGCACAGAATCTATGCACAAATATTGTGCATAGATTCTGTGCACAGTTATTGTGCATGCATGGAGAACGACGACACCGGCGGGCGACCCGCGACCAGCTCCGTCCGGATCGACCACCGGCAGGTCCGCGTCCTGGCCCACCCGCTACGGCTGCGGCTGCTCGGCGCGCTGCGGGTGCAGGGACCGGCCACCGCCACCACCCTCGCCGGCCTGCTCGCCACCAACACCGGCGCCACCAGCTACCACCTGCGCCAGCTCGCCGACGTGGGGCTGGTGGTCGAGGACCCGGACCGCAGCGCCGGGCGGCAGCGCTGGTGGCGGGCCGCGCACGAGGTGACCGACTGGGAGCCGAGCGACTTCGACGACGACCCCGACGCCCGGGCCGCGATCGAGTGGATCCAGGGCGACCAGGTGCGCCTCCTGGCTGAGCGGGCCGAACGCTGGTTCGCCGTCCAGCAGGACTGGTCACCGGCCTGGCGGGACGCGTTCGGGATGAGCGACGCCTTCCTCAGCCTCCCCGCCGACCGGCTCCAGGCCCTGGAGGACGAGCTGTGGCAGGTGCTGGAGCGCTACCGCACCGAGGCGGACCCGGCGCAGCCGGACGCCGAACGGGTGCACGTCTTCGTGGCCGCGTTCCCGATGATCGAGCAGCAGTGATGGCCGCGCTGACCGTACGCCAGGTCCGGTTCCGTTATCTCACCCTCTACGGCCTGCGGTGGCTGCCCACCGGCCTGACCATTCCGGTGCTGATCCTGCTGATGCAGGAACGCGGCCTGTCGCTGTCCCAGATCGGTCTGGTCGCCACCGCCCAGGGCCTGGTCGTGCTGGTGCTGGAGCTGCCGACCGGTGGCCTGGCCGACGCGCTCGGCAGCCGGGTGGTCCTGGTCACCGCCTGGTCGGTGAGCCTGCTGTCGCTCGGGCTGTTCGCGGTGGCGGACTCGTTCGCCCTGTTCTTCCTGGTCTGGGCCCTGCAAGGGGTCTACCGGGCGCTCGACAGCGGCCCGCTCGACTCCTGGTACGTCGAGTCCACGCTCGCCGCCGACCGGGACGCCGACTACGAGCCCGGCCTCGGCTTCGCCGGCACCGTCGCGGGCGTCACCATCGCCGGCGGTGCGCTGCTCAGCGGCGGCCTCATCGCGCTCGGCCCGGTCGGGCCGGTGAGCGCCCTGACGGTGCCGGTGCTGGTCGCCGCCGCCCTCCAGGCCGTCGCCCTGGTCGTCCTGCTGATCATGCTGGTCGAGACCGGCCCGGCCCGGGGCCCCGGCACGCTGCGTGCCTCGGTCGTGGCGGCACCCCGGATGGTGGGTCGGGCCGTCGGCCTGTTGCGCCGCTCCCGGGTGCTGCTCGCCCTGGTCTCGGTGGAGCTGTTCTGGGGTTTCGGCATGGTCACCTTCGAGTCGCTGCTGCCGATCCGGCTCGCCGACGTGGTCGGCGACGCCGAGCGGGCGGCGGCACTGCTCGGCCCAGCCAACTCGGCGGCCTGGCTGGTCTCGGCGGCCGGTGCGGCGGCCACCCCGCTGCTGCTGCGCTGGCTCGGTGCCGCCCCCGCCGCCGGGCTGCTGCGCATCCTCCAGGGTGTCACCGTGCTCGGTATGGGGCTGTTCGCCGGGCCGGTCGGGGTGCTGGTCGCCTACCTGGCCTGCTATGCGGTGCACGGCGCGTCCAACCCGCTGCACCTGGGGCTGCTGCACCGGCAGGTCGACGGGCCCTACCGGACCAGCGTCATCTCGCTCAACTCGATGATGGGGCAACCGGGGTTCGCCCTCGGCGCGGTGCTGCTCACCGCGCTGGCCGACCGCAACGGGGTCGGCCCGGCGATGGTGGTCGGCGCGGTCGCGCTGGCGGTGGCCGCCCCGCTCTACCTGCCCGCCTGGTGGGCCGGCCGGCGGGCCACCCCGGCCGCAGCCCCACCCGGCGACGTCCCGGTCGAAGCCGAGCCGGGGTACGTCCCGATCGAAGCCGGACCCGGGAACGTTCCGGCCACACCGGCCGGGGCCGGACTTCCCGCTGTGCCCGCCGGGGCCGGACCTCCGGCCGTGCCCGCCGGGGTCGACCACCGGGGCGCCCAGCCGGCCGGGTCGGCGGCCTCAGCCGAGCCACACCGAGCTGCGTCGTAGGGTGCTGGTGAAGCCGAGCCGGCGGTAGAGCCGCAGCGCGGCGAGGTTGTCGGCGTAGACGCCGAGCCCGACCTGGTCGTACCGGGTGAGCAGGGCCCGGGTCATCCCGGCGGTCAGCGCCGCGCCCAGCCCCCGCCCCCGTCGGTCGCGGGCCACGGTCAGCCCGGCGAGGAAGCCGATGTCGCCGCGACTGCGGTCCGCCCCACAGGCGACCAGTCGCCCGGCCTCCCACCTGCCGTACCAGTCGACGACCGTCGGGTCCTCGGGGCGCGACGAGGAGGTGGGGAAGGCGTCGTCGATCAGCGCGGACAGTGCCGGGTGGTCCGCCGGGCCGAGGCGGACGACCCGCTCCTGCCCGGGTTGCCGGGGCGGGGCGGCGGTGGTCCAGAGGAAATCCCAGTCGTCGACCCGGGTCGCGCCGAACCGGTCGACCAGCAGCCTCCGGTCGGCCCGGGGCAGCTGCAGGTACTGCCCCGGGCGCACGAACCCGTCGGCGACCAGCGCCGCGACCAGCTCCACCGCCGCGTCGACCGGACCGACCACACCACCCGCCCGGTCGTTCTCCGCCGCCGGGAGCACCCAGGCCACCGCGCCGTCGCGGACCCAGCCGCGGGGCCGGTCGTCGCGCCGCAACGCGTGCCGTACGTACGGATGGTGGTCGGTGGCGGCGAGGACTGCCGCCCGGCCGGCAAGTTCCCGGTCGGTGTCGATCATGCGAGCAGCCTAGAACCCGGCCGGGCGAGACGCCCCGGCGACGGCGATCTCCACGGTGGAGATTGACGAGTCGACCGATTGGGTACATCGGGGCCGACCTACTGGGACCCCCTACCGGAGGACATACACATGCTCGCCATCCTCGCGGCCGTCGTCTTCGGCTTCGCGCTCCTGCTGGACCTGCTCAACACCAACTTCGGCGCCCCCGACCTGTTCAACTGGAACACCCTGGTCCTGATCGGCCTGCTGCTGCTCTCGCTCTACCTGGCCGGCGTCGGCAGCGGCCCGCGCGGCGGTGGCGGCGGCCGGTGGTACCGGGGCCGTCGGCCGGGTCGCGGCTGACCGCACCTGACCGCATCGGATCAGAACGGGCGGGGCCGACGGCGCGATTCCGGCGTCGTCGGCCCCGCCCGGTACTGTCTTCCTGATGGATTCCGACGCCCTCTTCTCCCTCGGTGCACCCGCCGCGGCGCCCAGCGCCCCCGCGGGCACCGTCGGCGTCGACGACTTCGCCTCGGTGGGGCAGGACGCCCCCCTGCCGGTGCGGATGCGGCCCGCGAGCATCGACGAGCTGGTCGGGCAGGAACACCTCCTCGCGCCCGGCGCCCCGCTGCGTCAGCTCGTCGGCGGCGGCGCGGCGCTGTCGGTCATCCTCTGGGGCCCGCCGGGCAGCGGCAAGACCACCATCGCCCACCTGGTGGCCCGGGCCACCGACCGTCGCTTCGTGGCCATGTCGGCGCTGACCGCCGGGGTCAAGGACGTCCGGGCCGTCATCGAGGCCGCCCGTCGGCAGCGCCGCTCCGGCGGCCCGCAGACCGTGCTCTTCATCGACGAGGTGCACCGGTTCAGCAAGACCCAACAGGATTCGCTGCTCGCCGCCGTCGAGGACCGTACGGTCACCCTGCTCGCGGCGACCACCGAGAATCCGTACTTCTCCGTCATCTCGCCGCTGCTGTCCCGTTGCGTGCTGCTCACCCTCCAGCCGTTGGACGACGCGGCCGTGCGGGCGCTGCTACGGCGTGCGGTGACCGACCCGCGCGGCCTCGCCGGCGCGCTGACCCTGGCCACCGACGCCGAGGACCACCTGGTGCGCCTGGCCGGCGGTGACGTCCGCAAGGCGCTCACCGCGCTGGAGGCGGCGGCGGCCTCGGCGACCGCGCTCGACGTCGACCGGATCGACCTGGCCACCACCGAACAGGCGGTGGACGTGGCGGCCGTGCGTTACGACCGCGACGGCGACGCGCACTACGACGTGACCAGCGCCTTCATCAAGAGCATGCGCGGCTCGGACGTCGACGCCGCGCTGCACTGGCTGGCCCGGATGCTGGTCGCCGGGGAGGACGCCCGGTTCATCGCCCGCCGCATGGTCATCTTCGCCAGCGAGGACGTCGGCCTGGCCGACCCGACCGCCCTGTCGGTGGCCACCGCCGCCGCGCACGCGGTGGAGTACGTCGGCCTGCCCGAGGCCCAGCTCAACCTCGCCCAGGCGGTGATCCACCTGGCGACCGCGCCGAAGTCCAACTCGGCCACCACGGCCCTCGGCGCGGCGATGGCCGACGTACGGGCCGGTCGGGGCGGCGCGGTGCCGCGTGGGCTGCGCGACGCGCACTACTCCGGCGCGCGGGGGCTCGGGCACGGCACGGGCTACCGCTACCCGCACGACGACCAACGCGGAGTGGTCACCCAGCAGTACGCTCCCGACGACCTCGTCGGGACCGACTACTACCGGCCCAGCGGGCACGGTGCCGAGCGGTCGGTGGCCGCCCGGCTGCCCCTGCTGCGCCGGATCGTCCGGGGGCTGTCCACCCCGGTGTCACGACCCGACGGGCCGGTGCCGGTGGTCAACGGCCGTCACCCGTCGGGCCCGGGACACGCCGGTGGGGCGGATGAGGACGGCGGCGACGCCGGGGAGGTTCAGCAGTGACATCGCGAGGTGGGGAGCAACCGCAGGACGGTCCCGACGAGCGGCGTGAACCTCGCGCCAAGGGACGTCGGTGGGGTCGGGGGCGGGGCGGCGACGACACCCCGCCCGAGCCGGCCGGCGAAGAGTTCGGTTGGATCGACGACCTGCGTACGGCGAAACAGCAGCGCACCGAACTCGGCCCGGACGGTGGTCCCGTGCCGCCGGTCCGCCCGGTGCCGCCGGTTGCCGGACGGGGACCGGTCGCCCCGCCGGACGCCCCGGGGGGACCGGTCGCGCCGCGCGTCGGTCAGCCGGTGTCCCGTCCCGACGGGCCCCCCTCGGCCGGCGTCCGCCCACCGCAGCCGGATCCCCGGCTGCAGCAGGCCCCGCCGGATCCCCGGCCGCAGCAGGCGCCGCCGGCTCTCCGGCAACAGCCGGCCCCGCCGGAGCTTCGGCCGCAGCAGCAGCCGGGCGCCCGACCGGAGTCCGGACCTCCGACAGGTCCGCCGGCCGGTTCACCGGGTCCGCGGCGGGAGACGCCGACATCCGGTGGCCCCCGCCCGCCGCAGCCGGGTGGGCCGTCCCCGCTGCCGCCGGTCGGCCCCGCCCGGCCCGGGGCGGCGTCAGCCGGCACCGATTCGCCCCGTCCCGCCCGCCCCGACGGACCACCACCGGGGCCGGCACACCCCGCTACCCAGGCTGCCCCACCGGTGCGTGGGCCGGGCTGGTCCGCACCCTCCGGGCAGCATCCGCGTCCGGGTGCCGGGCCCTGGCCGGGCCAGGCGTCCGCCGATCACCCCGGCCCGCAGCGGCCCGGACAGGCCTCCCACCCGGACGCCACCGCCGGTGGTTCCGGTCCGGGCCGGGCTGCGGTCCCGGCCCCCGGCCGGGCGACGGTCCCCGGCGCGGCTCCCGGCCGGCCGGTGCCACCCGGTCAGGCACCACCTGTCGGATGGGCCGGTCCCGGTGCCCCGACGCCTGCCGGGCCTTCGCACGGTGCCCCGACACCTGCCGGGCCACCCCCGGGCCGTCGGGCGGTACCCGACGACCGGTCGGGGGCGGCGGCAGCGGATGGTCCTTCCCTGCGGGGTCGCCGGACCGTGCCGGACGACCGGCCGAGAGAGCGACGTCCCGGTCCGATCGAACCGGCGAACCGGCCCGGCCCCGGGCCCGGTGGTCCCGCGCCCGCTGCGGCGCAGCCGGCGGGCACACCCCGCGCCGGGGTGGGTGCCCCGACCGGCGCCGGAGTACTACCGGACCCGACTGCCGGCGGCCCCCGTACCGCCCCGACGGCCCCGCCGGGCGGTAACCCTCCGCCCGAGACGGCGGCACCCGGCCGGGCCGGGGGGGTCCGCCGTGCCGAGGCACCGCCCACCCCCGTGCGTGATGCCGGTGGCCGGCCGGCCGGCGAGCGGGCAGGCCGTCGTCGTGCCGCCGAACCGGACCAACCGGCGGTGCCGCTGACCGGCAACGCGCCACCGCTACCCGGGGCCGCGCCGACCCCACCCGGTGTTCCGCCGTCGCCGTCCGTTCCCGGCACTGGCCGGTCCGGTCCGGCTGCCCACGACGACAACGGGCGTCGCCGCCCGCCCACCGACATCGCCCCCCCACCGGGCCGACGGTCCGGTGCTGACGGCGGGCCGGCGGCCCACCGTCCCGGGTCGGACGGCGACGGGCCCGGGGGGCGGCGGAACCGCCCGGACGGTGAGGAGCCGTCAGGGCAGTGGCGTGTCCGGACCGGGAACGAGTCCGATCCCCAGGGACGCCCGCCCATCGACGAGTCGCGGGGCCGGCGGAGTCGGCCGGACGAGGGTACGGCGGTTGGTCGCCCGGTCCCGCCCGGTCCCGCCCAGGACGAGCGGCCCCGTGGCGACCGGCCGGATCGGCCGGCGGACTGGCTGCGGCAGGCCGGTCGCACCTCACACACCGACCCCGCCCTGCGGGTGCTCAACCGATCGACCCCACCGGGTGGTCGGCCGACCCCGTCGGGCGGCGTTGGTCCGGCCGACCCGGCTGGTCGGGGGCGACCGGGCGACCCGCACCGGCCGGAGCAGGGAGACCCGCACCGGCCGGAGCAGGCTGGCCCACGCCGGCCGGAGCAGGGAGACCCGCACCGGCCGGAGCAGGCTGGCCCACGCCGGCCGGAGCACGGTGACCCGCACCGGCCGGGGCAGGCTGGCCCGCGCCGGCCGGAGCAGGCTGGGCCGGCTCGGGGGACGGCACGGCCGGTCCCGCCTGAGCGGCCGGCCGGTCCCGGGCCGGTGGGCGATGACCCCGGTCCGGTCCGTGCAGCCCGCCCCGGGCCCGACCCGGCTCGGGGTCCGCGTCCCGGTGGCTCCGATCCCGGGTCCGGCGCCCCCCGGGCCGGTGGTACCGCTTCCGTACCGGTGCCCGGCACGCCGCCGGGTGCGGGGGCTGCGCGCCCCGCCGGTCCCGGTCCGGTTTCCGGTGGCCCCCGGGTCGGCGGCTCGGCCCCGGTGCCCGGTACCGCGCCGGTCCCGGGCGGGTCGCGCCCGGCAGGCCCGCCGCCGGCGGCCGGACCGTCCCGCGACGCCGGTCCGGACGGTGCCGCGACGGCACCGACCTCCGGCGCTCCCCGCTTCGGCGCACCGGGTCCGAACGCTGCCGCCGCGCCCCGCAACGAGGTACGCGCCGGGGGCGGGCCACGTCCGGACGCCCCCGCCCCGCCGGCCCCGCAGCCGGGGGCACCCGAACCGGGCGCACCCCGACCGGGCGGGTCCGACCCGAGGACGACCCGACCGGGCGCGTCCGACCCGAGGGCGGCGCAGCCTGACCCGAGGGCGGCCAAGCCCGGCGCGTCTGACCCGGTCGCACCCCGTCCCGGCACGTCGTCGCGGGGCACCGCCCGTGCGGAGGGGTCGGTCACCGGCACCGCCCGCCCGGACGGTCCCGCCACCGGCCCGGTCACCGGCGTCGCCCGCCCGCCCGCCATCACCGACGATCCGCATCGGGCGGCTGGCGCGGACGGCGGCCGGCCCGCCGGGCCACGGTCCGCTGCCCGACCCGCCGGTACGGGTGGGGCCGTCGCGGCGGCTGCTGTCGCCCGGGCCACCGCGCCGGGCGGACGACCGGTCGCCGGCCCGCAGGACGCCGTGGGCCGGGCAGCACCTCCGGTGCGTCCCCCCGATCGGACGGAGCCGGCAGGTGCTCCGGCCGGCCCGTCCTCCGGTCGGGTCGACGGCCCCGGGGTGGCCCGGGTGACGCCACCGCAGGGGGCCCGGTCCGATCCGGACGGGTCGGCCGGGGCGCCGTTGCGTTCGCCCACGCAGGACGAGCCCGACGGCGCCGACGACACCGGTGGCGAACCGCGTCGCCGGACGGGGCACCGGCGTCGCCTGCGGCTGGGAATCCTGGTGCTGGCCAGCGCGTTGCTCCTCGGGGCGCTCCCGGCCTTCTTCGGGATGCGGACCTTGAGCAGGGACCCGGTCTTCGGCACCCTCGACGAGTTGGGCGTGCCGGGTTGGGCGACGGTGGAGACGGTGGACAACGTCAGTGGCAGCCGCTGGTGCCTGCAGGACTGCCGGCTGCGGGAGCGCACCGTGGAGTCCGACCGCGCGCCGCAGGAGACCACCCAGGTCTACGAACAGGCCCTGCGCGCGCAGGGCTGGCGGCCGTGGAAGGTGACCCGGTGCCCGGAACAGCCGGCCAAGGGCAGCTACACCTGCTGGCGGCGCGACGAGTTGACCCTCGACCTGTGGGTGCGGGAGCCGACCTGTGCGGCACCGCAGGCGAGCGGCGACCCGGCGGTACCGCCGGCCACCCCGGTCCCGCCCGCGGCGGGGGAGTGCACCGGCTCGCTGGTGTCGGTGAAGGTCCGCAACGCGATCGACGACGAGCGGACCCGGCCACAGCCGAGCACCGACCCGTCACTGACCGGTGAGGACCCGTTCCCGACGATCACCGACGATCCGCTCGGCAGCCCGACACCTTCACCATCCTGAGCCGGCTTCCATCACGGACGGTAGGGTCTGGGGCTGGCAGGCCCGCCTGCTCCCGATCGACCCGGTGCGGGTCACGCCGCGACCCGGGTCGCGTGTTCCGGGGCGTCGGGCCCCGGAACCCTGCTTGAGGAGGACATGCGTGGATGGTGGACAGATCGCTGCGCTGATCGCGGCCGGCGCGTTCCTGATGCTGGTGCTCGTGCTGGCGGTACCGATCCTGCGGCTGCGGCACACCGTGGACGCGACGACCCGGATGATCAACGACCTCAACGAGCAGACCGCCCCGTTGCTGGGGGACGTGAACACCACGGTCAAGAACGTCAACGTCGCCCTGGAGCAGGTGCAGACCTCCCTCGACGGGGTGAACCTGCAACTCGCCAAGGTCGACACGATGACCAACCACGCGCAGAACGTCACCGCCAACGTGGCGAACCTGGCCACCGTCGTCTCCGCCGCCGCGGCGAACCCGCTGGTGAAGGTGGCGGCGTTCGGGTACGGCGTTCGCCGGGCCGCCTCGGCGCGGCGTACCGCGGAGACCGAGCGTGAGGTGCGCGACACCATCAAGCAGCAGCGTCGCGCCGCCCGGCGTGGCAACCGCTGACCCGGCCCGGGTCGCACAGGAGGCATGAGACATGAGGCGACTTTTCTGGCTCGGCATCGGGCTGGCCGTGGGCGTGGTGGTGGTCCGCAAGGCCACCCGGACCGCGCAGGCGTACACCCCGGCGGGGATCGCCAGTGGGCTGTCCGAATCCGCTGGCGGTCTGGTCGAGTCGCTGCGTAGCTTCGTGGAGGACGTACGGATCGGGATGGCCGAGCGCGAGCAGGAGATCCACGAGGCGTTCGCCCGGGGTGAGGCGTTCGACGACCAGTTCGCCGAGCTGCGGGAGGACCCGCGTATCGGTGACCGAGAGATCTTTCCGGAGGAGCACCAGCGATGAAGACGGCGGAGATCAAGCGGCGGTACCTCGCCCATTTCGAGGCGAACGGGCATACCGTGGTGCCGTCCGCTCCGCTGCCCGCCATCAGTGATCCGAACCTGCTGTTCGTCAACGCCGGCATGGTGCAGTTCGTTCCGTACTTCCTGGGGCAGCAGACCCCGGCGTACCGGCGGGCGGTAAGTGTGCAGAAGTGTCTGCGTACGCCGGACATCGACGAGGTCGGCAAGACCAGCCGGCACGGCACGTTCTTCCAGATGAACGGCAACTTCTCCTTCGGCGACTACTTCAAGTCCGGGGCGATCCCACTGGCCTGGGACCTGGTCACCAAGCCGGTCGCCGAGGGCGGTTACGGGCTGGACGGGGAGCGGGTCTGGCCGACGGTCTACCTCGACGACGACGAGGCGTTCGAGATCTGGCGGTCGGTGGGGGTGCCGGCCGAGCGGATCGTGCGCCGGGGCAAGGCGGACAACTTCTGGTCGATGGGTATTCCCGGCCCGTGCGGCCCGTGCTCGGAGCTGTTCTACGACCGGGGTCCGGAGTACGGCCGCGAGGGCGGCCCGGCGGTCGACGAGGACCGCTACATGGAGTTCTGGAACCTGGTCTTCATGCAGTACGAGCGGGGTCCGGGCAGCGGGAAGGAGGACTTCCCGATCCTGGGTGACCTGCCGGCGCAGAACATCGACACCGGCATGGGCCTGGAGCGGATGGCCTCGATCCTGCAGGGCGTCGACAACCTCTACGAGATCGACGAGGTGCGGCCGATCCTGGACCGGGCGGCGGAGCTGACCGGCAAGCGGTACGGCGCGCACTCGGGTCACGTGGCGAGCGAGTCGCACCCGGACGACGTACGGCTGCGGGTGGTCGCCGACCACGTGCGGACCGCGCTGATGCTGATCGGTGACGGGGTGACCCCGAGCAACGAGGGGCGCGGCTACGTGCTGCGCCGGATCATGCGGCGGGCGATCCGGGCGGTGCGCCTGCTGGGCTGGCAGGAGCGGGCGTTGCCGGAGCTGCTGCCGGTGGCCCGGGACTGCATGTCCCCGTCGTACCCGGAGCTGGCGGCCGAGTTCGACCGGATCTCGCAGTACGCGTACGCGGAGGAGGACGCGTTCCTGTCGACGTTGCGGGCGGGTACGACGATCCTGGACACGGCGATCGCGCAGACCCGGTCGGCGGGCAAGCCGGCGCTGTCGGGTGAGCAGGCGTTCCAGTTGCACGACACGTACGGGTTCCCGATCGACCTGACGTTGGAGATCGCCGCCGAGCAGGGCCTCCAGGTGGATGCGGAGGGTTTCCGCCGGTTGATGGCCGACCAGCGCAACCGGGCCAAGGCCGACGCGCAGGCCCGCAAGACCGGGCACACCGACGTGTCGGCGTACCGGTCGGTGCGTGACGACGGTGGCGCGGTGGAGTTCACCGGCTACAGCGAGTTGAGCCGGGAGTCCCGGGTCCGGGCGCTGCTCAGCGGTGGCGTCCAGGTCGGCGCGGCGGTCGAGGGTGACACCGTCGAGCTGGTGCTCGACACCACCCCGTTCTATGCCGAGGGTGGCGGTCAGCAGCCCGACCAGGGGCTGATCACGGTCGGTGCCGGTCAGGTCGAGGTCTTCGACGTGCAGCAGCCGGTGCCGGGTCTGGTCGTGCACCGGGCGAAGGTGGTCCGGGGTGAGGTGCGGGCCGGCGAGACCGGCTACGCGGAGATCGACGTGACCCGACGGCGGGCGATCTCGCGGTCGCACACCGCGACCCACCTGGTGCACCAGACGATGCGTAACTTCCTGGGCGAGTCGGCGACCCAGGCGGGCTCGCTGAACGCCCCGGGGCGGCTGCGGTTCGACTTCAACACCCCGACCGGGGTGTCGCCGAGCGTGTTGCACGACGTGGAGCAGCAGGTCAACGAGGTGCTGTTGGCGGATCTGGAGGTCAACGCCTTCATCACCACCCAGGAGGAGGCGCGGCGGATCGGCGCGATGGCGCTGTTCGGCGAGAAGTACGGCGAGCGGGTCCGGGTCGTCGAGGTCGGCGACTACGCCCGGGAGCTGTGCGGCGGCACCCACGTGGCCCGTTCGGCCCAGCTCGGCCTGGTGAAGATCCTCTCCGAGGCGTCGGTGGGTTCGGGCGTGCGCCGGATCGAGGCGCTGGTCGGGATGGACGCGTTCGGTTTCCTGGCCCGTGAGCACCTGCTGGTGTCCCGCCTCGCCGAGCTGTTCCGGGTGCCCGGTGAGCAGGTCGCCGACCGGGTCGAGCAGACCGTGACGCAGCTGCGTGACGCCGAGAAGGAGCTGGAGAAGCTCCGCGCCCAGCTGGTGCTGGGCGGGGCGGCGGCGCTGGCCGGGCAGGCGAAGGACGTCGGCGGGGTGGCGTACGTCGGCACCGAGGCGCCGGAGGGCGCGGCCGGTAACGACGTGCGGACCCTGGCCCAGGAGATCCGCGGCAAGATCGACCCGGCGCGGCCGGCGGTGGTGGCGGTGGCGGCCCGATCGAACGGCAAGGCGTCCCTGGTGGTGGCCGTGAACGCGGCGGCCCGTGGCCGTGGTCTGGCGGCGAACGACCTGGTCAAGGCGGCCTTCTCCGGTCGGGGTGGCGGCAGCCAGGACGTCGCGCAGGGTGGTGGCCTGCCCGCCGCCGAGGCGCCGAAGCTGCTGCTCACGGTCGAGAAGGCGATCGCCGACGCGTGACGGATCAGCGCACGAGCCAGGGCGGACCAGAGCTGGTCCGCCCTGGCTCGTCACCGGGGAGGGTGACCGACGGTGAGTGAGTTGTCCCGGGGGGTCCGGTTGGGTGTCGACGTCGGGCAGGTCCGGGTGGGGGTGGCCCGCTCCGACCCGCACGGGATCCTGGCCACTCCGCTGGTCACTCTGGCCCGGGATCTGACCACCGGCCCGGACGCGGTGCCCGGTGACCTCGCCCAGCTCGCGCAGCTGGTGGCCGAGCACGAGGCCGTCGAGGTCGTCGTCGGGCTGCCGGTCAATCTGGCGGGCCGGCAGGGGCCGGCGGCCCAGCACGTGTTGGCGTACGTGCGCCGGTTGACCGAGGTGATAGCGCCGGTTCCGGTGACGCTCACCGACGAGAGGATGTCAACCGTCGTCGCGTCTCGTAGGCTTGCCGAGCGTGGCGTCCGGGGAAAGCGCCAACGTGCGGTGGTGGATCAGGCCGCCGCGGTCGAGATCCTGCAGAGCTGGCTGGAAGCGCAGCGGAGGCGGACGGAATGATCGACGATCTGGACCTCGGGTTCGACGAGCAGGAGAGGGGGGAGAAGGGCCGGCACCGGCGTGGCTTCGTCAGCCGACGCAACGGCACGTCGGGTGGCGGAAAGTCGGGCGGCGGGCACCTGAAGACGATCTTCGCTCTGTTCATGGCCCTGGTGCTGCTGGGTGGCATCGGGGGTGGGGCCTTCTACGGCTTCGACCGGATCCGTAGCCACTTCATCACGCCGGACTTCGACGGCCCGGGCACCGGTGAGGCGCTGGTCGACGTCAAGCAGGGCGACACGGCCACCGACATCGGCAACTCCCTGTACGACGCCGGTGTGGTCAAGAGCACCAAGGCCTTCGTCGAGGCGGCCGACGACAACGCGCTCAGCAAGAACATCCAGGTCGGCCGGTACAAGGTCAAGAAGGAGATGCGCGCCTCCGACGCGCTCATCCTGTTGCTGGACCCGAAGAGCCGGGTGGTCAACGGGATCACCATCCCCGAGGGCATGATCACCCTGGCGATCTACGACCTGCTGGCCAAGGAGACCAAGATTCCGGTCGCCGAGTTTAAGGCCGCCGCGAAGGACCCGGTCAAGTTGGGCGTGCCGGAGTTCTGGTTCAACCGCAAGGACGGCAAGAAGGGGCCGCGGAGCCTGGAGGGCTTCCTCTACCCGGCCACCTACGAGCTGCCGCCGAAGGCGACCGCCCCGCAGATCCTGTCGCTGATGGTGGACAAGTTCCTCGACGTGACCGGGGAGATGAAGTTCGTCGAGACGGTCGAGGCCGACCGGGGCATCTCCCCGTACGAGGCGCTGATCACGGCGTCGATCGCGCAGGCCGAGTCGGTCAACCACGTGGACATGCCGAAGGTGGCCCGGGTGATCTACAACCGGGTCTACACCGACCGCTACCACTGCAAGTGTCTGGAGATCGACAGCGCGATCAACTACTGGCTGCGGTTGCAGGGCAAGAACCCGAAGGATTCCGACATCCTCAAGCAGTCCGAGCTGAACGACCCGAAGAACCCGTACCGGACGCACGGCGCGGACGGGCTGACCATCACCCCGATCAGCAACCCCGGCGAGGACGCCCTCAAGGGGGCGATGAGCCCGCCCAACGGCTCCTGGGTCTATTTCATGACCGTCGACAAGAAGGGCACCATGGGCTACGGGACGACCGACGCCGACTTCCGTGACCTGCAACGCCAGATGTGCACCAACGGCGTGCTGAGCGGAGAGAACTGCCGGTGAGGGCGGCGGTGCTCGGCCGGCCGATCGCGCACTCCCTCTCCCCGGTGATCCACAACGCCGGTTACGCCGCGGCCGGGCTCGACGGCTGGTCGTACACCCGGATCGAGTGCGGGGCGCAGGAGCTGCCGGCCCTGGTCGCCGGCCTGGGGTCGGAGTGGGCCGGGTTGTCGGTGACCATGCCGGGCAAGGAGGCCGCGCTCGCGGTGGCCGACCGGGCGTCGCCGGTCGCCACCGCCGTCGGCGCGGCCAATACGCTGGTACGGCGTCCCGACGGCTCCTGGTACGCCGACAACACCGACGTCTCCGGCATGGTGACCGTGCTGACCTCGGCGGGGGTGCCGGCCGGGGCCGCCGTCACGGTGCTCGGCGCCGGGGGCACCGCCCGGGCCGCCCTGGCCGCCGCCGGTGGGCTCGGCGTGACCACGGTGACCGTGGTGGCCCGCCGCCCGGCGGCGGTGGCGCAGCTGCGGCCGGTGGCGGCGGCCGTCGGGGTGGACCTGGTCCCCGTGGCCTGGGCCGACGCCGCCGCGCACCTGCGTGCCGACCTGGTCGTCTCCACCGTGCCGAAGGGGGTCGCCGACCCGTTGGCGGACGGGGTCGACTGGGGACCGTCCACGGTGTTCTTCGACGCGTTGTACGACCCGTGGCCGACCCCGCTGGCCGCCTCGGCGCTGGCCGCCGGCCGTCAGGTGCTCTCCGGGCTGGATCTGCTGCTGGCCCAGGCCGTCGGCCAGTTCACCCAGTTCACCGGGGTGCCGGCCCCGGTCGAGGCGATGCGCGCGGCGCTGGCGGCGGCCCGCCGCTGACCCGCTCTCCCGTCGGGCCGGCCGGTCCGACGGGCGTTCCCCGCGACCCTGCCCGGCGGGTCAGGAGCGGCCAGGATGACGGCGAACCGCATCGCCGACTTTCCGGTCAATCAGGCGTAACCTCGGGAAGCCGGCATTCGTTTGCTCGCCCGCCGAAAAGCAACCCCGGCTGCCTTATTCTTTGGTTAAGTCCTGTCGCCACCTTGATTTCACCCCTGCCACAGCCGCCCGTGGTGGATACGCTGCTGCCGGTAATCGTCGCCCACCCGGGGAGAGTTCCTTGAGCAGGCACGGAATCCACCGCGCCCTTCCGGCCATCACCGGCCGACGCAAGGCGGTCGTCCTCAGTGTCCTGAGCGTCACCGCAGTCGGCGGCATCGTGGCCACGATGATGCCGCTGATCGCCGCCGAGGTGCCGCCGATCGTGCTCTCCGCCGTCGCGGACACCACGGCCACCCAGGTCCCGCAGGACGGCGACAACGGGGTCAAGACCACCCTGGCCAGCTGCCCGCAACTCTGCGACGGCAACCGGGTCGGCCAGCGCGACGCCGTCCTGGAGTTCCAGGTGCGTGGTTTGCCCGCCGACGCGGTGAAGGTCAAGGCGTCCCTGCGGGTGTACGCCTGGCAGCAGTTCACCTCCCGGGTCCGGGCGCACGCCGCCGAGGGCACCGCGGTCGGTACCGGCGCGTGGCACGAACGGCCCGTCCTCGGCCCGGCGCTGGCCACCGTCGACCGGGTCGCCCAGGGCTACAACGAGTGGGACGTCTCCGGCGCGGTCAGCGGCAACGGCCAGGTCACCTTCGCCCTGACCCAGGAGAACTGGAACACCCGCATCTACTGGGCGTCCCGGGAGAACACGAAGACCACCATCCGGCCCAGCCTGGTGGTGACCTATGAGCGGGGTGGCCGGCCGCCGACCCGGCCACCGGCCACCACGGCCCCGCCGACCACCGCCGCCCCGAAGCCCACGCCGACGCGTACGGTGGCGCCGTCGCCGACCCGGACGGTCGGCCCGCCCGCGCCGACCACGGCCGCCCCGAAGCCCACGCCGACGGTCCGCCCCGGCACGGACGTGCCCGGCTGGCGGCTGGTCTGGTCCGACGAGTTCACCGGGCCCACCGTCGACCTGAAACGGTGGAACCTGCGCGACAACGAGGGCCGCGACATCGACAAGGGCTGCAACGTCGACGACGCGGACAACACCTTCGTCGCCGACGGGGTGCTGACCCTGCGCGCCCAGCGGGAGACCGCGGTGTGCAGCTCGCAGACCCGGCAGTACACCCAGAGTTACCTGGACACCATCGGCAAGGCGTCGTTCACCTACGGCCGGTTCGAGATGCGGGCCAAGTCGCCCAACGGGCCGACCGACTCCAAGGGCCTCTGGCCGGCGTTCTGGCTGCGCCCCGACGACGGCGGCAAGGGCGAGATCGACGTGGTGGAGCTGCCCGGCGGGTCGTCCCTGCACGAGGCCGCCACCCAGGCGATCTTCTACGACTACACGCCGGTCAAGCAGGACCAGCGGTGGGACTTCCCGACCGGCTACCCGGGTGACGGCTTCCACACGTACACCACGGAGTGGGAGCCGGGGGTGATCCGCTGGTACATCGACGGCCGGCAGGTCTGGCAGCGCGACCGCAGCACCACCCCGTGGTTCGACGAGGCGTTCAACAAGCCGTTCAACCTGCGGCTGAACTTCCAGGTCGGCGGCTGGCTGGGCGACCCCGACGCGGCCACCCGCTTCCCGGCCGACTTCCGGGTCGACTACGTCCGCGTCTGGCAGCGCTGACCCGGACCGGGCACCGTACGCCGCCCGGTGGGCCTCGGCCCGCCGGGCGGCTGCTTGCCCGCTGCCCCTATCGTGTCCGCCAGCGCGCGGCGCTCGGGCGAGGACGGGAGAGGGCATGACGGCGGTGGCGGACCCACGGACCCGGCAGGACGGCCTGGGCTGGGTGACCCGGGCCATCTTCGGTGACCCCCGGCTCTGGCTCGGCGGTCCGGCCGACCCGGTGCCCACCACCCACCGCCCGGCCGTCCGGTACGCCGTGGTGCCCTCGGTGGAGCGGGCCAGGTTCCTGCTCCCGCTCGTCTCCCGCCGGGTCGGCGCGGCGTCGACCCTGGCGTACAACGCGCTGCGCCCGCCCCGGGTGCGGGCCAACCGGTTGGCCGTCGGGATGCTGGCCGGGCTCGGGGCGACCGGGCTGGCCCGGATGCCGGTGTTGACCGTCGCGGTGCCCACCGACGCCGATCCGGCCGAGTTGCTGCTCGCCGAGCACCTGGGCCGGCTGGCTGGCCGACGGCTGCACGCCGCGATCGGCATCCGGCCGCCGGACCCGCACCACAAGCCGACGTTGCAGCTCTTCGACGACCGGGGTGCCGCGCGGGCGTACGCGAAGATCGGGTGGAACGACGCGACCCGGGCGATGGTCCGCGCGGAGGCCGCCGCGCTGCGGGAGCTGCCCCGCGACGGCGGTGACTTCCCGGACGTGCCCCGGCTGCTGGACGAGGTGAGCTGGGGTGACCTGGCGGTGACCCTGGTCGAGCCGATGCCGGCCCGGATCCGCCGGCCGCGTCACCCGCTGCGCCCGGAGGTGGCCGCGATGCTGGCGGTGGCCCGGCGCGGTGGCCCGGCGGCGGCCCGCCGCCCGTTGCGCGGCTCGGCGTTCCTGGCCGATCTGACCGCGCGGGCCGCGACCGCCGGTGGTCCGGTGGTCGGGGCGCTGGCCGCCCTCGTCGACCGTGACGGCGACCGGCCGGTGGAGTTCGGGCACTGGCACGGCGACTGGGTGCCGTGGAACCTCGGCCGGCACCGGGGCCGGTTGGTCGTCTGGGACTGGGAGAACAGCGGCGCCGACCGGCCCCTCGGGTTCGACCTCGCCCACCAGGGTTTCCAGAGCGCGTTGTCGCTGGCCGGCCGGGACGTGGCGGGGGCGACCGGCGACATGGTCGAGCTGTTGGACCGGCACGGCCCGGCGTTCGGCCTGGACCCGGCGGGACGTCAATTCGTCGCCGACGCATATCTCGTCGAGCTGTGGTTGCGGACGGCGGAACTGGCCGCCGGCGGGGGCGGCTGGAGTGCGAAGTTGCACCCCGCACTGCTGCACACGCTCGCCGACCGGCTGGGCTCACCCCGCCCCTGACCGGCGGTTTCTCCCGGTGAATGGGACAAGTGTCGGGGTCCCGACCGGAAAAACGGCGAAAAGCCCACACTGCCGTCACCGCCGCTACCGAAGCCGGCTCACGTTCCATTAGGGTGGCCCCACTCGATGACCACTGGCCGGCGACGGCGTGGTCGGTGCGGCCCGGGACGGCGTGGGGACCTCGTCCGGGGTGTGGGGAGGCCCGGCCGATGGCCGGCACAATCAGGGAGCACGATGGGATCGTCACGCGTCAACCAGTTCGGGGTCACCTGCGCCCCGGCCGCCGGCCGTTCGGGCGGCGGTGACCCCAGGTGACCATCGTCTACGTGTTGGCCGTGTTGGCCGTGCTGGTGCCCCTGCTGACAGTTCCGGTGCTGGCGGCCCGGTGGGCGTCGGCCGTCGACACCGGCCGGACGGCCGAACGCTTCCGGATCGCCCTCGCCGGGCTGACCGCCGCGTTCGGGCGGACCGGAGCGGCGCTGGTGGTGCTGCTGGCCGGTGCGGCGGCGGTCGTCGCCGTCTGCTGGCCGCTCGGTGAGGCGATCTCCCGGCTCGAACCCCACGTCGACCACCCCGTCTTCGACTACGTGCACGCCCACCGGGTCGGCTTCTGGGAAGACGTCAACCTGTTCATCTCCCCGATCGGCGACCGCTACCCGCTCAAGTGGGTGACCGTGGTGGCCGCGATCGGCTTCGCCATCGCCTGGCGTCGCCGCCGCTGGTGGATTCCGCTGGTGGCGATGCCGTTGCAGTTCGTCGTCGAGCAGTACACCCAGACGATCCTCGCGAAGGTCGTCGACCGGGGCCACCCGCCGACCGACCTGGGCACCTACCCCTCCGGCGGCTGCGCCCGGGTGCTGATGACCTTCGGCACCATCCTGGTGCTGGCCGCGCTGACCTGGCGGATCCCCCGCCGGGTGCTGATCGGCCTGGTCACCGCCCTGGCGGTGCTGGTCACCGTCGAGGGCTACACCCGCATCTACGCCGAGAAGCACTGGCTCACCGACGTCTTCGGCGGCTGGTTCTTCGGCACCCTGCTGACCGGCGTGATGGTGCTCGCCGTGCTGGTCGTCGACGGCCGGGTCCGCCCGCCGGGGACGCCTGCCGACCCGGCACCGGCCAACGCCGACCGGCTGACCACCGGTACCTGACCCCCTCCCCGTCCGGACCGGCGCTACCCCTCCCCGCGCCGCGACGGACCCGGCCCCCACCACTCCTCGAACGGAAGTTGGGCCACCACCGTGACCACCCTCCTCGTCGCCTCCACCGGTGGGCACCTCGCCGAGCTGCACGATCTGCTGCCCCGGCTCGGGGTGCAGGACGACTGCGTCTGGGCGACGTTCGACTCCCCGCAGAGCCGATCCCTGCTCGACGGATACGAGGTCATCCACGTGCCGCCGGCCGCCACCCGGGACCCGGTCGGTGCGCTGCGCGACCTGCTGGCCGCCCGCCGGGTGCTCTGCGGCGGACGGTTCCGCCGGGTGGTCAGCACCGGTGCCAGCGTCGCCATGTCGTTCTTCCTGCCCGCCGTGCGGCACGGCCTCGACTGCCACTACATCGAGAGCGCCACCCGCACCGAGGGCCCGTCGCTGACCGGTCGGCTGGTCGCCCGGGTGCCCCGGACCCGGCTCTACACCCAGTACCCAGGTTGGGCGGACGGCCGGTGGCGCTACGGCGGTTCCATCTTCGACGGCTACCTGCCCGCACCCGCTGCCCCGCGCCCGGTCTCCCGGATCGTGGTGACCCTCGGCACCCAGTCCCGCTTCGGCTTTCCGCGCCTGCTGCAACGCCTGGTCGACGTGGTGCCCCCCGAGGCGGAGGTGCTCTGGCAGGTGGGGTCGACCCGCATCCCCCGGATGCCGGCCGGGGCCCGCCGGCAGGTGCCGCACGCCGAGATGCAGCAGGCCATGCGGGAGGCCGACGTGATCGTCACCCACGCCGGGGTCGGTTCGGCGCTGGCCGCGATGCGGGCCGGACGCCGTGCCGTCTACGTGCCGCGCCGGGCCCGGCACGGCGAACACGTCGACGACCACCAGGTCGAGATGGCCCGGGAACTCGACCGGCGGGGCCTGGTGCTGGCCCGGGAGGCCGACGCCGTCACGGCCGACGACCTGGCCCGCGCGGCATCCTGGACGGTCACCACCACCGGCACGGTCCCGCCGTTCCGGTGGGCGGAGCCGGCGTGAGGCCGGCCGGGACCGGGCGGCCCGGTGACGGGTCCCGCCGGTCGATGCGCAATCCTCGTCCTCCGTGGGTCGTCCGGACGCGACCCGTACGGCAGGACCGGACCGAGCCGGTGGCCGAGTGGACCGGTCGGTTGATGGTGCGAAATGTCCGGGCAGAGCAAGCTACGCGTGATCTCACTTCATCTTTGGGGGCGCCAGTGCAACACAGAACGTCTCGACCGGTGTGGCGGCGGTGGTTCGCCGCTCTCGCCGTACCGGTGCTCGCGGCCGGCCTGCTGGCCGCGCCCGCGCGGGCGGCGAACCTCACGCCGGTCACCAGCACCCTCACCTCGGCGAACCCGGCGGACAACATCCCGCACGCGCAGAACGGTGACACCAAGGCATTCGCCGAGATCGGCAACACCGTCTACGTCGGTGGCTCGTTCACCTCGATCAAGGCCAGCGGGGACGCGAGCTGGACCAGCCGCAGCTACCTGTTCGCGTACGACCGGGCCAGCGGCGCGCTCAAGGCCGACTTCACCCCGACGCTGGACGGCGCGGTGCACGCCCTCGCGGCGAGCCCCGACGGCAAACTCATCGTCGGTGGCTCGTTCATGAACGTCAACGGCGTCAGCCGCAAGAACCTCGTCGAGCTGGACCCGACCACCGGCGCGACGGTGACCGGCTGGGTCGGTCGCAGCGACGGCGGCCTGGTCCGGCGGACCGTGGTCGTCGGCAACAAGCTCTACATCGCGGGCGCGTTCCACTGGGTCAACGGCACCCAGCACTCGCTGCTCGCCCGGCTCGACGCGACCACCGGTGCGATCGACCCGAGCTTCCAGATCGACGCCAGCGTCGCCCGCGCCAGCAGCGAGCTGGTCTGGGGCCTCGCCGTCGCCCCCGACGGCAAGACCCTGGTCGCGGTGGGCAACTTCACCGAGGTCAACGGCCAGCCCCGCAACCAGGTGGTGGTCGTCGACCTGGACGGCACCCCGGCGGTCGCCAACTGGAGCACCCAGCGCTACGTGGCGCCCTGCTACAGCGGTTCGTTCCCGTTCTACGCCCGGGACGTCGACTTCTCCGACGACGGCTCTTACTTCGTGATCATCGCCGACGGCGGCCGGGGCGACGGGGCGTACTGCGACGCCATCGCCCGGTTCGAGACCGCCGACCGGGGCACGGCCATGGACGCCACCTGGGTCAACTACACCGGCACCGACTCGGTGACCTCCGTCGAGGTCGCCGACAACGTGGTCTACGTCGGCGGTCACTTTCGCTGGCTGAGCAACGCCAACGGCAACGACTCGGCCGGCTCCGGCGCGATCAACCGGTTCGGCCTGGGCGCGCTGGACCCGATCAACGGCCTGCCGCTGGTCTGGAACCCGACCCGCTCGGGCGCCCCGGCGGGCACCACCACCTGGGGCCCGATCATGTGGGAGCTGTGGCGGGGCAGCAACGGTCTGCTGGCCGGTTTCGACTCCGACGGGCTCGGCAACGAGTACCACGGGCGGCTGGGCCTGTTCCCGCTCGCCGGTGGGCGTACGGTCGCGGCGACCAACGCGCCGACGGCGTCGTCGGGCTACCTGTACGTCGGGACCGGCAACGGGCAGACCGCCAAGGTGTCGTTCAACGGCAGCACCGTGGGCACGCCGGTGGCCAGCGCGCAGGCGAACCTCACCGCGTCCGGCGCGGCCTTCTCGGTCGGCAACAAGCTCTACTGGTCGAAGACCGACCCGACCGCCGCCGGTGGCAGCTACCTGGGTGTGTCGATGTTCACCGGCGGTTCGGTGGGCGCACCCTGGGTCAGCAGCGGCTACAACGACTGGTTCAACCCGGCGACCATGGCCGGCGCGTTCTACCTCGACGGCCGGATGTACTACACCAAGGCCGGCACCAACAAGTTGTTCTACCGCTACCTGGAGCCGGACGGCTACATCGTGGGCTGCTCCGAGTTCACCCTGCCGAGCGTGGGCCTGAACTGGGGCTCCGTGCGGGGGATGGCCTGGGTCAACGGCAAGATCGTCTATGGCAACACCAACGGCTCGCTGCGCGCCGTGCCGTTCGACGAGGTCGCCGTCGACGGCGCCGCCTCGGTGGAGATCGCGCCGGCCGGTGCCGGCGTGGACTGGTCGAGCAAGACGCTGTTCTTCGCCACCTCCTGATCCACCTTTGGTGCGGGCGGTCCGCCGGTGTCCTCGAGGCACCGGCGGGCCGCCCGTCGCGCAGGGGACCGGTCGGCTGTCGACCATAAGTGAACGGTCGGCGACAATAGGACGACCGGCGGCTCGCACCGGGGCCGACGTCCGGCCCACGCCGACCTGCCCACCCCCTCATCGCTAGAGGACCTGACTGATGGACGTGACCGACGTCACTCCCGCCCGGCAGCGCCCGGTCGGCCTGGCCGAGTTGGCCCGTATCCCGGTGCGGCGGTGGCGCACGGTGCTCGCCGCCACCGGGTTGGTGCTGTTGCTGGTGGCCGCCTACCTGCTGGTCTTTCCCGCCACCTACACCGCCACCACGGCCGTGGTGGTCCGACCGGTGGTCACCGACCCCTTCTCGGTGCCCTCCGGTGGTGCCGACCGGGCGGTCAACATGACCGCCGAGAGCGGGATCGCCACCAGCAACGGGGTCATCGACAAGGTCGCCTCGATCACCGGCCGGGACACCACCGGCGTGGCCGACGCGCTCACCGTGGAAACCCCGGTCGGTGGACAGGTGATGCGGTTCAGCTACTCCGGGCACAGCGAGGCCGAGGCGGTGGACGGCGCGAACGGCGCCGCCGAGGCGTACCTCGAACTGCGCAAGGGGATGTACGAGAACCAGCGCGCCGCCGTGCTCAAGTCGTACGACGACACGATCGCCCTGGTCACCAGCCAGCGCACCACCACCCAGCGGTCGTTGCCGGCCAACCAGAACTCCTCCACCCCGTCGCCGCGCACCAGCGCCCTGCTGGACCAGCTGCGGGCGCTCAACGACCAGCTGGCGACCCTCGCCGAGCAGCGTTCCAAGATCGGCTCGGCGGATCTGAGCCCCGGATCGGTCACCAGCGCCGCCCGCGCACCCGTCCCGTCGAGCCGGGACGCCGCCCCGCTGATCCTGGTGGCCGGGCTGCTCGGCGGGCTGCTGGTCGGCGGTCTGGTCGCCTTCGTCCGGGAGTCCATGGACCGCCGGGTGCGTACCGCCGACGAGGCGTCCGCGCTGGTCGGTGCCCCGCTGCTGGGGACCGTCGGGCGGGACCGCTCCGGGCGGCTCTCCGACACCGACCTGCGCTACCTGGTGCTGGCCCTGAGCCGCTGGGTGGACGGGCCGAGACCGCTGCCGCTGGTGCTGCTGTCCAGCGCCGCCGACGAGCGACGCGAACAGGTCACCGCCGGGATCGCCGCGGCGCTCGCCCAGAGCGGGCACGAGGTGCGGCTCGGGGTGGCCCCGGAGAGCCGGGACCGGATCCGGCCGTTGCTCCAGGACGCCCAGCGCCGCCACCCGGCCACCGAACCGACCCGCCCCCGGGTGCCCCGCCCGCGCCCGGCGCCCAGCGCCGTCCCGGCACCGGCGGCCACCGCCCCGATGGGCAGCCCGGAAGACACCATGATCATCCAGCCGGTCCGCAAGCCCCGGCCGTTCCCCACCGAGGACCCGAAGAACGGCGGGGTCTACCGCTCCACCACCACCTCGGCGGACAAGACCGAGATCATCCCCCGGGTGCTGCCCAAGGAGACCCCCGCGGTCGACGGTGAGGAGCTGCGCATCGGGTCCGGCGCGGTGCACCTGGTCCCGCTGGACGCCCCGACCGGCGGTGGCGTCACCGTGATCGACGCGCCACCCGCCCTGCACGACGAGCGGGGCGTGCGGGCCGCCCGGGAGGGCCGGGCCGTGCTGGTCGCAGCCCGGGACAAGACCCGCACCGGTCGGCTGAGCCAACTGGTGGAACGGCTGCGCGCGGTGGGCGTCGAGCCGGTCGGATTCGTGGTGACGGGAGAGAAACGTGACTGAGTCGACGGCCGTCGGGCAGCACCCGCCGGTGACCGTGGTGATCGCCACCCGGGACCGGCCCGGCCTGCTGGAACGGGCCGTGGGTGCCGTGCTCGGCCAGGACTACCCCGGCCCGGTGGAGTGCATCGTCGTCTACGACCACACCGACGTGCGCGAGCTGGCCGTGGACGTCCCGGCCGGCCGTAGCCTCCGCTACGTCAACAACGCCCACCGGCAGGGCCTGCCCGGCGGTCGCAACACCGGCGCCGACGAGGCCACCGCCGACCTGGTCGCGTTCTGCGACGACGACGACTTCTGGCTGCCGGCGAAGCTGCGCCGGCAGGTCGAGCTGCTGGCGCAGCGCCCCGACGCCGCCGCCGCGAGCTGCGGCATCCGGCTGGAGGGCCCCGGCATCGCCAAGGAACGCCAACTCGACCGGGCCGAGGTCACCCTCCCCGACTTCGTCGAGGACCGGATCATGGAGGTGCACTCCAGCACCATCCTGATCCGCCGCTCGACCTGGGACGCCATCGGCCCGGTCGACGAGGAGCTGCCCGGCGGCTACGGCGAGGACTACGAGTGGCTGCTGCGGATCGCCGCGCACGGCCCGGTGGTGATCGTCCCCGAGGTGCTGGTGGTGGTCGACTGGCACGGCGGATCGTTCTTCTTCGGCCGCTGGGCGACCATCGTCGAGGCCACCCGCTACCTGCTGGACAAGCACCCTGAGCTGGCGGGCAGCCGGACCGGCCTGGCCCGGCTGCACGGCCAGATCGCCTTCGCGCTCGCCTCCGGCCGACGGCGGCGGGAGGCGGTCCGGGAACTCGGCCGGGTGGTCCGGCTCAACCCCCGGGAGAAGCGGGTGCTGGTGACCGTCCCGGTGGTGCTCGGGCTGCTCTCCGGGGAACGGGTGCTCCGACTGGCCCAGCGTCGGGGTCGAGGTGTCTGACCGGCGGCGTCGGGCCGGCACGTCGCCGACCGGACTGCCGCCGCTGCCCACCTGGCCGCTGTTGGCCATGTTCGGGTTGATGCCGCTGTGGTGGGCGCTCGGCGGCTTCTACCTCGGCTGGTCGGCGTTCGGACTGGTGCTGCTGGGCCTGATGGTCACCCGGGGCCGGGTGGCGCTGCCCACCGGCACGGCCTGCTGGATGGTGCTGCTGGCGCTGGTGCTGCTCAGCTTCACCCGGCTGGACCGGGCCACCGCCTACCTCACCTCCGGGTTGCGGCTCGGCTTCATGGTCACCGCCCTGATCGTCTGCGTGTACGTCTACAACCTGGTCCGCGACGGCGTCCCCTGGGCCCAGGTGCTCCGCCCCCTCGGCTGGTACTGGCTGGGCGTGGTCGCCCTGGGCTGGCTGGCGGTGCTGGCACCCCGCTTCCAGCTCACCACCCCGATGGAACTGCTGCTGCCGGGCAGCATGTCGGGGGAGCGGTTCATCCAGGCGCTGACCCACGTGCGGGCCAACGAGTTCAACCCGATCTCGCGCGCCCCGATCTACCGGACCGCCGCGCCCTACCCGTACACCAACAACTGGGGCACGGCGTACGCGCTGCTGGTGCCGTGTGTGCTGGCGTACCTGACGTCGGTGCGTACCGGCAAGTTCCGGGTGGCGCTGCTGGTGTCGTTGCCGCTGTCGATGGTGCCGGCGTTCATGACCCTCAACCGGGGCATGTTCCTCGGCCTCGGCGCGGGGCTGACCTACCTGGGCCTGCGGGCGCTGGTGCGGGGCAACGCCAAGCTGATCGCCTCGATCGGCGGGCTGGTGCTGCTGGTCTGGGTGGTCAGCCTGGTGGTGCCCGTGCAGGAGCTGATCGACAACCGGGTCAGCAGCACCGACACCAACGTCGACCGGATGGACCTCTACGTCCGTACCCTCCAAGCCGTCGAACGCTCGCCGCTGCTCGGGTACGGCGCACCCAACAGCGTCGACACCACGCTCGCCGAGGAGCCGCTGGGCACCCAGGGCATGATCTGGCAGGTGCTCTACAGCCACGGCATCCCGGCCCTGGTCGCCTTCCTGGCCTGGCTGGTGCTGATCGCCAAGCGGCTCGCCGGCGCGGTCTCCCCGGCCGGGCAGTGGCTGAGCACCATCCCGGTGATCGCTTTGGTGGTGATCCCCGTGTACGCCTACATCGACCCCAACATGTCGGTGATCTTCTATGCGGTCGGGGTCGGGTTGGCGGCGGTCAGCGGGCCGGTGAACCGCCCGGTGACCCTCGCGCCCGGAGTCGTCGAGCCCCGCGCACCCCGCCCCACCGCGGCGGCCTCCGGCCCGCCGACGGCGGCGCTCACCGGCCCGCCGACGGCGGCGACCGGAACGGCATCCGTGCCGACCAGGGCATCGGCCACCGTCCCGCCCCCCAGCGCCACCGGCACCGCCCCGGCCACGCGTGGCCGAGCCACCGCCAGCGTCCCGTCCCCGCCCACCAGGGTCACGGCCAGCGCTTCCCCGCCCGCCCCCCGGGGCGCGACCCCACCCCCGACCCCGGTCCCGCCCCGCCCCGCGACCCCAGCCCCAGCCCCAGTGCTGGCCCCAGCCCCGAGCCGAGTTCCAACCCCGGGCCCGACTCCGGTTCCGAATCCGGCCCCAGGTCCCGCTTCGGCACCCGCTGCGGACCCGGCTCCCGCTCCCGCCGGCCGGAGCGCGTCGTCGTCGGCCCCGGCCCCGGCCTGGCCCCCGCTCGCGGCTCCCGCTCCGACTCCCGCTTCCGCTCCGACCCCGGCTCCGGCTTCCGCTCCGACTCCGGCTTCCGCCGCTGCGCCGCACCCGGTGCCGGCCGCCACCCAGGCTTCGGTCCGGCCGTCGGTCCCACCGTCGGTGTCGGCCGCTACCCAGGCTTCGCCCCGGCCGCTTTCGCCGCCGGTGCCGACCGCCAGTCAGGCTTCGGCCAAGCCGTCGGTCCCACCGTCGGTGCCGGCTTCCACCCAGGCTTCGCCCCGGCCGCCTTCACCGCCGGTGCCCGCTGCCGCCCAGGCTTCGGCCCGGCCGTCGGTCCCACCGCCGACCTCGGCCCCGGCTCCGGGCGGCGGGTCCCGTCCGGGTGGCGGGGTGGACGCACCCACCGTGGTGCAACCGGCCCGGCCCGACGGGCCCACCCCACCGGTCCGGACCGCCACCCGGACCGCAGACCAGACCGGCACCGAGGACGGCAGGGAGCGGACATGAGCCATCCGGGCACCGGGACCGGGACCACACCCGCGGCTCCCCGGCAGGTCGACCGCCGTGCCACGGCGGCCGGCGCACCGGCCGGGCCGGTGGCGGACACCTCCGACGCGGCGAGCGGCGCCGGGGAGGTCCGCCGCAGCGCCCGCAGCGGCGCGGTGGGGCTGGTCGGCGCGGCGGTCAACGGCGCGCTGGGTTTCCTGCTCACCGTGGTCATCGTGCGCGGGTTCGGCACCGACGGATCGGGTGCGCTGTTCACCGCCATCGGTGTGGTCTCCATTCTGGGCGCGATCTGCTGCGCCGGTGCGGACACCGCGCTGGTCTGGGCGCTGCCCCGACGCCGCACCGGTGTCGACGGTGACGCCGCCCGGCTGCTGCCGGTGGCGTTGCTGCCGGTCCTGCTGCTCACCGGGGTCGTCGCGACGGTGGGCGCGTTCACCGCCGACCGGCTCGCCCCGGTCTTCTTCGAGCGGTCGGACGGGCCGACACTGCTGCGGCTGGCGTTCCTCGCCCTGCCGGTCACCGTGGCGATGACCGTGCTGCTCGCCGCCGTCCGGGCGGTCCGGCCGGTGACCGCCGTGATCGGCATCCAGTACGTGCTGGTGCCGCTGGCCCGACCCGTACTGCTGCTGGCGACGGTCGCCACCGGGGCCGGGGTGGCCGTCGGGTTCGGCGGTTGGCTGCTGCCGGTGGCGTTGGCCGTGGTCGCCGCCGCCGTCCTGCTGCTGCGTCCGCTCGGGGTGCTGGCGGGGGCGCGGCTGCGGCCGGACGGCGCGGACTGGCGTACCCTCTGGGGCTTCGCGCTGCCCCGGGCGGTGTCGGCGGCGATCGACGCGAGCAGCATGTGGGTCGGGGTGTTGCTCACCGCGGCGCTGGCCGGTGCGGACGAGTCAGGTGTCTTCGGCGCGGTCGGCCGGTACGCCCTGGCCGGGCTGCTGATCATGCAGGGGTTGCGGGTGGCCGTCGCGCCCCAGCTCTCCCGGCTGCTCGGGCAGGGGCGCACCGCCGACGCGGCGCTGGTCTACCGGCGGGTCACCGTCGTGATCATCCTGCTGTCCTGGCCGGCGTACCTGCTGCTGGCGGTGTTCGCGCCCGGGTTCCTCAGCCTCTTCGGTGACGGGTTCACCGTCGGGGCCGCCCCGCTGGCGGTGCTCGCCTTCGCGATGCTCGTCAACTCCGGGGTGGGGATCGTGCAGACCATGCTGCTGATGAGCGGCAACAGCACCCGGCACCTCCAGGCCACCATGGTGGGGCTGGCGCTCACCGTCGGCCTGGGTTTCCTGCTCATCCCCGACCACGGCGCGCTCGGCGCGGCGTACGCCTGGACGGCCGGCGTGGTCGCCGAGAACGTGCTGGCCGCGATCGCCGCCCGGGTGGCGATCGGCGAGCCGCTGCTCACCCGGTCGGTGGGTTGGGCGGCGCTCGGGGCCGGCGGCGGTGCGGCCGTGGTGGCGGTGCTCAGCGCGCTGGTCGCCGGCCGGGGCGTGGCCGGTCTGGCGTTGGCCCTGGCGGTGCTGGCGGTCGTCGCCGCCGGGCTGCTGCTGGACCGGCGGGTCCGGGGTACGGTCCGGGCCGCCGTGACGATGCTCAGGCCGAAACCGGCATGAGGCGCTCAGGCCGAGGCCGCCGTGACGATGCTCAGGCCGAAACCGGCGTGACGAGAGGGAGACGATGACGATCCGCGACCGCCTCAAGGGTGTGGTCCCGCACCAGGTCACCCACCAGGTACGCAGCTCGCTGGTCCGGTACGGCGAACGCACCAGCGACCGCCGACCGCTGCCCGACTTTCTGATCACCGGCACCAAGCGGGGCGGCACCACCTCGCTGTGGCGCTACCTGCTGGCGCACCCCCTGGTGCCCCGGCTCTTCCCGGCCTGGAACACCAAGACCTCGCACTACTTCGAGGAGAACTGGGGTCGGGGCGAGGCGTGGTACCGCTCGCACTTCCCGACGGTGCGGCACCGGCAGGCCCTGGAACGTCGGCACGGCGGGCCGGTCCGCGTCGGTGAGGCCGCCCCGCTGTACATGTTCCACCCGCTCGCCGCGCAGCGGGTAGCCGAGCTGATGCCCGACGTCCGGTTGATCTTCCTGCTCCGGGACCCCGTGGAGCGGGCGTACTCGCACTGGAAGGAGCGGCGCACCGAGGGCAAGGAGCCGTTGGACTTCGTCGAGGCGCTGGCCCGGGAGGAGGAGCGGACGGCGGGGGAGCGGGAGAAGCTGATCGCCGACCCGACGTACTTCAGCGAGGCGTACGACTGGTACACCTACCGGGCCCGGGGCCGCTACCTGGAGCACCTGACGCCGTGGCTGGACCGGTTCGACCGTTCCCAGCTGCTGATCCTGCCCAGCGAGACGCTGTACGCCGAGCCGGCCGCCACGTACGCCCGGGTGTTGGACTTCCTCGGCCTGCCCCCGCACCAGCTCGCCGCGTACGAGGCGCACAACCACCGCCGCAGCAGCGCCATGCCCGAGCAGGTACGGGAAGAGTTGAGCGCGCACTTCGCCCCGCACAACGCGGCGTTGGAACAACGACTGGGTATGCGCTTCGACTGGTCGTGAACCCGGTCGGCGGCCCGCCCGGCGCAGCTCGGCGTCCGCAGGGCGGGACGGGCCGGACAGGGTGCCGACGCCGGCACCGGGCGTGACAGACTGACCGTCGTGTTGCGTTGGCTGACTGCAGGTGAATCGCATGGTCCGGCTCTGGTGGCGTTGTTGGAGGGGGTTCCCGCTGGGGTGGCGGTGACTTCTGGTGA
>NZ_JBEZEK010000032.1:0-68090 GCF_040648835.1 Micromonospora sp. NPDC049081 | reverse complement strand
CAACCAACGCGCCAAACCGAAAACGTCATTCGCCACCGGCTCCAAGATCCGCCACCCGGATTACCCGTTCAAGGCTGCGTGACGAGGCACTAGCCAATGACCGACGCAATCCACTTCGCGGCCGCACACCGGAATAACTTCCCACCATCACAACAACGGCCGATCGCGGCCGGCGACGAGGGTCACAAATCGACGGAGGAATGCGTGGTCTGATCAACCGATGTGTGGCCTGAGCGGGACTTACACCTACTCTTCCATTGTCCGGCAAGCGAGCACAGCAACGCGGGTGCGCGACCCGCTATTCTGGAATAGAAAGTGAACCCGCAGGTCGTCAGCCCATGGTTCGGATAGATGACCGTCTTAGGAAACCGATGCTCTATCCCCTGAGCTACGAGGGCGCGAGCGCCTAGTCTAGCGACCTGCGGGTTCACCTGGGGTGGCAGGGAGTGGCCCACGTCCACCCGCAGCACCCGAACCCACGTTCGCCCAGCCCAGGACCACAGCCCGAGCACACGAACCCCCGTTTGCGACCACGGGCGGCTGCGGTGACCCGCGTCGGTGCCGGGTGACCCGGGCTGGCATCCGCTGGCGAGCACACGTCGCGCACATCATCGAAGATCAACGACGCCAGCACGACCTGGGCCAGCGCCGGGAACCGGCGGCGCACCTCGGGGTGCGCGGCCATGTGGCTGTTCGTGGTCGTCGCACCGATGACCTGCCCGCCGTCCGGGGCGTCGTGAACGCCGTCGAGGGGAAGCCGCCGTACGTCCACCAGCCGGGTCGGCTCCTCGACCCCGCACTTCATCAGGTCGACGAGGTTGGTGGCTACGCCCAGATACCGGTGTGCAGGCGCCGCACTGCCCGTGGCCGCACCCCTTCTTCGGCCCGGTGACGCCCGGGTCGTCCCGCAACACGGCGAGCAGCGTCCGACGGTTGTCCACTGACAGCCGGCGAGTCACCTCGTTTACCAGCAGCGACATTTCATTGTGCTCCTGATCGGCCATCGCCACCCTCTCCCGTCGATGGAATAGAGCTGGCCGCGGGGATCGTGGCACCGTCATTCCGCAGCTCACATTTATTCAACAGTGTCGAACAAAAATCAGCTTTTCCATCGCGATCCTCGCGATTCCCTGCCAGATCCTCCACGGTTCCGGTTCCGAAAGTTCTCGCCGTCGCCTCGACCGGTGGCGTCGTCGGACGTGAGTTCCGTCGGGGCTGGCGGGTCTCGACGACGATGAGGACGATCAGGACGGCGACCAGACCGGCCAGACCGACCAGCGGCGCGAGGGCGGCGGCGGCGGGGCCGGCGGCGACGAGCACGCCGGCCGCCACCAGGCGCGGCAGGCTCGTCGTACGGTGCACGAGCCGTTCGAACAGCAGGTGCCCGGCGAGGTAGAGCGCCGCACCGCCGAAGAGGGACAGCGCGTAGAAGGCTCCCAACGGCCCGCCCTCGCCGACGTGTGCCACCACGCCCTCCACGCCGAGCGCGGTGAGCACGATGCCGGCGACCAGGGGGAAGTGACCGTAGGTGTACGCGTCGACGGCCAGACTGACCCGGGCGGCGCCGTGTGCCTCGACGAGGCGACGCCGGGCCGCGGGCGCCACCGCGTCGAAGTACAGCCACCAGAGGCAGACGGCGGTGCCGACGCCGAGGACGGCGACGCTCACCAGCGGCACACCGATGGGCTGGCCGGCGGCACCCACGCCGATCGCCACGGTCGACTCGCCGAGGGCCAGGATGATGAACAGACCATGCCGTTCGGTGAGATGCGTCGGGCTGTGCAGTCGCCACGCGCCGCGCTTGGCGGTGAGGTAGATGCCGGCCCAGTCCACCAGCAACGCGACGGCGAACAGCAGCGCCTGGGCCCAGCCGCCCAGCAGCGCCCCGAACAGGAGCAGCGCCGCGCCCGCCAGCAGGGGGAACCAGGTGATCACGATCTGCTGCCGCAGGCCGGCGTCGCCGGTTGCGGCCACCGCGTAGACCGCGAGGTGCACCCACCGGACGAGGAAGTAGGCGCAGACCAGGACGACGGGGCCGGGCAGGCCGCCGGGGGCGTCCCGCCAGGCCTCGGGAATGGCCAGGGCGACCACGAACATCGCCGCCATCGCGCCGGCCATTCCCGCCCGGATCAGACCCTCGTCGGCCCGGGAGTGGTTGCCCAGCCAGGTGTAGCCGGACCACGTTCCCCACAGCAGGGCGAGGATCAGCAGACCCTGCAGGACACCGTACGGGCTGTGCTCGTGGGCCAGGTAGGCGGTGATCTGGGTCGCTGCGAAGACGTACACGAGGTCGAAGAGCAGCTCGAACGGCGTCGCGCGATGGTCCTGGCCGACCGGGCGTACGGCTGGACCGGGACCCTGGGGCTTTCCCATGGCCGACCCTCCTCTCGGGGTGCCGTTCTCAGCGGGACAGGGACACCAGCGCGCGCGGTCGCGCGGTGACCCGGGGGCGCCGGCAGGAGTACACGAACGCCGGCGGCACGTTGGCCCACACGGTGCGGCCGGTCACGACCTCCTCGAACCGGTCGCCCAGTGCCCGCCGCAGCCGTTGGGCAGGCGGCGTCCAGCGGGCGAACGTATAGCCGAACGTGGTGAAGGCACCGTCCGGGGTCAACGCGTCGGTGACGGCGTGCAGAAGCTCGTCCTGCTGGCCCCCGGCGAACGCCGCCCACGGCAGCCCGCTCACGATCACGTCCGCCCGGCCGTGGCCCCGCTGTGCCAGCACGTCGCCGAGGTCGCGGGCGTCGGCCACGGCGACGTCGAGCCGGGGGTACCGGGCGGCCAGCAGGCCGGCGAACCGTTCGTTGACCTCGACCGCGAGGTGATGGCCCCGGCCGGCGAGCCGGCGCTGGATGGCGGCCGTGAACGCTCCGGTGCCGGGGCCGAGTTCGACGACCAGCGGCTCGCCGACGCCGGGGACGGGCGCGGTGACGAGGTCGGCCAGCGGCCGGCCGCTGGGGGCGACCGCGGCGACGGTGAACGGGTCGCGGAGGAACTCGCGCAGGAAATCCGCCCGGTGGTTGTCGCTCATCAGCCGGGCCGCTGCCCGGAGAGTTGCGGCCGGGTCGGCCCGGCGGCCGGGGTCAGGATGCGGGCGAGCCAGTCGGTGCGGGCGCGGCGGGCCTGGGCCGAGATCCGCGCCTGCGGGTACAGGGCGTCGAATCCGTGGAAGCCACCGGCCCAGATGTGCAGCTCGGCCTGGCCGCCGGCGGCCCAGATGCGGGTGGTGTAGGCGACGGCCTCGTCGCGGAACACCTCGGCGGTGCCGGCGTCGACGTAGGTGTCCGGCAGGCCGGACAGGTCGTCGGCCGTCGCGGGGGAGACATGATCGGGTACGGCGTCGTCGGCCAGGTCGCCGAGCACCGACCGCCAGGCGAACTCGTTCATCTCGCGTGTCCACACGCCGGGCTCGCCGGCGTACTGGCGGCTGGAGGTGGTGTCGTTGTGGTGGTCGAGCATGGGGCAGATCAGCACCTGGGCGGCGAGATCCGGGCCGCCGCGGTCGCGGGACAGCAGGGCGACCCCGGCGGTGAGGCCGCCGCCGGCGCTGACCCCGGCGGCGATGATCCGGTTCGGGTCGACGCCCAGCTCGTCGGCGTGCTCGGCCACCCACAGCAGACCGTGGTAGCAGTCGTCGAGCAGGCTGGTGCCGGTGGCCTCGGGTGCCAGCCGGTAGTCCACGGAGACGACGACGGCACCGAACCGGTCGAGCCATTCCAGGGGGATGTCGAGCTGGGAGAAGCGGTCGCCCATCACCATGCCGCCGCCGTGCATCCAGTAGACGCAGGGGGCCGGAGCGGTGTGTTCCGGGCCGGCGGGGCTGAAGACGGACAGCGGGATGTCCGTGCCGTCCGGGCCGGCGATGCTGATCTCGCGCCGGTCGATCGCCCGGCCTTCGAGCAGCGGCTCCACGGGCGTCGACGAGAACTGCCGGATCTGCGGGAGCACGTCGCGGTTGAGTTCGGGTACGAGCGGCATGTCGGCCAGGAGCGTGCGCAGCTCGGGGTCGACGGGGGGACGTGTCAGTGCCATGAGGGGTTTCCTGTCGTGTTCGGTGCGGAGGGACGGATTGCCGTGCGGGGTCTCAGATGGCGGCCTTGCCACCGACCGGCACCTCGTCGAGGTATGCCGGCTCGCCGACGATCAGCGGCTGGAGTTGCGCCAGCAGGGCCTGCGCCTCGTCGGTGGCGAAGAACCGGTGGTGCGCCTCCTCGGTCGTCCAGCCCTCGGTGACGTGGACGGTGTCGGAGTCGGCGGCGGAGCGGCCGATCAGGAAGACGACGCAGTCCTCGTTCGTCAGCGACGGCGACGCGAGCAGGAAGTCGGCGAGTTCGTCGCCCTTGCCGGGGCGGGCGGTCATGGTGGCGTGGAAGCCGTAGCTGATGGTCATCGGGCACTCTCCTCGGCGGCTGCCGCCGGATGTCGGCGGCGACGGTATTGCCTGGCTGGGCTCTACCTTCGGGGCCGCCGGGCCGGCCTTCATCAGTCATCCGACTTCCGGGATCCGGGCCGCCGACGACCGATGACCTAGCCGGTCGTGCCGGAACCGGGCAGGCCGGCGGCCGGGCGGGGCCGCTGACGTGAGCGGAGCCGCCGGCCCGCGCCGCGTCCTGGTGCACCGGCCCGGGGCCGTGAGGACCCTCCGCCGCCGGCACCTCGTCCCGGGTTAGGTCATTCGACAGATGCGCGGGTCGAGAGCCGCGCCGCACCATCGACGGCGTGACGCCATCAGGACGGGAACACCCCGCATCGCCGCCCACCGTGCTGCGGATGCGCGAGGTCCGGGACCGGGCCCTGTTCGACCTCGACGACGGGCCGGTCACGCCGTCGAACCGGGCCGACCTTGCGGCGACCACGCGCCTGCTCAACGTGCTGCTGGCGAGCCTGGTCGTGTCCTCGTTGCAGTACGAGCAGCACGCGCTGGCCGTCCGCGCTCCGTCGGCCCGGCCGCTCGCGGAGCTCCTGTTCGCCGGGGCCGACCGCGACCGTGGTGACGCGCGGCTGGTCGCGACCCGGATCCGGCAGCTCGGGTGCGCCGGCGACTACGACCCGCAACACCTGGGCGCCCGGTCCCGGGTCGCCTTCCGGGCGTTCCCCGACGGTGACGTCGTCGGCATCGTGACGCAGAACCTCGTCGGGGCGCGGGTCCTCGTCCAGACGTTGCAGGAGGCGGTGCGTTGGATCGGCGACGACGACCCCACCACCCGGCGTCTCCTGGAGCGGTTGCTCGAAGCGAAGGAGACGCAGGCCGACGAGCTCAGCGCGCAGTCTGCCCAGCAGCAGGCGGCGACAGCGCGTCCCGGAGCGCCGCCCGGGACGTGACGCCCAGCTTGGGGAAGATCCGGTACAGGTGGGCGCCGACGGTCCGGTGGGACAGGTACAGGCGCTCGGCGATCTGCCTGTTGGTCAGGCCGCTAGCCGCCAGCTCCGCGATCTGGAGTTCCTGCGCCGTCAGCGCGGTCAGGTCACCCCGCTGCCGGGGGGGCGGACGGTGGCCGCAGGCGCGCAGCTCCCTCTCCACCCGGTCGAGCCAGGGCTCTGCGGCCAGGGCGGCGAATCCGTCCCGTGCGGCGAGCAGGTGCGGCCGGGCCTCCGCCGGCGACCGGGTCCGTCGCAGCCGCTCACCGAGGGCCAACCGCACCCGGGACCCGTCGTACAGCCACCGCCGCGTCGCGGCGTCGGCCAGCAGGGCCTCCACGCGGGTCACCGACTCGTCGTCGTCGAGGACGAGAGCCTCCGCGCCGGCCTGGAGCAGGGCCATCCGGGGCGACAAGCCAGCCACGTCCGCGTCCCGCATCGCCTGCACGTGGACCCGGGCCTCGGCTGTCCGCCCGGTGCGTACGGCCGCCTCGACCAGGTCGAACATGACCCAGGTGCAGTGCGGCACGTGGGAGGCGAGCAGGCCGGGCGGGCTCATCGCGGCGGCGTGGCCGAAGGCGGCGTCGTAGTCGCCCTGCCCCATGGCGGCGAGCACCCGGGGATGCTGCGCGAACAGCGCGGCGGCGGCGACGCCACGGGGCAGCGCCCAGTGGGTGATCTCGTCGGCGAGCGCGTACGCCTCGTCGAACCGTCCCCGGCCGGCGGCGAGGATCGCCCGGTTGTACCGGAAGTACCACGCGAAGAACGAGAAGCCGCTGGTGTCGCAGGTCCGCTGGCCCTCCGCGGCGAGTTCCTCGGCTTCGTCCCACCGGCCGGTCAGGAAGTCGTCGAGGCACAGGTGCATCAGGGCTCCGAGGTGCCGGCGGGGTGCCCCGCCGTTGCGCCCGTGCTCGACCAGCCGCCAGGACGCCTCCCGCGAGTCGCCGAGACGATCGAGGTAAACCGAGGCCGTGCCGATCCGCATGATGCGGGTGGGGTCCTCGTTCTCGGTCAGCGTGCGGAGCACCGCGTCGATCCGGCCCAGCGCGGCTTTCCCGGTGCGCACCGGGTCGGCGAAGCTGTCGCTCGCCAGCGCGAGCACGTCCGGCGGCCGGGGCCGGATCCGGCGCAGCAGCGCGAAGAACGGTTCCCAGTACTCCGGCGTGCTGCCGTACCAGCACAGCAGCAGCAGGGTGTGCATGGCCTCGACGAGCGCGGGGTCGTCGGCCCGGTAGCCGTGGTCGCCGGTCTCGATGGCACCCGCCAGCAGCCGGTGGGCGGTGTTCACGTCGCCGTCGCCGTTGATCATGAGGAAGGCGGTCGCGTTGGCCGCGTGCAGCGAACCGGCCGAGTCGGGAGCCGCCCGACGCGCGTCGGTCAGCAGGATCTTCGCGTCGTCGATGGTGCCGCTCGCCTCCGCTCCGATGTACGCGGCCTCGGCGAGCCGCCGCCCCCGGCCGGCGCTCGTGGCGCTCAACTCGGCGGCGCGGACCAGGGCCGCCACCGCCGCGAACCCGTCCCCGCGCCGCATCACCCGGTGCGCCGCCTCTTCCAGGAGTTCCGCCACCGCCTCGTCGGGGCCGACAGCGGCCGCCGCGAGGTGCCACGCGCGGCGTTCCTCGTCGTCGACCAGGGCTCCGGCGAGGGCGACGTGCGCGGTGCGGCGCTCCTCGTGGGTGGACATGGCCACGATCGCCGAGCGGATCAGTGGATGCCGGAACGCGATCCGGGCCGTGGCGTCGTCCACCCGGACGAGCTGCGCCCGCTCGGCGGGGGCCAGGTCGGCCAGGCTGGACTGGTCGGGCAGCGCGGCGCGGAGCACCCGGACGTCGCCGGTGCCCTCGAAGGTGGCCAGCAGCAGCACCCGCCGGGTCGCCTCGGGCAGCCCGGTCAACCGGGCCGCGAAGATCGCCTGCAACCGGTCGCTGAGGGGGACCACCTCGGGCTGCGTCTCCGTACGCCGCACGGAGCCCAGCAGCGTGGCGGGCAGCTCCATCAGCGCGAGGGGGTTGCCCTGGGCGAGGTCGAGCAGGCGTCGGCGTACCCGCGCCGGCAGTTGCGGGTGGCGGGCGTCGACCAGCCGCCCCGCGGCCTCGTCGTCGAGCGGCCCGACGGCGTGCTCGGACAGCCCCCGCAGGTCGAGGAAGCTCACCGATCCCGCCCTGGTCGACGCCAGCAGCCCGGCCCGGACACCCGCCAGCCGCCGGGCGATGAAGCCGAGGACGACGGCGCTCGCGCGGTCGAGCCAGTGCACGTCGTCGACCACCAGCAGGACCGGCTCGTCGGCCGTGAGCTCCGTGACGAGCAGCAGGGCGGCGTTGCAGACCAGGAGGACGTCCGGGGGCGTGCCGGCGCCGAAGCCGAGCGCCACCGACAGCGCCTCGCGCGAACCGGGCGGGAGACGGTCGAGAGCCGCGTGCGCGGGCAGCAGCAGCTGGTGCAGGCCGGAGTAGCTGACGTCGGCTTCGAACTCCGACCCGGACGCCCGCAGCACGCGCATCCCGTCCGCGAGGGCGAACTCCATGGCGGCGGTCATCAGGGCGGACTTGCCGACCCCCGGCTCGCCGCAGATCAGCCGCGCGCCGCCGCCCTGGCGCACCCCGTCGAGGAACTCGGCGAGCTGCGCCAGGGCGTCGTGGCGTCCGAACAGTTCGCTACCGGCCACCCGTACCTCACGCGCCCGTCGTTGTCCGTCGGCCCCGGCCGACCTCGGCCCTCTGCTCGGGCAGGCTACCGGCGGTGATCAGCCACCCGGCCGTCCGTCGGCGCAGGCGGCAGGATCGGGCAAGAGAACGCGAGTTCCGGTCAACTGTCGCGGGGCGTGACCCGTGCGGCGGTGCGGGCGTGCAGGTGGGCCGCGTCCTGGCGGGGCGGGTCCCCGAACTGCCGGCGGTACTCGCGGCTGAACTGGGCGGGGCTTTCGTAGCCGACGCGGCGGCTGACCCCGGCGACGTCGCCGGGGCTCGCGGCGAGCAGCAGCCGGGCGCGTTGCAGGCGGATCTGCTTCTGGTACTGGATCGGGCTCATCGAGGTGACGGCCTGGAAGTTGCGGTGGAACGCGGAGACGCTCATCCCCGCCTGCTGCGCCACGTCCTCGACCCGGAAGGGCCGCGCGTAGTTGTCGCGGATCCACTGGACGGCCCGGGCGATGTGGCTGAGGCTGCTGTCGGGCAGGCCGAACTGGCGCAGGACGCCGCCCTGCTCGCCGGTGAGCAGCCGCCAGATGATCTCCCGCTTGATCAGGGGCGCGATCATGGGGATGTCGCGGGGCCGGTCGAGCAGGCGCAGCAGGCGGACTGCGGCGTCGAGCAGCTCGACGGGGGCCCTGCTGACGGCCAGGCCGGCCGGCACCTCGGCGGCGGGTGCCGGCGGCAGGTCCGCCGGGTCGGCCTGGAGCAGCACCTCGGCGACGGCGGCCGGGTGGAGGGTCAGGCCGAAGCCGAGCGCCGGCTCCTCCGGGCTGGCGCGGGCGAAGTGCGCGGTCACCGGCAGGTCGACCGAGGCGACGAGATAGTCGCCGGCCTGGTACTCGTACACGCGGTCGCCGAGCGCGAACCGCTTCGTGCCCTGAGCTACGAGGGCCAGCACCCTGCCGTAGGTGGTCGGCGTCGGCGGGTCGGGCCGGTCGGCACGGAAGATGCGCACGTCGGCGATGCTCGTGCCCAGGTCGGGCCGGGCATGCCGGCCCAGCAGAACGCGCAACTCGTCGAGCGGCATGCCCACCATTGAAGCACCATGACCAGGGCACCGGCCCTTTTCTGCCCGGCGCCGTGGGCCGACCGGCGGGACAGCTCGCCCCGGCGGGCGCCTTCCCCGAACTCGTCGCAACCGGCAGTAATGGGACGTAGCCGCGGATCTCTTCCACGGCCGCCCCGCTGACGGGCCCGCAGATCGAACAACAGATAAGCGCAGAACGAAAGCACACCATCCCGCAAATCGAAATCCAGCACCCCCACCACCTGGATCCCGTACTCGCCTCGACCTCGACGTTGTACTGGGCATGGCGGCGACGACACCGGCAGGTGGCCGACCTGTCGCACGGCTGGGGCAGAAACTCACGGTGGCGCACGGGCTTCCGCCGTGACTACCGACTGGCCGACCGGCTCGTCTACAACACGTACGCGGCGCGGCCGATCGAGCTGCGTCTCGGCGAGTACGCGGTGACGCGGTTTGACGGCGGGCGAGCCTTACCGCTTTACTACTACCCTAGTAAAGCAGGGAGGCCCCATGTTCCACTTCCGGCTCGACACCGGCTCCGGCGTACCGCCGTATCTGCAGCTCGTCCACCAGGTCCAGCAGGCTGTCCTGCTGGGTTTCCTGCGGCCCGGGGACCGCCTGCCCCTGATCCGGGAGGTCGTCGAGTCGCTGGCCATCAATCCGAACACGGTGGCGAAGGCATACCGCCAGCTGGAGCAGGAGAACCTCGTCACCGGCCGGCCAGGCCACGGCACGTTCGTCAACGACGCGCTGCCCGCTGCGGTGCCCCCGGCCACCTACACCTCCTTGCGGAGCGGCCTGCAGACCTGGCTGCGGAGGGCGTACGCCGCAGGGCTGGACGATCAGGCGATCGCCGCGCTGTTCGCCAGCGTCCACCACCAGACCAAGACGACTGCGGAGTCAGCATGACGGCCCACCCCGCGCTGCGTACCAGGAACCTCGGCAAGCGGTACCGCAGAGCATGGGCCCTGCGCGACTGCACCCTGGAGCTGCCCCCCGGCCGCGTCAGCGCCCTGGTCGGCCCGAACGGCGCCGGCAAGACCACCTTGCTGCGCCTGGCGGTCGGGCTGCTCACGCCCACCACGGGATCGGTCGAGGTGTTCGGCGAATCGCCCGCCACCAACAGTGTGCGGGCCCTGACCCGCATCGGTTTCCTCGCGCAGGACCACCCGCTCTACCGCCAGTTCACCGTGGCGGACCTGCTGCGCTTCGGCCGCTCCTGCAACGTGCGCTTCGACCACGGGCTGGCCGCGCGACGCCTGACCCAACTGGGCATCCCGTTGCACGCCCGCGCCGGCGCGCTCTCCGGTGGGCAGCAGTCCCAGGTGGCGCTCACGCTGGCGCTGGCCAAGCGACCCGAGCTGCTGGTCCTGGACGAGCCACTGTCCAGCCTGGATCCGCTGGCCCGGCAGGAGTTCCAGCGGACCCTGATGGGCGCGGTCGCCGACAGCCAGCTGACCGTGTTGTTCTCCTCCCACGCCATCCACGAACTGGAACGGGTCTGCGACCACCTCGTGGTGATCAACCACGGCCGGGTCGTACTCGACGGCGACATCGACTCGCTGCTGGCCGAACACCGGCTGCTCCTGGGTCCACGGGTCGGGGCGGACCCGCACGGCCCGTCCGTGATCGAGGTCAGCCACAGCGACAGGCACACCACCATGCTGGTACGCCAGGCGGCAACGCCGGTCATACCCGGCTGGCAGGCGAACCCCGTCGGGCTGGAAGAGCTCGTGCTGGCCTACCTGCGCCGGCCCGCCGGCCTCGACGCCGAACACCGGGAGCAGACCGCATGACGTGGATGATGTGGCGTCAGCACCGTACCGAGGTCCTGGCACTGACGGTCTTCGTCGGCGTCGTCGCGGTGGCGCTGTTCGTCCTCGGCCGGCCGATGCACGCCCTGTTCCCGATGGGTCCGACACACTGCCTGGTGCCACCACTGGACCAGGGCTGCCGATCCGCGCTGGCCCGGCTACAGCAGGACCACGGCTACAGCACCACCGTGCTGATCCTGCTCAACTTCGTCCCGTACGCGATCGGCGGTTTCCTCGGTGCGCCGCTGCTCGCCCGGGAGCTGGAGGCGGGCACCTGGCAGCTGGCCTGGACCCAGGCGGTGCCGCGCCGGCGCTGGCTGACCGCCAAGATCCTGGTACTCGGCACCGTCAGCGTCCTTCTCGCGGCAGCACTGTCCATGGTGGTCGCCTGGTACCGGCAGCCACTCGACCTGCTGGGCGGGTTCGACATCACCGGCTTCGACCTGACCGGAGTCGTGCCCATGGCGTACGCCCTGTTCGCGTTCGCGCTGGGCGTCGCCGCCGGGCCGGTGCTGCGCCGCAGCCTGCCGGCCGCCGCCGTGGCGTTCGTGGCGTTCCTGGCCGTACGCTTCACCGTCGCCGGCTGGATCCGCCCGCACTTCCGCACGCCGGTCACCCACGTCCAGGCCTTCGTACCGGGAGCGGGCGACATCACCGACGGTACGACCAGCGCCCGGGACATGGTCCTCGACCAGGGGTTCGTCGATGCCAACGGCCGCCACATCACCGGCCTCGACGCCGTGATCATGGAGGGAAGGGCCCGGGAGGGGGGCGGCGACCCCACCGTCTACCTCCACGACCACGGCATCCAACGGTGGGCTGTCTACCAACCCGTCGAACGCTACTGGAGCTTCCAGGCCATCGAGACCGCCACGTTCGTCGCGCTGGCCCTGCTGTTGCTGGCGCTGGTCTTCTGGCGGATCCGCCGCCCCACGTTCTGACCAGATGGTCCCACCGCGACCGCCACCCGCCCCCGACCAGCCACCCGCCACCCAGCCGGGATCCCCGGAGAGGACGGGTCAGGAACTGCCAGTCGCTTCCACGGCGCTTCCGTGGGTTTGAGCGGCGACCATGGTGACGAGGGTGTCGATCAACTCTTCGGCGGTGGTACGCCATTTGTCGCCTTCGAGCTGACCGGTGAGTTCCATGCCGGCGATGCCGTCGGCGCTGGCGAGGAGCAGTGCGGCGTACCGGCGGGCGTGGTGTTCGCCGGTCACGTCGGCGACTATTCGAAGGGATTCGTCCTGCGTGGGCTGGGCGGCCCGGGCGAACGCGGTGGGATCGCTGGCGGGGCTGCTGAACATCAGACGGTAGAGATGGGGTTGGCGACGGGCGAGGTTGATGAAGGCGGCGAGGAGGGCCCGCAGCTTTGCGGCCGGTGAGAGGCTGGGGTCTCGGTGGATGGCGCCGATTCGTTGACCGAGCTCGTCCCAGGTATGGCTGCCGACCGCGATCATGAGGTGTTCTTTGTCGGGGAAGTGCCGGTAGGGGGCTCCACGGGTCATCCCTGCCCGCGCTCCGACGGCACGGAGGGTCACGGCTTCGGGGCCGCCGTGGTCAAGTAGCTCGGCCGCCGCATCGAGCAGGGCCTGGCGTGTAGCGGCGGCGGCTTCAGCCCGGATCATCCGTTCATCCTATGACCGGGTCAGGACGCCTTTGCCGACCGTGGTCGAAGGGTTGCGACTACCGGCCCCTGAGGTTGCCCCGGCTGTTCGGCCAGCGATGCCGGGGCGTTCCTTGCGCTGATCGGTGGCGTGGACGCGAGGCTCAGCGGCCCATGGTGCTGGATTGCGCCATGTGCCGGAGTCCTTCTTCCACGGTGATCGCCGGCTGATAGCCCAGTCGACGTCGCGCGCGGGTGATGTCGTAGACGCGGTCGCGGCCCATGAACGAGATGATCCACGGGGTGAGCGGTGGTGCGGTGGCGCTGCGACGCGCTTTCGCGGCGGCCTGCATGAGGGTGGCCAGCGGTGATGCGACTGCCCGGGGAACGCTGTTGGCCGCGCTGACGTCGATGCCACGGGTGGCCAGCAGAGGGGTGAAGAAGTCGCGGGCGGAGCGGGGGTTGCCGTCGGTGACGTAGCAGACCAAGCCGTGATCCCCACGGTCGAGTGCCAGCGTGATGACGTGGGCGAGGTTGTCGACGTGGCAGAAGTCGACCAGGTGCCGCCCGCCGTCGATCCAGGAGAATCTGCCGGCTTCGACGGAGTCGACGAATCCCTGCAGGGTGTGGGTCATGCCTCGGCCCCACAGGAACGGCGGTCGGATGATCACCAGGGACGTGTTCCCGTGCGGCAGGGCGAGCAGTTCCTGCTCGGTGCGGAGCTTCACGCGGCTGTAGGCGATGTTCGCCCTGCCCGGGTCGGAGTTCTCGTCGACGGTGTGGTCGTGGTTGGTGCCGGTGGAGACACTGGCCGCGGACACCAGGACGAACCGCTTGACCCGGGCGTCCACGGCAGCCTGGTAGAGGGCGCGGGTCGGCAGCAGGTTGCGGTCGACGAACGCCTGATCGGGTCCCCAGAAGGCCATGAAGGCCGCCGAGTGCACTACGGCGTCGACCTCGCCGAGAGTCCGCAACCATGCGGGCCGACTGCCGGACTCGACCAGGTCCAACAGGTCACCGCCGACCGGGAGCCCGCCCGCCGACGTGATCGCGTTCGAGGCCGCTGCGGACCGCGCGAGCGCGTGCACCGTGTGCCCGTCATCGACCAGCCGGCGGAGGATTGCCCCTCCAGCGAAGCCCGATCCGCCCGTGAGAAAGATTTTCATCGATACCCCTCAACGCTTGCGCAGTGCCCGAGGCACGCTTACGGATGTCGAATCCTGCGGGCCGAAGACCCCGGCACCGCAAGATGACAACGTCATCGCAGTCAGCCTAGGCAGTTGAGATGACACCGTCAACGCTTTGAGATGACTTTGTCATCAGGGATGACCCATGCCGCCCCGGCACCCGCCGGCCCGACAGTGCCGCCGTCGCACCTGGCCCCTGCGGTCGCCCATGGGCGGAGCTGCGGCGCGTGCTCGACCTGCGCATCGACGCCCCTGGCCTGATCGTGGGACCACCGATGGGACGTGGACGCCGGCGGTCGCCTAACCCGCCCTGAGGGTGAGCAGGGTGATCTCGCTCGGCGCGAAGATCCGGAACGGCGGGCCCCAGAAACCGGTCCCCCGGCTCGTGTAGAGCTGGGTCCGGCCGTGCCGGCTGAGGCCCTGCACGACCGGCTGGTCGAGCCGGACCAGGTAGTGGAACGGCCACATCTGGCCGCCGTGGGTGTGCCCGGACAGCTGCAGATCCACACCGGCCGCGACCGCGTCGTCGATCTGCTTCGGCTGGTGCGCCAGCAGCAGCACAGGCAGCTGCGGGTCGACGCCGGCCAACGCCGCGGCGTGATCGGCCTGGTGACCGGCGAGGCCGGACGAGGCGGCGGTCACGTCGTCGACCCCGGCCACCACGAGCCGTGCGCCGCCCCGCTCCACCACGAGGTGCCTGTTGTGCAGGGGCTCCCAGCCGAGGGTCCGCATGTGGTCGACCCAGCCCTGCGCCTGGCCGTAGTACTCGTGGTTGCCCGTCACGTACACCCGGGCCAGCCGGGCCTGCACGGTGCCCAGCGGCGCTGCCTGCGCGCGACGCTGGTCGACCGTGCCGTCGGCGATGTCGCCGGTGTGGCAGACGATGTCGGGGGCCAGTCCGTTGACCACTTCGATCGTGCGGGCGGACCAGCGGGCCCGGTCGATCGGGCCATAGTGGGTGTCGGTCAGCAGCGCCACCCGGACCCCGTCGAGCCCGGCACCCAGCCGGTCGATGGTGACGTCCACCCGCCGGACCCGGGGCACCCGCATCGCCTCGGCGTACCCCCAGACGGCCAGGACGACCGAGACGAACGCCGCACCGACCGCCACGGCCCGGGACCGGACCGGATCGGCGACCCCCGCCACGGCGAGCGGGAGCCGGAGCACGTTCGCGATCAGCGTCCAGACGAACAGGATCCAGACCAGGCCAAGCAGTGAGTCCGCGATGCGCGCCGCCGAGTCCAGCCGCCGGCGGCCGTGCCCGAGATACATCAGAACGGGGAATGCGACCACCGCGACCACGAACACGGCCGTGCCGGCGCCCATCACCGGCGCCGGCCAGCGCGCCGCCACCGTCAACGTCCACCACGGCAGCCCGAACAGCAACGCCAGGACCGCGGTCAGCGTCACCCCGGACACCAGAGGTCGCAGCAGCCCTCGCGCCGGCCGCACCTGTACGGCATCGCCAGAAGCCATCGTCGTCCTCCCGTCGGGGGTCCGTGCAGCATGACACGGTCCGGGCTGGATCGACCATGCCGGCAACCTGCCCACCGGTGGCGTGACCGGCGTGCCGGCGGCCTGGCCGCTCAGGGTGGCGGGATGTCGACCAGGCGGCGCAGCAGGGCGCTGAACTGGGCGCGTTCGGCCACTGTGAACCGGTCGAGCAGGTCGTTCTGGGCGGCGTCGACCAGCGTGTCCATCTCCCGCATCCGGGCAATGCCGGCGTCGGTGATGTGCACGACGTTGCGGCGCCGGTCCACCGGGTCGGGTTCCCGGCGGAGCAGACCGTCGGTCTCCATCCCGCTCAGCGTGGTGACCGCGTCGCCCCGGTCGATGCCCAGCCGGCGACACAGCTCCGCCTGGCTGATCCCGCCGAACTCGTCGAGCGCGGCGAGGATGCCGTACCGCATCCGGTCGCCGGGGCGGTCCAGGTGCGTCCCGACGACCCGGTTCGCGCGGGCCGCCCCGTGGTGGAGCAGCCAGGAGGTCAGCCGCCGGAGCCGAGCCGGCGGGGCCCCCGGCTGCGGGGCGGGTTCGTGCTCACTCACCCGACCAGTGTAGCTAAACGTTGGACTTCCAACGACCTGGCGATTATCGTTGGTTGTCCAACGATCTGTGATGGGGCGGCGATGACAGTGGGCAGCGCGAACGCCGGCACGGACACCAGCACGGGACGGACCCCCACCACGGCGGTTCCCGCCCCGGTCTGGCGGGTCGCCCTCGTCCTGGCGCCCGGTTCGGTGATGACCGGCCTGGACACCTCGCTCGTCAACGTGGGCATCGAGATCATCGGCCGGGAACTGGACGCCTCACTGACCGCGATGCAGTGGATCAACAGCGGCTACCTGCTCGCCCTCGCCGCGGCCCTGCCCACCTGCGGCTGGCTCAGCCGGCGGATCGGCACCGGTCGGCTCTGGCTCTGGGCGCTGGCCGGATTCACCCTCACCTCCGCGCTCTGCGCGCTCGCCCGCGACGCCGACACGCTCATCGCCGCCCGGGTGCTCCAGGGGCTGACCGGCGGACTGCTCATCCCCACCGGAATGGCCATCCTCGGCCAGGTCGCGGGGAGCGGACGGATGGGTCGGGTGATCGCCGTGTCCAGCGTGCCGGCCATCCTGGCCCCGGCCTTCGGCCCGATCATCGGCGCCCTGCTCATCGACAACCTCTCCTGGCGCTGGATGTTCCTGGTCAACGTGCCGATCGGGATCGTCGGGCTGCTGGTGGCCCTGCGGGTCGTTCCGCGTGGTGCGAGCGGTCGGGCCGCCCGGCCGGACCTGCCGGCCCTGTTCCTGGTCGCCCTGGGGCTGCCGCTGCTCACCTACGCCATCACCGCAGCGATGGACGGGCGCGGGCTGTTCGTGGCAGCCGTGCTGGCTCCACTGGTGGTCGCGCTGGTCGCGCTCGTGCTCTTCGTCCACCGGTCGCTGCGCGCCGCCGAGCCGCTGATGGACCTGCGCCTGGCCAGGGACCCGGTCTACGCCGCCGCCGTCAGCACCGTCTTCTTCTCCAGCGCGGCGCTCTTCGGGGGGCTGATCGTGATGCCGCTGTACTTCCAACTCGGAATGGACAAGGACATCATCGACACCGGCCTGCTGCTGATGGCGTTCAGCCTCGGTGCCACGGTCACCTTCCCGGTCGCCGGACGACTGACCGACAGGTACGGCGGCGGCATCGTCACCGTGGTCGGTCTCGTGGTCACCGTCGCCAGCACCGTCCCGATGGCGGTCCTGCCGTCCGATCCGAACGTCGTCCTCGTCGAGGCCCTCCAGGTGGTCCGGGGCGTCGGCCTGGCCCTCGCCGGATCCCCGGTGGTCTCCGCCGCGCTGGCCCGGGTCCGGTCCCACCAGATGCCGGACGCCAGTTCGCAGGTGAACATCCTGTCCCGGGTCGGCGGCGCCGTCGGCAGCGCAATCTGCGTCGTGGTACTCGCCGACGCGCTGGCCGACGCCCGATCCGAGGTCGAGGTCGCCGCGGCGTTCCAGGGCACCTTCTGGTGGCTGACCGGGATGGCCGCCGTCGCCCTCGCCCTCGCCACCTGGCTCACCCGGGCGCAACGAGGCACCCGCCCGACAGCGGCGAAGTGACCGGGGCACCGCTGAGCACGTCCACCGATCAGGAGGTCAACCAATGCGTATCGGCATCATCATCGGCAGCACCCGACCGGGACGGCGGGGCGAGGCGGTGGCGCAGTGGGTCCACAAGCTGGCCACGCAGCGCGGAGACGCCAGCTACGAGATCGTCGACCTGGCCGACCACGACCTGCCGCACCTCGACGAGGCGGTCCCGGCGGCGATGGGACCGGAGAACTACGTGGGCGACCACACCAGGCGCTGGGCGGAGACCATCTCGCGCTACGACGGGTACGTCTTCGTCACCCCGGAGTACAACCACTCCTACCCGGGCGTACTGAAGAACGCCATCGACTACCTCTACTCGGAGTGGCGCGACAAGTCGGCCGGTTTCGTCGGGTACGGCATCCACGGCGGGATCCGGGCCGTCGAGCACCTGCGACTGGTGATGGCAGAGCTGCACGTCGCCGGCGTCCGTGACCAGATCACCCTGAACTACTTCACCGAGTTCGGCCCGAACGGCGAGGTCCTGCCGGCCGAGCACCAGGAGCCCGTCCTGCACCGGATGCTGGACCAGGTGGTGGCCTGGAGCGGCGCCCTGGCCACGCTGCGCCAGAAGTGACCGGCCGGTGGGGTGCCGGCGTCGACGGCACCCCACCGTTGCGCTGCCGGCGACGCTCCGGGACGTCCACGGGGCGTCCGGCGGGAGCTACCGTCGCCACTTCTCGGCGGCCCGGCAGCCGCTGGCCGGTCTGCCGTAGATCCGCTTTCCGTCCGGGCCCGCGTAGCAGTGTTCCAGCTGGTCCTCCGGCTGGAACAGCGGTCGCCTGTCGATCTCCGCTCCCCCGGCGTCGTAACTGACCAGTTCAGGATCGTTGCCGGCCCGGAGGCGAGCGTCGCTGGTCAGCAGACCGAACACACCCGCGGAGAGCCGGGCTGCCGTGGTGTGGCCGTCGCCGTGGTCGATCACGAGCCGGTGGACGCGTGGGCTGACCCGGCCGCCGACGCTGACGTCCCCGCCGTCGGGCTCGGTGGAGATCAGCAGCAGTCGCTGCACCGGCCCGGGAAGCCACTCACCGTGCGGCCAGGGTTCGGTCGCGCCCCCGCCGGACACCCGGGCCGTGCCCGCCCACTCCACGTCACAGGTGGCGTAGCCGACGTCGTTCATGAACAACACCAGTACGCGCCCGCCCCGCTCCACGGCCACCGCCAGGTCGGCCAGAGACACCGGTACCGGTCGCTCTCCCGGGGCCTGCCGTCGTGGGGAGTTCCACTGCAGGCACCACTCGGCCGCATCCCGCAGCGTGGGCGACAACTCACCCTGTCCCATGGCCAACACCTGCCCGGGCGATCGGGCCGGTCGGTCCCACCCCACCGCCGCGACACCGCAGGCCACGGCCAGCAGCAGCACCGCGGCCACGGCAACCCGCAGTCGTGGGGTACGCGCCGGAGGCGGGCTCGCGAAGCCGAGGATCCGGGCCCGCATCGCGAGCGCCGCCTCCGGCGGCAGGCCCCGCTCGGCGGGCAGGTCGAGAATGTCGTTCACCGCTTCCCCTCCTGGATCTCCTCCGGCATCAGACGGGCCAGGCGGCTGCGCGCGCGGCTCACCCTCGACCGCACCGCCACCTCGCTGATGCCCAACACGGCTGCCGCGTCCGGGTAGGACACGCCGGACCAGAGGCACAACGCCACCGCCTCCCGCTCTGCCAACGGCAACCTGCGGAGCACCGCGAGGACCTCGGTCATCCGCCGCTCGTCGTCGAGCCGCGCGGAAACCTCGTCGGCGAGGTCACCATCGACGTACCGCTCCACCGGTAGTCGCCGGATCAGCGCCAGCCACCTACGCGCCGACCGCCACTCGGAGCGGACCGTGTTGGTGGCGACGACCAGCAGCCACGGCAGCGCTGAGCCGTCCACGAGCCGGGCGTCGTGGCGGCGGCGCCACGCGACGAGGAAGGTCACCTGGGTGACATCCTCGGCCGTCGACCACGATCCGGTCAGCCGGAACGCATGGTTGTAGACCGTGCGGGAGTACCGGTCGAAGAGCCGACCGAACGCAGAACCGTCACCGGCGGCGATCGAGGACCACAGGTCCCCGTCCGACAGCCCAACCTGATGCCTCACACCACACTATGGCCGCTCACACCGGCCCTGTTGCGGGTCGCGGTGCCCAGTGGGGCAGGTGGGGTGCCGACCTGGGCGATCAGCGCGGGGACCGGGGCCCTCGGCCGACCCCGCCCCCGAACCTCGGCCGACGTGGCACCATCGCCGCGTGGCTGATCGCCTCGTCCTGGTCAACGGTGCCCTGTAGCGGCGGCCGGGGTGCCCGGGTGAGCTACCGACCGGTGGAGGCGTCGGAAGGTGGTTCGGTGAAGTAGTCGCGGAGCACGGCGATCTGCCCGGCGCGGAGTCGGAAGATCTGCACGAGCGACATCGTCGTCTGTCGCCCGTCCGTCCCGTCGAAGGCGACGTCGATCTCGGCGATGAACACGTCGGGGTCCGGGGTGTCGTGCAGGAGGTGGGCGGAGCGCCCCAGGTTCACCGTGCCCTGGTGGGTCGGGAGCTGGTGGTAGGCGCTGGTCCCGGCCCGGATCGCCGCCCGGCCGACCAGTCGGCCGTGCAGCGGGTGGCCGGCGGGAACCAGCGGTGCTTCGTACACGCCGTCCTCGGTGAACAGGGCGGCGATCGCATCCGGGTCCCGGGTGACCGCACCGGCGTAGACGTACCGTTGGAAGATTTCCTGGTGTGTGAGGTCCACCCTCCAGTTTAGCCCGCGGACGGGCCGGAGCGGGGGGACGCTGAACGCCGACGGCCCGACGCGGAAGGGTTCTCCGCGTCGGGCCGTCGGCGTTCGGGTGGGATCAGCTGGCCGCGCAGGTGGCGGTCGCACCGGGGCCGGTGCCGTTGCCCTGGAAGCCGAAGTTGGTCGACTGCCCGGCACCGACCTGCCCGTTGTAGCTCACGTTGGTGAACCGGACGGTCCCGCTGGTGCCGCTGGACTGTGCGCTCCAGGTGCTGGTGACGCTGGCACCGCCGGGCAGGTTGATGCTGACGTTCCAGCCGTTGAGGGCGGTGGCGCCGGCGGTGACCGTCACGCTCGCCGTGAAGCCACCGTTCCACTGGTTGACCACCACCGACGCGGTGCAGCCGTTGCCGGCCGGCGGCGGCGTGGTGGGCGGTGCCGTGGTGGGCGGCGGGGTCGTCGGCGGGGCCGTGGTGGGCGGCGGGGTGGTCGGCGGTGCCGTGGTGGGCGGGTTGGGTGCGCCGTTGGCCAGGCTGAAGGCCAGATCCGGCTGGAACGAGCCGGCGGTGTAGCGGCAGCCGTCGGCCTCACCCGGCGGCTTCACCCAGAGGTACGCGTCGATGTTGTTGTCGCCGGTGTTGGTCGTCGGGTACTGCCCGATGCGCCGGTCGGTGTTGTCGTCGCCGCACCAGTCACCGCTGGCACCGCCGTTGCGGCTGGTGTCGATGACCTGACGCTTGCCCGACAGGCCCATGCCGTTGAGGGCGTTGATGACGTTCCGGCCGAAGTTCGCCTCGCTGGAGGTGGGGTTGTAGTTCGACACGTTGGTGAAGAAGCCGTCGGCGTACTGGACGCCGGCCGCCCGCAGGCGGTTGGCCGTCTCGCTGGGGCTGTTCCAGGTGGAGTGGCCGCCGTCGAGGTAGACCTTGGCGTTGGGGTTGGCCGCCTTGAGGGTCCGGGTGGCCGTCGAGATCGCCTGGTTACGGGCGTTGATCTCGTTGCTGTTCAGGCAGGTCAGCAGGGCGAGCGAGTCGGTCTCCAGGATGATGATGACCGTCTGGTTGCCCAGCCCACGGGCGAAGTTCGACACCCAGGTCTGGTACTGGTTGAGGTCGGGTGCCCCACCGGCGCTGGCCCCACCGCAGTCCCGGTTGGTGATCTCGTAGATGGAGAGCACCGGGATCTGCCGCGCGGAGTTGGCGGCGCCGACGAACGACGCGGCCTCGGACTGCGCGGTCGACGGGTTGAAGTTGGCGAACCACCGGGCCTGTGGCTGGCTGGCGATCTTGTCGCGGATGACGCCGACCCGGGAGTCGCCGGGGTTGGCGGCGACCCAGCGGACGACGGCGGTGGTCGGGTCGCGGTAGAGCGGTCCGGATATCGTCCCGGCGGAGGCGGTGCCACCGGCGAGGCAGACGCCGGCGGCGGTGACGCCCGCGACGGCCGCCACACTGAAGGCCGCCACCGATCTACGGCGGAGCGAGGAGAGGGTAGCCACGACGTGTTGCCTCCTGATCACATAGATGTTTCTACATGGGAGCGTTCCCACGACGGTAGCCGAGGTGTGCGCCGCTGCCAAGACGTACGGCCCGCCCATTAAGGCATCGACCGACTTCACCGGCCGGTCGGGTCGGGCGGCAGCGTACCGCCGGTGCGGGGGTGCGGCGATCGGAAAGGGTGCGGCGGCGCCCAGCGGGTCACGGCGTGTGCACCCGGTCGACCTTCACGGTGAGCATTACCCGCTGCTGCCCGGCACCACCGAAGCCGGGATAGGGGCGACCCAGGTACTTGCGGGACAATTCGTCGATGTGCTCGCGGGCACCGGCGGTGACGAGGTCCACCACGCTGCCGCGCAGCGCCCAGTACCGGGCCGGGGCGGCGGGGTCGGCGATGCCGAGGGCGACGCGCGGGTCGCGCCGGACGTTGCGGGTCTTCTGGTGGGTGTCCACGGTGTTGACGAGCACGTGCTCGCCGTCGGTGCCCACCCAGGTCTGGGAGATCTGCGGTGACCCGTCGGGCATGAGCGTGGTCACGAAGCAGATCGCCCTGCCGCGCAGGACAGCGACCAGGTCGTCGGGGAGAGCAGTCATGGGCTGCGCCTTCATCTCGGGGTGTGGTGGTAGAGCCGGTCGATGACCGACTCCTCCGGGGCGTCGTCGGACAGGTCGGCGACGCGCAGGCCCGCCAGGGCGATCCGCAGCGCGCGACGCCACAACTGCGGGGCGAAGGTGCGGGAGGCGTCCATGACGCTGCCCACCATCAGGTGCACGGCGGCGAAGTCGGCGGGGGTCGCGCCGGCCGGGAGCTGCCCGGCCCGGACGGCCCGGTCGACGAGTTCCGCCACCAACGGGGTCATCCGCTCGCGCGCCCGCCGCACCAGGGCGGTGGACTGGTTACGGCTGCGGAGCAGCTCCCCCAGCCCCCGGCTCTGCGCCTCGACCTCCAGTTGCTGTTCGAGGAACCAGGTGAGCCCGGCGAGGGCGTCCTCGTGGCGCGCGGCCTGCTCGGCAAAGCCGATGACCCGGTCGATGTGCTCGCTGAACAGGGCGTCCAGCAGGTCCTGCCGGTCGGGGAAACGGCGGTAGACGGTGCCCATCCCGGTGCCGGCCGCCCGCGCGATCTCCTCGTACGACACCTCCAGGCCGTTGGTGGCCATCAGGGCGTACGCGGTGCGCAGCAGCAGTTGACGGTTGCGCTCGGCGTCGCGGCGCAGGGTGGGTGGTGGGTCGCTCACCCACCGGATCCTAATCAAGTGGAATGAAAATTCCAAGTTGAACAAAAATTCCACTTCGAGATCCGGACGACCTTCCGGTCACTGCGGGGCCGCTGACCGTACGGGTGGCGGCGGACCGGCGACAGCGGCACCGCCGTCGTGCGCAGTGCCGCTGTCGCCGGGGGCGGTCGGCCCCGACCCTGCCGCGTGCCGACCCGCCGGAGTGGACGGTTCCGTTACGGCCGCAGGGCCTGCGCGGCCGGGGTCCAGGTCGACTCGTTCCTGACGTCGGCGACCCTGATCCCCTGGGCGATCTTCTTCAGCTCGGCCACCGGCAGCTTGTTGCCCAGGCCCATCCCGCTGACCTGGAGGACGACCGAGCCGTCGGCGTTCCAGATGTTGCAGAAGCCGCCGCCTGCGGCGTCGCCGCCCGGGACCGGCCGGTCCGAGCCGGGGTAGCACTTCGTCACGCCCGGCTCCGGGGACTGGTTCGAGCTGCTGCCCGGCGTGACGAAGATGTGGAAGCCGTCCTTGATGCCGTTCTCGGTCGCGTCGTACGGCGCGCTCAGGCCCGAGGTGGGCGCGGCCGGCCGGGTGTACGTCGCGCCGCCGAAGTCACCGGCGCGGGCCGCGGCGATGCCGCTGAGGCCGGGCATGGCGTGCGTGCCGGACTGCAACGGGCGGTAGCCGGCCGGCACGTAGCCGACGGTGAACGGCACCGTGGCCGGCTTCGGCCGGCTGGGCTTCAGACCGCCGACCAGGCCGCCGAGGTCCTGGAAGCTGGGCGAGGTGACGGAACCGGAGATCGACGTCACCGCCGCCCAGGCGTCGGGCGCGTACTCCCAGGCGAGCAACTTGTTGCCCTCGTCGACCGGCTTGCTCGGGTCGAGGCCGACCGGCAGGGTCGCCTGCACGGCCTTGTGCCCGGCCACGGTGACCTTCCGGCCGTTCTTGACCCCGGCCGGGTCGAAGACGCCCGGCCGGTAGACGGTCAGGTACGCCCACAGGCTGGGCTTGCCCCCGGTGGCCCGCTTCTTCTGCTCGATCTCGTCGCCGCGCGCCTCGGTCTCGTCGGCCGTGACCGGCTTGTCGTTCGAGATGTGGCCGTCGGAGTAGACCGAGGCGATCTGGTAACCGACCGACGCGACGATCGGGTCCTGCACGTGCAGCGGGCCCGCGTCGTACCCCTTGAAGGTGAAGGTGAACGGCGGGGCGTCGGCCCAGCGGGCCTCGGCCGGGCCGGCGGCCGCCACACCCGCCGGGGGCGGCGCGGCCGTGGTGCGCTGCCCGGCGCCCAGGGTCGGCAGGGTGAACGCACCGGCGACCGCGACCACGACGAGACCGGCCACCCCGGCCGAGGCGAACCCGGCCCGGCGACGCCGCTGCGCCCGCCGCCCGGCCGCGACGATGTCGTCGGCGGTACGCGTCATCGGCGGCTCATCCCCCGTCACGGCGTCCACCAGCTCATGCAACTGCATTGGTCCACTCCTCTGTCGGCTTCCCGGTGAGATTGATGCGTTCGGCGGCGAGTGACTCGCGCAGCTTCGCCAGACCACGGGAGACCTGACTCTTGGCCGTCCCCACCGTGCAGTCGAGGACGCCCGCCGTGTCCTCCAGGCTCAGACCCAGGTAGTGCCGCAGCACCACGGCGGCCCGTTGCCGGGCCGGCACCGCGTCGAGCGCCGCCCGCAGGCGCATCCGCTCGTCGGTCGCGTCGGCCGGGTCCCGCAGCGCGAGGTCCGGCATGGCGTCGCCGGCCGACCGCTCCCGCCGCCAGGGCCGCCGGGTCTCGTCGATCGCGGCGCGGTAGACCATCGTCTTGACGTACAGGTCCGGTCGGTCCAGCTTCCGCCACCGGGGGTAGAGCTTGACCAGGGCGTTGGCCACGGCGTCCTCGGCCGCGTGCCAGTCGCCGCAGGTCATGTACGCCAGCTTGCGCAGCGACGCCATCTGCGACGTCACGAACTCGCGGAACGCTTGTTCGTCTTCGGCTTTCAAGTCGACTGCCTCCTCGTGACGGAGGTAGAACGGAGCCACCGGCCCGGGGAGTTGCACGTCCCGCGAAAGTAGTTGCCGAACCACTGCGCGTAGCGAAAGGCGTCGCCCGCTACCCCGCGGGGCGGATCCCGGCGGGGGTAGGGCCAGGCATACCGGAAACGCTAGGGCCAGTGGGCTGGGTCGGCCGGTGTCGCCCTGACAGGGTTCGGGCATGACCTCGCCCGTACCTCTGCACCTGGCGACGGCGCTGCGCCGACGCGACTACCTGGTCTCCCCGTGGCCGTGGCGCGCGCTGGCGTACCTCGCCACCACCCTGCCGGTTGCCGGCCCCCTCTCCATCGGCCTGCTCGTCGTCGGGGCGCCCCTGCTGGCGGTGCTCAACGCGGCACGCCAGGACCGGACGGTGGAGCTGCCCATCATCGTGTTCCTCACCGTCGTCGCCCTGACGGTGCTGGCGTTGGCCCCGATCGTCAGCGTCGCGGTGGCCCCGGTCGAGCGGTGGCGGCTGCGTCTGGTGGACCCGCGTCCGCTGCACCGGCCACGCTTCACGGGTCTGGTCGCGCGTTACACCAGCGCCGGCGCCTGGCGGGAGGTCGGCTACACCTTCCTGCTCGGCGGCCTGGTGCCGCTGGCGTACTGGCTGCTGTTCCTGGTCGTGCTGCTCGACGGGACGCTGGTCGCCAGCCCCTGGCTGGTCGGCGACGCCGACTCGGTCATCGTGGTCTGGACCACGATCGACACCGCCCACCAGGCGATCCCGTACGCGGCCGCAGGCGTCGTGTGCGTCCCGGCGCTGGTGTACCTGGCCGGCCTGCTCGCCGCCGGCCAGGCGACGGTGGCCCGACGGCTGCTCGACGGGTCCGCCGAGACCACGGCGCTGCGGGAGGTCACCCGGTCCCGGGCCCGCCTGGTCGACGCGTACGAGGCCGAACGTCGCCGCATCGAACGGGACGTGCACGACGGCGCGCAGCCCCGGCTGACCAGCCTCACCCTCCAGCTCGGCCTGGCCCGGCTGGACGTGCCCGACGACTCCCCCGCGGCCCGGCCGTTGGCCGTCGCGCACGAGCAGGCCAAGGGGCTGATGGTCACCCTCCGGCAGATCGTGCAGGGCATCCGCCCGCAGCATCTCACCGAACTCGGCCTGGCCGGCGCAGTCCGGGAACTGGCCGGGGCGGCCACCATCCCGGTCGACGTCCACGCCGACCTCGGGCAGCCGCTGCCGGAGGTGGTCGAGACCACCGCCTACTTCGTGGTGTCCGAGTCCCTGGGCAACGTCGCCCGGCACGCCCGGGCCAGCCGGGCCGAGGTGCGGCTAACCCGGTCCGCCGGCAGTCTCGTGGTGGAGATCGGGGACGACGGGTGCGGCGACGCCGACCCGGCCCGGGGCAGCGGACTGACCGGACTCGCCGACCGGGTCGCCGCCGTCGACGGCCGGCTGCTGCTGTCCAGCCCGCCCGGTGGTCCTACCCTGGTGCGGGTGGAGCTGCCGTGCCCCCGGTGACCCGGGTCGTGCTCGCCGAGGACGAGGTGCTCCTGCGGGAGGGTCTGGTCGGCCTGCTGAGCCGGTTCGACTTCACGGTGGTCGCCGCCGTCGGCTCCGCCCCGGAGCTGCTGGACGCGGTGGACGCGCACGAGCCGGATCTGGTGGTGACCGACATCCGGATGCCGCCGCAGCACCGCGACGACGGGCTACGGGCCGCCGTCACCGCCCGCACCCGGCACCCGCACCTCGCGGTGGTGGTGCTCAGCCAGCACGTGCAGGCCGAGTACGCCTCGGCGCTGCTCGACAGCGGTGACCGCCGCCGGGTCGGCTACCTGCTCAAGGACCGGGTCGCCGACGTCGCCGAGTTCGCCGCGACCCTGCGTCGGGTCACCGACGGCGGCACGGCCATCGACCCCGACGTGGTACGGCACCTGCTGCACCGCCCCCGCGACCCGCTCGCCGCCCTGTCGGCCCGGGAGCGGGAGGTGCTGGTGCTGCTGGCCGAGGGGCACTCCAACACGGCGATCGCGGCCCGGCTGCACGTCACCGAGGCCGCGATCGGCAAGCACGTCGGCAACATCCTGGCCAAGCTGGACCTGCCGCCCAGCGACGACACCAACCGTCGGGTACTCGCCGTCCTCACCTACCTGCGTACCGGCCCGGCCCGGTGACCACTGCGGGGTCGGGCGTCGCCGCCAGCGGGTCACCGACGGCCCCGGGCAGGTCCACCACCCGGGTCGCCCAGCGGGCCAGCAGGGCCGGGTCGTGGGTGATCAGCAGCACGCCGGCGGAGTGCCGGCGCTGGTAGTCGGTGACGACGGCGGCGACGTGGGCCTGGGTGGAGGCGTCGAGCATCGCGGTCGCCTCGTCGCAGAGCAGGTGGTCGGGCCGGTGCGCGAGGGCACGGGCCAGGCAGGCGCGTTGCAGCTGCCCGTCGCTGACCGCGTGCGGACGCCGGGTGAGCAGGTCGGGGGTGAGCCCGACCAGGTCGGCCAGTTCGGCGGTACGGGCGGCCGTCGCCGCGGTCGGGGTGCCGGTCGCCCGCAGCGGTTCGGCGATCAGGTCGGCCAGGCTCAGCCGGGGGTCGCTGGCGGCGCGGGGGCTCTGGAACAGGATCGCCACGCGGGTCCGCACGGCGGCCGGCACCCGGTGACGGACGCCCCCGACGGACCGTCCGTCCAGGGTCACCCGACCGCTGTCCGGGGCGTGCAGGAGGGCCAGCACGCGGGCCAGGGTGGACTTGCCGCTGCCGGAGGGCCCGCGCAACCCGACCGTCTCGCCGGGGGCGATGTGCAGGTCGACGCGGTCGAGGATGCGCTGCCCACCGAAGTGGACGGTGATCTGGTGCGCGGCGAGTCCGGTGGGGGCCACGGCCGTGGTGTCGGGTGGGCCCGTCGGGTCGTCGACGGTGGTCGTCATGCCGGTGCCTTCGAGGTGAGCGGGTGGTGGCAGGCGAGCCGCCCCCCGCCGTCGGCGACGAGGCGGGGTGGGGTGTGGCAGGCGTCCGTGGCCCGGGGGCAGCGCGGGGCGAAGGCGCACCCGGCGGGCAGGTCGGTGAGCATCGGCGGGTGGCCGGGCACCGGGGTGAACGCCCGGTCGGGCAGGGCGTCGAGCAGTCCGGCGGTGTAGGGGTGGGCGGGCCGGTCGAACAGGTCCGGGGTGGGGCGGTGTTCGACGATGCGGCTGGCGTACATCACGGCGACGGTGTCGGCGACGCGGCGGGCGGCGGCGAGGTCGTGGGTGATCAGCAGCACGGCGGCCCCGGTGTCGCAGCGGCGGCGCAGCAGGTCCAGGGTGTGGTCGACCAGCGGGCGGTCGAGGCCGGTGGTGGGTTCGTCGGCGAGCAGCAGCGGCGGGTCGGGGGCCAGCGCCAGGGCGGTGGCCAGCCGCTGGGCCATCCCGCCGGACAGTTCGTGGGGAAAACGGTCGAGGTCGGTCGGGTGCAGGCCGACGTCGGCGGCGATCCGTTCGGCGGCCCCGGCAGCCGCCCGGCGGGGATGGCCGTGGGCGCGCAGGGTCTCCGCCAGCAGTCGCCGGCCGGTGCGCACGGGGGTGAGGGCGGTGGCCGGGCTCTGCGGGACGAGACCGACGGCCCGACCCCGGACCTGCCGGGCGAGGTGGCGCTCCCCCACCGCGATCAGGTCGACCGGGTCACCCGCCGTGGGGTGCAGGCGGGCCCGCCCGGTGACGGTGGCGTTGCGGGGCAGCAGGCCGAGCAGGGCGTGTGCGAGGACGGACTTGCCGCAGCCCGACTCGCCGACCACGGCCAGCAGTTCGCCGGGGTGCAGGTCGAGGCTCAGGTCGCTGACGGCGTGCACGACGGTGTCGCGGAGCCGGAAGCGGACGGTGAGCCCGTCGACCGCCAGCAGGGCGCGTCGGTGGCCGGTGCCGGCGGGGGCGGTCGTGGTCACAGCTGCAACTCCGCTCGTACCCGGGGGTCGAGGCGGTCCCGCCAGCGGCCGGTGAGCGCGGCGAGGGCGAGGGTGACGGTGACCAGGGCGAGACCGGGGACGATGCTGGCCCACCAGGCACCGGTGAGCAGGGACCGCTGACCGTCGTTGATCATGTTGCCGATGGAGGCGAGGTGCGGGGGCAGGCCCAGGCCGAGGAAGGACAGCGCTGTCTCGTGCCAGACGGCATGCGGGACCATCAGTGTGGTGGCCAGCGCGAGACGCGGGAGCACGTGCGGCAGCAGGTGCCGGGTGAGCACCCGGGCCCGGCCCGCCCCGCCGGAGACCGCCGCGTCGATGAACGGTCGGCTGCGCAGGCTGAGCAGTTCGGAGCGGACGATGCGGGCGGTGGACAGCCAGTGCGTCAACGCGATGGAGGCGACGACCGCGCCGAGGCTGGGGCGCAGCATCGCCACGATGAAGATGCCCAGCAGCAGGTGCGGCAGCGCGGCGATGGTGTCCACGACGCGCATCAGGGCCCGGTCGACCCGCCCGCCGACGGTGCCGGCGACCGCGCCGACGAGGCCGCCGATGACGGTGGCGACCAGGGCGGCGACCGCGCCGACGAGCAGCGAGACGCGTAGCCCGTAGAGGCTGCGCAACGCCACGTCACGGCCGAGGTCGTCGGTGCCGGCCAGGTGGTCGGGCGAGGGTGCGAGCCGGGTCCGGGCGAGGTCGACCGCGCTCTGGTCGAGCGGCCAGAGCAGAGGCGCGAGCAGGCAGGCGACGACCGCGGCGGTGAGCACACCGGCGGCCAGCACCACGCCGGGACGACCGCCCCGCAGCAGGGTCGACAGCCGACACGACGGCCGTCGCCGGGCGGGCGTGGTGGCCGGTGCCGGGGCGGGCGTGGTGGCCGTGGGCGTGGTGGCCGTGGGCGTGGTGGCCGTGGGCGTTATGGCCGAGGGCGTGGTGGCCGAGGGCGTGGTGGCCGAGGGCGGGGCGGGCGTGGTGGCGGGGGCGGGGTCAGTCATCGAGGCGTACCCGGGGGTCGGCGGCGGCGTAACCGAGGTCGGTGGCCAGGTTCGCGGTCAGCACCACGACGGTGGTGGCCAGGGTGGTGGCGGCCAGCAGCGGGAAGTCCGCGCCCAGCGCGGCCTGCACGGTGACCGCGCCGAGGCCGGGCAGCGAGAACACGGTCTCCACCAGCACCGCGCCGCCGACGAGTTCGGGCAGGTGGGTGCCGACCAGGGTGAGGAAGGGCAGCAGCGCGGTCCGCAGCGCGTGGCCGAACAGGACGGTACGGCCGGGCAGTCCCCGCGCTCGGGCGGCCAGCACGTGGTCGTCGCGCAGGCTCTCGGCGACGGCGTCCCGGACGAACAGCACGAACCACGGGGCCTGGGAGATCGCCAGCACCGTCACCGGGAGCACCAGGTGGCGGGCCACGTCGGCCGGGTCGGTGCCGGTGGCGGTGAGGTCGGTGAGCCCACCGGCGGGCAGCCAGCCGAGGGTGAGGGCGAACAGGGCGATCGCCGCCAGCCCGATCCAGAACACCGGCATCGACTGCACGGCGTACGCGGTGGCCCGCAGGACCCGGTCGAACCAGCCACCCCGCCGGTACGCGGCCAGGGTGCCGAGCAGCACGCTGGCCACCAGGACCAGGGCGAGGGCGACACCGACGAGCAGCAGGGTCCAGCCGGCGCGGGCGGCCAGCACGGAGGTGACGGGTTCGTGCCGGCTGGTGGACCAGCCGAGGTCACCGCGCAGCAGGTTGCCCACCCAGCGGGCGTACTGCACCGGCAGCGGATCGTCGACGCCCCAGTTGGCGCGCAACTGCGCGAGGTTCTCCTCGGTGGTGGTGAAGGCCGCCGCGCCCGCGTACTGCTGGGCGGGGTCGATCGGGGAGGCCGCGCCGAGGGCGAACATGCCCATGCTGGTCGCGGCGAGCACCGGTACGGCGACCAGCAGCCGGCGGCGGATCACCACCCCGGCCCCGGCCAGCCGCCGACGTCGCACCCGTGGCGGGCCGGTGGGTGGGGCCTTCGTCGTCACGGTGTCTTCGTCCAGGTGTGCACGTTCCACCAGATGCTGTTGGCGACGTCGTGCTCGTGCGGCTCGACCCGGGGCGTCACCCCCGCCACGGTGTCCCGCACCACGTAGGTGTGTTGCAGGTAGGTGAGGAACACCCACGGCACGTCGGCGGCGAGCTGCCGCTGGAAGGTGGCGTACGCGGCCCGACGGGCGGCCGGGTCGGCGCTGTCCCGGCCGGCCTGCAACGCGGCGTCGACGGTGGCGGACCGGTAGGAGCCGGGGTTGAAGAAACCCTGCCCGGCGAAGGCCGACCCGAACAGCTTGAACGAGACGAAATCCGGGTCGTACGGCGTGCCGTACCCCATGATCAGCGCGTCGGTCTTCATCCGGGGGGTGATCGCGTCCCAGGTGAGGCCCTGCGGGCTGACGGCGATGCCGATCTTCCTGGCGTCGGCGGTGACCGCGAGGGCGAGTTCCTTGCGCAGGCTGTCGGTGGCCGGGTACATCAGGGTGAACGCGGCCTTGCGGCCGGCCCTGGCCCGGATGCCGTCCGCGCCGGGCGTCCAGCCGGCGGCGTCCAGGATCGCGGTGGCGGCGGCCGGGTCGGCGGCGGGCCGGCCGGCGACCGACGCCTCGACGAACTCCGAGGAGGGCGGCACCGGCCCGAACGCCGGTTCCCCCGCCCCGCCGAGCACCCCGGTCACCATGGCCTGCCGGTCGACCGCCGCGTTCAGCGCCCGACGGACCGCCAGGTCACCCAGGACCGGGTTGCCCGTCGGAAGCATCACCCCCCGGTAGTCGGCGGTGGGGACCCGATGCACCCGGTGGCCGCCCTGGCCGTCGAACCCGACGGCGAGCTTCGGCGGCAGCTCGGCCGCGTCGAACTCCCCGGCCCGCATCCGTTGTGCGCGCACGTTGTCGTCGGCGACGAACGCCACCACCACGCCCGGGTTCGCCGGCTTGCCGCCCCAGTACCGGTCGTTGGCCGCCAGCACCAGCCGGTCCCCCGGCGTCCACGACGTCATCCGGTACGGGCCGGTGCCGATCGGCCTGCGGTTGAACTCCGCCTTGTTGACGTCCTGCCCCGCGAACGCCTTCGCCGGGACGACCCCCAGCGCCAACCGTTGCGGGAACGGCGCGTACGCGTGTTTCAGGGTGAAGACCACGGTGGACGGGTCGGGGGCGGCGACGGAGGCGAGCATGTCCAGGTCCGAACGCAGCGTCGAGTCGACCTTGGGGTCCAGCACCGCCTGGTAGGTGAAGACCACGTCCTGGGCGGTGAGCGGGCTGCCGTCGTGGAAGAGCACCCCCTCGCGCAGGGTCGCCGTGACGGTCCGGCCGTCCGCCGACACCTGCGGCAACTCCCGCGCCAGGGCCGGCACGAGCTGGTTGCGGGCGTCCCGGGCGACCAGGCCGTCGAAGATCAGCGACGCGCCGTCGGGGCCGTAGTTGAGCACCGGGTTGAGGGTGTCCGGCTCGCCCGCGGTGGCCACCACGACCGGGCCGCCCCCGGAGCCGGTCGACGGCGTCGGGGACGCGCAGCCGGCGGCGACGAGCAGGACGATTCCGAGCAACGCCGGCAGGCGTACGGACCGGGACGTGACGTGATCCGGGGAGATTCCGTCCGTGCGCTTGGGCCCCACCGGCAGCTCCCTCGGGTCGTGGATCGACGCAGGGGCGGGCACTCGGGCCAGGTGGGATCATCGCAGGCCCGGGTACCCGCCACTGCTGCCACTATCGCGCAATTGCCATTCTTTGGCAATAAGGCCCGCCACGCGGCACGCCCGCCACACCGACCGGCCCGGAACGGACGGCGGGCCCGGAGCCGGGTGGCTCCGGGCCCTGAGGGCGTCCGCGATCAGGAGATGGCGCAGGTGATGTTGCCGGGCGGCGGGGTGCCGTTGCCGGTGGCGGTGAAGCCGAAGGTGGTCGAGCCGTTGGGCGCGAGCGCACCGTTGTAGGCGGCGTTGCGGACGGTGACGTTGCCGGTGGTGCCGGTGTTGACGCCGTTCCAGACGCTACTGATCGCCTGGCCACTGCCCAGGCTCAGGCCCACGGCCCAGCCGGTGATCGCGCTGGAGCTGGTGTTGGCCACGGTGACCTCACCCTGGAAACCGCCGGGCCAGTTGTTGATCGCCTTGTAGGTGGCGGTGCAGCCGCCGGGCCCGCTGGTGGGCGGCGGCGTGGTCGGCGGGGCGGTGGTGGGCGGCGGGGTCGTCGGCGGAGCGGTGGTCGGCGGGGGCGTGGTCGGCGGCGTGGTGGACTGGAACTGGCTGAAGAAGCGCCAGATCTCGCCCGAGGTCCAGGTCCGCGAGTCGTTGGGGCTGCCCGAGCCGTCGACCGGGCTGGGGGTGTGGTCCCCGTCGAACGCGGCCCACTGCACCGGGAAGCCGGAGCGGCAACCCGAGTAGACGGTGGTGATGTGGGTGAAGGTGTTGAGGCCCGGCTCGCGGGGGCTCTGCGCGGTGCAGCCGTTGTTCCGGACGAACGTGTCCCGCAGCGACCGGCCCATCGAGATGTTCAGCACGCTGTCGTGGGTGCCGTGGATGCCGAAGTACGGCACCGGCTGGGTGCCACCGTTGCAGCCGCTCAGCTGGGCGCCGGAGAGCACGGCGACCGCGCGGACGACGGTGGGCCGGGCGCAGGCCACCGCGTAACTCATCGCCCCGCCGTAGCTCCAGCCCAGCACGAACCGCTGGGTGGTGTCGACACACAGGTCGTTCTCGACCTGCCGGGTGATGTCGTCGAAGAGGGTCAGGTCCCGACCGTTGGTGTTGGCCCACCCTGCGTCGATGCCCTGCGGGGCGACGAAGATGGTGCTGTTGTTCGACAGCGGCAGCAGGCCGTAGTAGCCGGCGGAGGACACGTTCTGCGCCGAACCGTTCAACCAGTGGAAGCCGACGACCAGCCGGTACTGGCGGTTGCGGTCGTACCCGTCCGGGATCCGCAGGATGTAGCTGCGGTTCTGGCCGCTGCTGGTGATGGTGCGCGTGCCGTTGCTCAGCGTGGGCGCCTTGCCGCAGCCCGCGGTCGCCGCGAGGGTGCCGTTCGTCGCGGCCTCCGCCGTGGCGGGCAGCCCGCCGTTGAGCGCGCCGCTGACGGTCGCCGCGAGGAGAACGGCCGCGGCGGCGATGGTCGGGAGTAGATGTCTGTGTCTCACCATTGCTTGGCTCCTTGCCATGGGTCTTTTGTCCCGGTGGTGGTACGCGACGTCGAACGGGCGGGCGTCGGCCGGCCCGACGGGGACAGCACGATGCGCACGGAGGACGACTCGGACCCGTCGGTTCGCCGTCGGCGAGTCGACTCGGGTGGGCGGACGCGCCCGTTCGGCGCGGGCGGCACGACGGCTCGGTGGGGCGGCCCGGACTCGTCACCGACCGGCAGGGGCGGGAGGGGTGCCCTCGCGCACCGCCGCCGAGTGACGGGGATGACTGGGAACGTGCCCTTCGCTCCCGGCCGAAAGATAGCAGGTTATCGATAACATGCTCAACCGGTCATACCCCGGAGACGATCGGAGCGGACCACCCTGTCGCCCCGGACCCGGGCCGCACCCCGACGCGGACCCGACCGGGTGCACCCGGCGTCCGGCGTGGGCAGGTGGCCCGCCCCCGCCCGCACCGGCATGCTGTTTTCCCTGCCCGGAAGCGCCCGGCGCAGGTCGAACGACCCCTGCGGCACGGGCCGTGGACGTCGGGCGCGGCCATGGGCTCCGGCAGCCGGATGCCGGGCGCGCACCCGCCCGACCGCGCCAGGGGCCGACCGGATCTTCGAAACTATCGGTCGCGAATTCCGCAACTTATCCGCAAATCCGGGCCCGCCGGTGTATGTGAGCGTTAACCCGGGGCGTCGAAGGCGACCGACCGGCACGTGCCGTCGGCCGCGACTCACGGGCCGGGACCGGGCGGACGGCCCGTGGCGGACTCGACACGGCCGCGCCCGTCACGCACAGCTGGCGCGGCGGGCCCGGCGGTCGGAGCTGGCAGGTGGCGAAGCGGCGGCGCGCGGCGTCAACTCTGACGCGGGTGCTGCTGGTTGCGCCGCAGGGCCTCTTCGAGCTGGTCTTCGAGCATGATGATCCGGCAGGCGGCCTCCAGGGCGGTGCCCTGGTCGACCATCTCCCGGGCACGCCTGGCGAGGCGTAGCTGGTAACGGGAGTAGCGGCGGTGGCCACCGGCGGACCGGACCGGGATGATCAGCTTCGCCTCGTCGAGACGACGCAGAAAGTCCTGCGAGGCACCGGTCATCTCCGCAGCGCGCCCCATCGTGTAGGCGGGGTAGTCCTCGTCATCGAACATGTCGTCGGGTTGGGCCATACACACACCTCTCCGTGACGAGGGCCCCGGCGCTTTCGCGCCGGGGCCCGGGGTTTACGGGTCTGAAACACCATCTACCGACAGGTTCGTCGGTTTGTCGTATCCGCACCCGCCGCCATCGGCGGACCAGGGCGCGAGGATCGCATAAGCGTGACCGGAGACCACCTCTCGTTCGATGGAAACTGCGGTGTCCGGCTCCAGAATCGACACGTGCGTCCTGGAGGCGGGCGATCCAACGGTGTTCGGGGCCCTCCCTTTCCTCTGCTTTCACTTCCTGACGTTCGTCGTGCCGTCCGTCGGTGTCGGAGCCCCACGCGACTTCATGGCCCCGTCCACGTGCAACGGACTGTCCCACCAGGCGAGCCCCGAACCAGCACTGGCCCGCCTGTCTGCCCTGACCTGGAATTACGTCAGGGTCTTGTCGTTCACCATCACGCTCTTGCTCTGCTTGCTGCGGTGATCAGAACTCACCGCTGTGCCGGTCGGGCCACGAGACATGTCCGGGGCCCCGCTCGGTCACTTCGTCGGCGTTTTCGACGATCTCTGCTGTCAACGACAGGAACACTAACCACTGCCGGCAAGAATATCTAGCGTTTCGCACCTAGTTTTTCTCCGTGAGCGCGTGGATACCTGACGTAACGCAACGGGCCGCCCGTGGTCAGACGCTGGCCAGCGCCTCGGTCGGCGACAGGGCGGCGGCGCGCATCGACGGGTAGACGCCGGCCACCACGCCCACCACCACCGCACCCCCCAGCCCGGCCAGCGTCGACGACAGCGGGATCACCACCGGCCAGTGGTGGTAGGTGGCGTAACCGACGGTGACGGCCACGCCGAGCACCGTCCCGGCCACCCCGCCCAACGCCGCCAGGGCCACCGACTCGGTGAGGAACTGGCCCCGGATCTGGCCCCGGTTGGCCCCCAGCGCCCGCCGCAGGCCGATCTCGGCCCGCCGTTCCAGCACCGAGATGACCATGGTGTTGGCCACCCCGATCCCACCGACCAGCAAGGCCACCGCGGCGAGGGCGAGAAACAGCGACGAGAAGGCGCTCTCCGTGGCGCGCTTCGCGGCCAGGGCGTCCGACGGTCGGCTGACCAGCACGTCGGCCGGGCTCTCCGGGCTGACCGTCTCGGGCAGCACCGCCCGGACCTGCTCCACCGCCGGCTCCAGCGACCGGACGTAGAGCACGGTGGGGTGCCCGTCGAAACCGAGTTCGGACTGCGCGGCCGGCCAGCCGACCAGCACTGACCGGTCGATCTCCGGCAGCAGCGGGACGGCGGCCAGGATGCCGACGACGGTGAACCACCGGTCGCCGATCATCACCTGCTGACCGGGGCCACCCCCGGTGCCCACGTCGACCACCCCCAGCCGGGCCGCCGCGACCGACCCGAGCACCACGGTCGGGAACCGTGCGGTCGCCGGGGTGAGCCAACTGCCGTGCTGGACGCGGGCGTTGATGATCGGGAGCAGGTCGAGCTGACTGGCCAGCACCGTCAAACCGGAGCCGTCATCGGGGTCGGCGCGATCGGACCGGCGTACCAGGGTGTGGGTGTTGGCCACCGCGCTGACGCTGGTCACCGGACCGACCCGGCGTACCATGCCGGTCGATTCCTGCGGCAGCAGCGCCGGTGGGTCCTGGTCGGGCAGGGCCCGTACCTCCAGCATGTTGGTGCCGAGCGCGGCCAGTTCCCGCATCAGCTGGGCCTGGCTGGAGGCGGGGATGCCGGTCACCACGATCATCGTGGCGATCCCGATGGCGATGCCGAGCGCGGACAGCGCGGCCCGGGTCCGCCGGGTACGGATGCCGAGCAGACCCAGCCCGAGCAGGTCGGTCAGGGCCAGCCGGACCGGCCGGGCGGCGTCACGTGCGGTACCCGGATGCGACGCCTGCGGGGTGTCCGTGCTCATCGGGGCGTCACCACCCGGCCGGAGTCGGCGACCAGGTGACCGTCGCGCAGCTCCACCCGGCGGGGCAGGCGGGCGGCGATGTCCCGGTCGTGGGTGATCACGGCGATGGTGGTGCCCTCGGCGTGCAGCCGGTAGAGCAGCTCCAGGACGGCCTGGCCGGTGCGGGTGTCCAGCGCGCCGGTGGGTTCGTCGGCGAGCAGCAGAGCGGGCTGGTGGACCAGCGCCCGGGCGATCGCCACCCGCTGCCGCTCACCACCGGAGAGCTGGTGCGGCAGGTGCGTGACGCGGTGCGCCAGGCCGACCCGGTCGAGCGCCGCCAGGGCCAACGACCGGCGGTGCCGGCGCGGCACCCCGGCGTAGAGCAGCCCGGTGGCGACGTTCTCGGCCGCGCTCAGCCCGGCGGTGAGGTGGAACTGCTGGAAGACGAAGCCCAGCCAGCGCCCCCGCAACGCGGACAGTTGCCGGTCGGAGAGCCCACCGACGTCGAGCCCACCCAGGTGCACCGTGCCGGACGTCGGCCGGTCCAGGGTGCCCATGATGTGCAGCAGGGTCGACTTGCCGGAACCGGACGGGCCGACGATGGCCAGCATCTCGCCCCCGGTGATGTCGAGCGAGACACCGGCGAGGGCGGTGACCCCGCCGGGATAACGCATGGCGGCATCGCGTACGGCCAGCACGGTCACGAGGTCGTCACCACCTTGAGGTCCTCGGTGATCCCGTCGCCGGAGACCTCGACCATCCCCTTGGCGAACATGCCGGTGGCGACGGCCACGAACCGGTCGTCGTCGGCCCGTTGCAGCGCGTAGCCACCCTCGCTGAGCGCCACCAACGCACCGACCGGCACGGCGAGCACGTCCGGTCGGGTCTCCCCGACCAGGTCGACCCGCACGTCGGCGGCGTCGGTCCCGGTCAGGTCCTCGTCCACGGTCACCGTGACGGCCCGCTTGGGCTCACTGGTCGGGCCCGCGGCGTCGTCCTGCGCGACGGTGGTGCCGACCGCCGACACGGTGCCGTCGACCGTCTTGTCGCCCGGCAGGGTGACCGTCACCCGGTCGCCCCGGTGGACCGTCCCGGCCTCGGTCACCGTGGCCTGGACGGTGATCACCTTCGCGGTGGGCGTGACGGTCAACAGCGGGGTCTCGGCGTCGTCCCCGCGTAGGGCGGTGACGGCGTCGACCCGGACCGCGCCGGGCAGCACGACGACGTCGCCGACGGCGATCCGGCCGGTCACCGGCAGTTCGACGTCCTGCTGCCAGCGCTTGATCGCCCGCATCAGCGAGCCGGTCAGCACCCCTTCGCCCTTGCGGACGACGACCCGGGCGGGGGCGGCGGCGGTACCGCCCGCCGCCGGTGTGGGTGCCGCCGCACCCTGCCCAGCAGCCTCCTGCCCGGACGCACCCTGACCAGAGGCCGCCTGCCCGGACGCACCCTGACCGGAGGCCGCCTGCGCCGACGCGGGCTGCCCCGGCTCCGACCCCGCGCGCACCTGCCCCGTGGCGGTCGCCCCGGGCCCGGACGCCGACTTCTGCTGCCCTGACGTCGAGTTCTGGCCGGACGCCGGTGTGGTGGGGCCCGCCTTCGCCGGCCGGACGACCTTCTCCCCCGGTACGGGCTGGTAGCCGATCTCGTAACCCAGCGCCTTGAGGTTGGTGGCGATGATCCGCACGTCCCGGCCCACCGTGCCGGGTTCGGCGAGATCGCGGTAGAGCGGCAGGCCACCGTAGAACAACGGCACCGGCCGGTCGTCGATCCGGTAGAGCTGCTTGCCCCGGGTGACCGTCGCACCGGCCGCCGGCAGCCAGGTGACCGTCCCGCTCCGACCGCCCTTCACCGGTTCCGCCCGCCCGTACCCGAGGGTGCCGGTCAGCGACACGGTGGTGGCGAGGTCGGTCCGGACGACGGTGGTGGTCTGCACCGGGACCGGCGGCTCCCCGGAGGGCGTACCCGGACCACGGTGGACGGACCAGGCGACGCCGCCGCCGACGACCGCCACCGCCAGGATCAGTACCGCCGGGACGACGAGGCGTCGACCGGTGCGGCGCGGTGGGCTCTGCGCTGGTGACTGTTCTGTTGGCACACCGCCGAGCATGGCGACGGTTCTTCAGAAACCTGTCAGGATCGCCCCGCCTCACGGGTTTCTGACATCGGACGACGACCGTGGGCACCATGCCGAAGATGTTCTCCGTGCAGGCCCGTCGCTTCGCCGTACCGGTGCTGGTGGTCGGTTGCCTGCTCAGTGGTTGTTCCACCGCCCGCACCGACGACCGGGCCGACGGCCCACGGGCCGACAGTTCCCGGGTCGCCTCGTTGCAGAGCCCGGACCCGGCGTCGAGCAGCCCGGCCGGCTCCGTCGAGGACCAGCGTCCCCTGATCCCCCTGGACGCGACCAACGACGAGATCGAGGCCCTGCGGGCGGTCTGGGGTAAGTGCGTGGCGAAGGTGGGCGGCCCCGGGTACGAGGACGGCCGGAGCGTCATCTGGAAGGAGAGCCAGAAGGACCCGAGGGCGAAGGAGGTGCGGGCGGCGTGCCGGTCGAAGGAACCGGAGTTCTTCGATGAACGTCTGAAGCGCACGGACAACGCCGCGTTCCGGGACAACCAACGGCAGTGGTACCAGTGCGCCAAGAAGGCCGGTTACCGGCTCACCGAGCCGGACGAGGACGGCGAGTTCGGCATCACCGAGGTCGGCCCGAACGGTGACTTCCAGTCGCCCCGGATGACGGCGTGCCGGCGGGAGGCGTTCAGCCGATGACCGACATCATCCTTTCGGGTAGCCATCCTTCCGTCTTTCGGGTAGCGTTCAGTCCACCAAATGGACGACATGACGCGGTGGCCAGTCCCGTGATCGTGACCCTGTGACAGCGCGCAGCCCGTCCGCGTGCTCCGGCGTCAGCCGCTGCGGAGGTTCCTCCGGTCGCTCCGATCAGCGGGCACGTGCGGAAGGCCCAGCATGCTCACCACGTCCGAACCGACCGCCGGCACCCCCACCGACCAGCACCGCGCGGCCAGCGCCGACGATCTCGTGGCCGCGATGGCGGCGCTGGCCGCCGACGACCCGCGCCGCCCGGTGCTGCGGGCCCGCGCCATCGAGGCGTGGTTGCCGCTCGCCCGGCACCTGGCCCGCCGCTACTCGGGGCGCGGCGTCCAGGACGACGACCTGGCCCAGACCGCGGCGCTCGGGCTGATCAAGGCGGTCGACCACTTCGACCCGGAGCGGGGTGTCGCCTTCACCGGGTACGCCATCCCCACCGTCGTCGGCGAGATCAAGCGGTACTTCCGGGACCGCACCTGGTCGGTGCGGGTCCCCCGCCGGCTCCAGGAGCTGCGCCTGGCGATCAGCGAGGCGAACGGCACGCTCACCCACACCCTGGGCCGTTCGCCGACCGTCGCCGACATCGCCACCTACCTCGACGTGTCCGAGGAGTCCGTCCTGGAAGGGCTGGAGGGGGCCCGCGCCTACCAGGCCACCTCGCTGTCCACCCCCATCGGCACCGACGGCGGGATGGAACTCGCCGACACCCTCGGCGTCGAGGACCACGAACTCGAACTGGTCGAGATCCACGTCGCCCTCGGCCCCGCCCTCGCCACGCTGCCGGACCGCGAACGCCGGATCCTGGCCCTGCGCTTCCACGGCAACCTGACCCAGGCGGAGATCGCCGACCGGGTCGGCATCTCCCAGATGCACGTCTCCCGGCTCATCACCCGGGCACTGGCCGCCCTGCGCGGCCGGCTCACCGACGACCGGGGGTGAGTACGGCGGGCGACCACGGGTACTCCGCGCCCATGGCGCGGTACACGGAACCCGAGCTGCGGGAGCGGCTCAAGGACGAGATCAGGGCCGGTGACCGGGGTGGTCGGCCGGGACAGTGGTCGGCGCGCAAGTCGCAGTTGCTGACCCGGGAGTACCAGAAGCGCGGCGGTGGCTACCAGGGCCCGCGGGACGAGCGGCAGCAGTCCCTGCGGCGCTGGGGTGACCAGAAGTGGCGGACCCGGCAGGGCACCACCCGGGCCCGGCACGACGGCGAGACCGACCGTTACCTGCCCGACCGGGCCTGGAAGCAGCTCTCCCCGCAGCAGCAGCGCGCCACCGACGCCCGCAAACGCAAGGCGTCGACGGCCGGCCGGCAGTACGTCGCCAACACCGGGCCGGCCCGGCGGGCCCGCCGGAGCGTCACGTCGCCCGGGTCCCTCACCGAGCTGACCGTCGCCGAGGCGACCCGGCACGTCCGCGACCTCGACACCGCACAACTGCGGGCCGCGCTGCGCGCCGAGCGCCGGGGCAAGGGCCGCAAGACGCTGATCCGACGGCTCGAATCCGCACTCGACCGCCGCTGACCGCGCCGACCCGGGCGGTACCGGCACCCGAGCGGCCGCACCACCGACGCACACCTGGCCGGCCCGTCGACCTGCCCGCCCCCAGGACAGGGACGCGGGCGACGGCCGGCGTGGCGTCCGACGCCCGGCCGCCCGTGAGGCGGACGGCACCGGGAGTGCCTATGCTCGACGGGTGGAGGACAGCGACCAGATCGTGCTGGCCGAGATGCTGCAGTCGGCCGAGGACGCCGCGCCGGTCGAGGCCGTGGAGGCGGTCACCGGGGCGATCGCCTCGGCGTTGAACGCGCTCGGCGTCTCGCTGCTGATCGCCGACCTCAGTGGTCGGGCCCTGGTCCGGCTGACCCACCAGCCGGACGCGGACGGGCCGGGCCGCCTCCAGGGTCAGGAGGCGGCCGAGGTGCTGCCGTTCGACGGCGGGCCCTACGAGCGCACGGTACGCCAGCAGGTCCCCCAGGTGCTCCCGCTCGACGGCCGGTGGCGGCTGCTCGCCCCCGTCACCGAGCGCGGCGAGGCCATCGGCCTACTGGAGATCGACCTGCCTGACGAGCCGGACGACGAGGTGATCGCCCGGGTCGCCCGGACCGCACACGCGTTGGCGTTCGTGATAATCGCCAACCGGCGGCACACCGACCTGTTCGAGTGGGGGCAGCGCAGCACCCCGTTCACCCTCTCCGCCGAGATCCAACGCCGGCTGCTGCCCGCCTCGTTCACCTGCGAGGGCGGCGCGTTCACCCTCTCCGGCTGGCTGGAGCCGGCCGCGAGCGTCGGCGGCGACACCTTCGACTACAGCGTGGCCCGCGACGTGCTGCACCTGAGTGTCACCGACGCGATGGGCCACGGGGTCGCCAGCGCGCTGACCGCCACTCTCGGGGTGGGCAGTCTGCGCAACACCCGCCGCCGCGGCCAGAGCCTGACCGCGCAGGCCGACCAGGCCAACAGCGCCATCGCCGAGCACGCCAACGTGCGCGGCGCGTACATGACGGCGGTGCTGGGTCGGATCGACCTGCCGACCGGGCGCTGTGAGCTGCTCAACGCCGGGCACGTCCCGCCGATGCTGGTCCGCGACGGCCGGACCACGACCCTGGAACTGCCCGGGAACTTCCCGTTGGGCATGTTCCCCGAGGCGGGCTTCCGCAGCGGGGAGGTCACCCTGCGCCCCGGTGACCGGCTGGTCGTGGTCACCGACGGGATGCGCGAACGCAACGCCGCCGATCTGGACCTACCGGCCGCCCTGCTCGACATCGCGCCGTTGCACCCCCGGGAGGCGGTCCGGGCGCTGTCGGACGCGGTGCTGTCCATCGCCGGTCCGGCCCTTGCCGACGACGCGACCCTGCTGATCATCGACTGGTACGGCGGTCACGGGCCACGTCGCAGCACCGCCGGCGCGGACACCACCCGGACCAGCGTCCCGCCGGGCTGAAGACGCTCACGACACCCGGACCGCCGCCTCGGCGTCGGCCACCGTGTCGAAGACGCTGATGACCTGGTCGACCGAAGTGATCGACAACACCGTACGAACCGAACGGCGCACCCCGGCCAGCCCGAGCCAGCCGTTGCGGTCCCGCAGCTCCCGATAGGCGACCACGAGCGCGCCGAGGCCGCTGGAGTCCATGAACCCGACGCCGGTCAGGTCGACCACCACGACCCGGGCCCCGCCCTCGACCACTTCACGTAACCGTTCCCGCAACTGCGGGGTGGTGCTCATGTCCAGGTCACCGGCGATCTCCACCACTGTGCCGGCACCCTCCCGGCGGGTCGACATCGTGAATTCCACGTGAACCCCCTTCGTCACGACGTACCGGACATCCAATGACGCAGTACGTCGTACCCCACGGTGCCAGAAACCACCCGCGAGCGCTCGGGGACGCCTGCCTGGTGGGCGGGTCGGCGGCGACTCGACGACTGGCGCACGGACCGGGCCGGCGCTTCCTACGACTGTCGTGACCTGCGCGGTCGTCCGGAGGCAATTGCGCACGGCTTGCCGCGCAAACGCGTACATAACTCACATGAGTATCTTGACCAGCGACTGATCGTCGGTACGGTCCTTACTCACGCGGCGCGTTTCTCCCTATGTGGACGTCGCGGCTGGTCCTTCGATCGGAAGGCGATACATGACCACTCCCTCAACCCCCAGGGCACGCCGGGGCCGACGGGCACTCGGCCTGATGGCCGCCGGGCTGCTCCTGGTCGGCGCGATCCCCGGTACGGCGTCGGCGGCCGAGCCCGACCCCCGCGTCGGCCTCGGCGCGGGCTGGCTCGACGCACAGTCCGCGATCAGCAACCTCGAACAGGTGGCGCACCGCGACAAGCCGGCCGGATTCGTCGACCCGACCAACCCGGGCAACGGCGGATACTACAACTCGGACCTCGCCTTCGGCGGCCGGTACGCCTTCCAGGGCAACTACAACGGCTTCACCATCACCGACGTGGCCGACCCCGCCGAGCCGACCCTGGTCACCAGCGTGGTGTGCCCCGGTGGGCAGGGTGACCTCTCCGTCCAGGGCAACCTGCTCTTCATGTCGGTCGAGGAGACCCGGGGGCGGGTCGACTGCGGCACGAACCCCAACGTCGGCACCCGGTTCCAGGGCGTGCGGATCTTCGACATCAGCGACGTGCGCAACCCGGTGCAGGTCGCGGGGGTGCAGCTCTGCCGTGGCTCGCACACCCACACGGTGGTGACCGACCCCCGCGACGCCGACAACATCTACATCTACGTCTCCGGTACGGCATCCGTGCGCCCGGCGACCACGATGGAGGGGTGCAACAACAACGCCGCCGACGGGGAGAACCCGTCGCGGTGGCGGATCGACGTGATCAAGGTGCCCGTGGCCGCACCCCAGAACGCCGCCGTGGTCAACCAGCCGCGACTGTTCCAGGACCCGGCCACGGGTCGGGTCGACGGCCTCCAGAACGGTCCGGTGACGCCCCGGCACCCGTCCGGGTCGACCTGGTCGCCCACGCCGAACACCAACGCCTGCCACGACATCACCGCCTACCCGGCGATCGGCCTGGCGGCCGGCGCGTGCCAGGGCAACGGCATCCTGATCGACATCTCGGACCCGGCGAACCCGAAACGGATCGACGAGGTGGCCGACCCGAACTTCGCGTACTGGCACTCGGCGACGTTCAACAACGACGGCACCAAGGTGATCTTCACTGACGAGTGGGGCGGGGGCAGCGGCGCACGCTGCCGCGACACCGACCAGCCGCAGTGGGGCGCCAACGCCATCTTCGACATCGTCGACCGGAAGATGACCTTCGCCAGCTACTACAAGCTGCCGGTGCCCCAGTCGCTGCAGGAGAACTGCGTCGCGCACAACGGCTCGCTGATCCCGGTGCCGGGCCGCGACATCATGATGCAGGCCTGGTACCAGGGCGGCATCTCGGTGTTCGACTTCACCGACTCGGCGCACCCACGGGAGATCGCGTACTTCGACCGGGGGCCGGTCAGCCCGACCTCGCTCGTGCTCGGCGGCTTCTGGTCGGCGTACTGGTACAACGGCAACCTCTACGGCAACGAGATCGCCCGCGGTTTCGACGTGTTCAAGCTGACCCCCAGCGCGCACCTGTCGGCCGCCGAGATCGAGGCCGCCGGCCAGGTGAAGCTGGCCGGGTTCAACGCCCAGGGCCAGCCGAAGATCAGCTGGACGCCGAGCTTCGCGCTCGTCCGCGCCTACCACGACCAGGTGGTACGGGCCGGCGCGATCGACCCGGCGCTGAGCACGGAGGTCGACGCGGCCCTCTCCCTGGCCAGCGGGTTCGCCGCCGAGGGCCGAAAGTTCGCCGCCGAGCAGCAACTGCGTGCGCTGGCCGACAAGCTCGACACCGCAGCGCACCGGACGCTCCGGCAGTCCGTGGTGGACCTGGCGGACACCTTCAACCCGAGGGTCGCCGCCACGGTGGGCCCGGCCGAGCCGACCGGCAGCAACGGCTGGTACACCGGTGACGTCACGCTCACCCTCACCGGCCTGATCGCCGGTCTCTGGACCGGTCAGTACTCGATCGACGACGGCGTGACCTGGGTGGACGTACCGGCCAGCGGTGTCGCGACGATCAGCGCCGACGTCAAGGGTCCGGTGCGCTACCGGGCCGTCGACGGGGCCGGCAACACCTCCCGGCAGGGCAGCCAGTGGCTCAAGATCGACCGGACGGCACCCGCCGTGCAGGTTTCCGGGCTCACCGACGGCACGTCGTACGGTGACTCCGGTGCGGTGACGGTGGACTGGACGGTCACCGACACCGGTTCCGGGCCCGGCATCAACCCGGACAGCGCGCTGCTGGACGGCAAGCGGGTCGCCCGGGGGACGACGGTCGCCCTGTCCAGCCTCCCGCTGGGCAGCCACACCCTGACGGTGACCGCGAAGGACAAGGCCGGCAATACCACCAACCGGTCCGTCACGTTCACCACGACGACGTCCTTCGCCGACCTGCGGTCCCTCGTGGACGGTTACCGGTCCGCCGGCACCGTCAGCGCGGGCAACGCCGACAAGCTGACCACCAGCCTCGGCCTGGCCGCCGCGGCGGCCAGCGGCGGGCAGCCGGCGGAGGCGGTCACCCACCTGACCACCTTCGTCGACCAGGCCCGTGCGCTCAACGCCGTCGGCGCGCGCAACCTGCTGGTCCGCGACGCCCAGGCGCTGATCGACCAGCTCGACAGGTAACCCGCCCGGTCCGGCCGGACCGACGGATCGCACGAACCGGGGCCTGCCCAGCGTCGCTGGGCAGGCCCCGACCGTTCCCCGACTCCTGCGGCCCGGTCCGGTGCCGCCCGACGGCGGCTCGGCCGAGTCCGGCCAGCACCCGAACCGGTGCCGTCCGACGGCCACTCAGCCGAGTTTGGTCAGCACCGGAACCGGTGCCGCCCGACGGCGGCTCAGCCGAGTTTGGCCAACATCTGCCGCATCCGTTGGATCTCGATGCCCTGGTCGGCGTTGACCTCGCGGGCGAACTGGTCGCTCGCCGGCTCCAGGCCGCCGCCGCCCGCGTACAGCTGCTCCACCATGGTCAACGCGCCCTGGTGGTGGCGGATCATCGCGGTGAGGAAGAGCCGGTCGAACTCCGTACCGCGAGCCTGCTTGAGCTGGTCGAACTGGGCGGCGGTCAGCATTCCCGGCATGAGCGCGTCGTGCGCCGCCCCGTCGTGCGGGCCGGCGGCCGGCACGTTGCGCTCGGCCAGCCAGGTGCGCATCCGGGCGATCTCGTCGCCCTGCGACACCTCGATCCGCTTGGCCAGCAGCGTCACGTCCGGGCTGGTGGTCCGCCCGGCCAGCAACGCGGTCATCGCCAGCGCCTGCGTGTGGTGCGGGATCATGCCCTGCACGAACCGGCTGTCGGCCGCGGTGAACCCGGGCGGCGAGACCTGCGCCAGGTCGGTGCCGGACAGTTGCCGACCCGGCTGGCCGGGTGCGCCCGGCTGCACCACGCGTGACGTCGGCGGCTGGTAGGCCGGGTCGTCCCGGCCCATCCAGAGGGCCACTCCCACCACCGCGCCGACGACGACCGTGGCGACCACACCGGAAACGACCACGCGACGGGGCAGCGGCACGATTCACCTACCAGTCTGGGCTTGAGCTGCGCAGAGTCCCTGGGAATAGTGCCTCAATCCCGGCACCCCCACCAGCCCACGATTCGGTGGAATCGGAAAGGCACCGTGAACGCGGCCCGCCCACCGCAGACCTGGCAGACGTACGAGATCGAATGTCTTCAGGCCCGCCACGACGCGGCCGGCGTCACGGTGGCGAACCCCCGGGTCACCGTGGTGTGGAACGGCGTCACCGTGCACGACGACGTGGAGATCCTCCGCCCGACCGGCGGCAGCCGGCCGGCGGGTCCGACGGCCGGCGCGAGCCTGGATAGAGTTACGTCAATGACGTCGCTGGAGTGGTCACCCGCCCCCGTCGGCATCGACGCCAGCCGCTGGGTGAGCCGGTCGGGTTGCCGGCCGACGCTCGTCGTGGCCCACACCATCGCGAGCTGCCAACGCTTGCTGGACGTCATCGGGTACGTCGAGGGCGACCCCCGCGTGCAGGTGGTCTTCACCGTGGCGCCCGACGTCTTCAACCATCAGGTGGCACGGTTCCTCGACCAGCTCGGCGCGCTCGTCCTGCCCTGGCACCAGGCCGTCCGGGAGCACTTCGACCTCGGCATCGCCGCCGCCCACGGCGGGCTGCACCAACTGCACGCGCCGCTCCTGCTGCTGGCCCACGGCGCCGGACGGAGCAAGCGGGTCCGACCCGGTTCGTCCGACGCGCCGGTGCTCGCGGACCCACCGGTGTACGGTCTCGACGCCCAACGGCTGACCCATGACGGGCGCGTGCTCCCGACAGCCCTCGCCCTCTCCCACGACCGTGAGTTGGAGGTGCTGCGTCGGCAGTGCCCGGAGGCGGTCGAGGCGGCTGTGGTCGTCGGCGACCCCTGCGTCGACCGGCTCGTCGCCAGCCTTCCCCGCCGCCCGGACTACCGGCGTGCCATGGGGTTGGGCGAGCATCAGCAACTCGTCGTGGTCTCCTCCACCTGGGGCAGGGACGGCGCCTTCGGCCGCTGGCCGGACCTGCTTCCACAGTTGATGAAACAGCTCCCGGCGGACCGGTACCGGGTGGCCGCGCTGCTGCACCCCGCGATCTGGGACGGACACGGGCACCGCCAGATCCGCGCCTGGCTCCGGGGCTGCCTCGACGCCGGGTTGCTGCTGCCCGATCCGACCGAGGACTGGCGTGGCCCGGTGGTTGCCGCCGACCACGTCGTCGGCGACCACGGCTCCGTCACGGCCTACGCCGCCGCCATCGGACGCCGGACCCTGCTGCTCCCCGCCCAGGGACCGGTACCGGCCACCGGTACGGCCCAGCACCTGCTCGCCACCCACGCACCCCGCCTGGACCCCCGACAGCCGCTGATCTCCCAACTCGCCCTGACCGGCGAGGTCGACCCCGGGACGGTGATGGCTGCGTTGACCGCCCGCCCGGGCAACGCCGGCGTGCTGCTGCGGCGCACCATGTACCGCCTGCTCCGGCTCGCCGAGCCCGACCAGCGGCAGCAGACCGACCCCGTCCCCGTGCCCCGCCCCCACCACTGGGCGACGGAACGTGGTCTCGCCGGCTGAGCCGCGTGCATCCTCGTGACCAGGGCTGCCGGGCACCTGGCGACGCTCACCCCGGGGTCGTCGCCCTCACGGTCCGCTGGTCGTACGACCGGGCAGGTGAGATAGAGGTGCGTGCGGTGGACGCCACTCCAGCAGCAGCGCCGTCGCGTCGTCGTCGAGCTGCCCCTCCTGGTAGGCGACCACCGCGCGCACCAGCCGGCGCATCGTCTCCGGCGTGGCCAACTGGTCGTTGAGGGCCCGGTTGACGAAGTCGACGAGCCGCTTCAACCCGAACCGTTCCCCGTCGCCGCCCCGCGCGTCGGTGATGCCGTCGGTGTAGGCGAGGATGCGGTCCCCGGGGTGCAGCTCCTCCTCGTACACCTCGGGGCGCTGGGTCGCCAGGTGGCCCAGGCCCAGCGGGAGCGCGGTCGGGCCCGGCAGTTCCCGGATCGCCTTGCCGTCACGCAGCAGCAGGGCGCCCGGGTGGCCGGCGTTGATCACCCGGAGCCGGCCGGTGCTCGGCTCCAGCTCGATGAGGAGCGCCGTGGCGAACAGGTGCGGATGCTCCGAACGTACCCATTTGTCGATGCTCAGGGCCGTGTCGACCAGGTCGAGGCCGCACCGGCGGGCGTTGCGGTAGGCGCTGACCACCAGGGAGGCCAGGGTGCTCGCCCGGATGCCGTGCCCGCAGGTGTCGAACAGCCCGACGCTGAGCACGTCACCGTTGAGCGCGTAGTCGAAGATGTCGCCGCCGACGTCGTAGCACGGTTCGAGGATGGTGGTGAGCACCATCTCGTCGGTGGCGAAGGTCAGCGGGGGCAGGAGACCCCAGACGATCTCAGCGGCGACCTGCATCGGCAGCCGACGCCGCAGCCGCTCGACGACGTCGCCGTACGGCCGGCGGTTCACCACCAGGTGACCGACGCAGGTCGCCAACTCCCAGGCCGGCCCGTCGATGGCCCGCTCCCCGGCGGCCGGCGAGACGATCTCCAGCACGCCCATCCGTTCGCACCCGACGAGCAGCGGCACCCAGACCCGGTCCGGGCTGTCGGCGGCGCGTTGCACGTCGAGAGCGGTGAACGCCCGGCCGGCGAGGGTCGTCTCGATCGCCAGCTCACCCCGGTCGAGACCGGCACCGAGCAACGGTACGAGGCTGGCCTGCTGGTAGTCCGCCAGGTAGATCACGATCTCGGTGGCGTCCATGGCCGGCGCGACCCGGTTCACCAGCAGGGGCAGATCGTCCGGCCCGCCGCGGGGTGCGGCGAGCTGGAGCCACCGCACCGCGTCACCCGCGTCGGCCAACCTGAACCTCCCCCATCTTGTCCTCCACACCGTAGGAGGCACACGGCAAACCGCCAACACCTGATTCGGGCAGCACGGCGGGCAGGGAGAATGACCGTGGCGGACATCTCTGGTCCGCGCCAACGAAGGAGGCAGGGTCGTGGTCGTCGCGGGACTCGTCCTGGCCGGCATCGCCGGCCTCATCCATGTCTACATCTTCTACCTGGAGTCGGTCGTCTGGACCACCGCCCGCGCCCGCGCGGTCTTCGGCACCAGCCGCGAGGAGGCGGAGGCGACCCGGCAGCTCGCTTTCAACCAGGGTTTCTACAACCTCTTCCTGGCCGTCGCGATCGTCGTCGGCACCGTCGCCTACGCCGTCGGCGCGCACACCGTCGGCGCGACCCTGGTCTTCGTCGGCGCCGGGTCGATGGTCGCCGCCGGGCTGGTGCTGCTGATCTCGGCACCCGACAAGGCCGGTGCCGCGCTCAAGCAGCTCGTCCCCCCGCTCCTCGCCGTCGTCGCCCTGGCGATCGGGCTGGCCATCTGACACAGCGCAGGCGGGGCAGCGGGGCCCGGTGACGGATGCGGGGCGACAGCCGCAGGACCGACACCTCCGGCCCGGTGACCGCAGGGGCGCGGCCCGGGGCCGGTCAGGGGCGGTAGCGGTAGCCCATACCCGGCTCGGTGATCAGGTGCCGGGGCCGCGCCGGGTCGTCCTCCAACTTGCGTCGCAGCTGCGCCAGGTACTGCCGCAGGTAGTTGGTCTCGTCCTGGTACTCCGGCCCCCACACCTCGTGCAGGAGCTGACGTTGGCTGATCAGCTTGCCGGGGTGGCGCAGCAGCCGTTCCAGCACCGCCCACTGGGTGGGGGTGAGCCGTACCTCGGTGCCGTCGTCCCGGGTGACGGTGCGGGCGGCGAGGTCGACGGTGTGCCGACCCACCCGGGCGGTGGCCGTCGCATCGACGGGTGAGGAGGCGAGGCGGCGGGTGACGGCGCGGATACGGGCGAGGAGTTCGTCGACCCCGAACGGCTTGGTGACGTAGTCGTCGGCACCGGCGTCGAGGGCGGCTACCTTGTCCGCGCTGCCGGCCCGCCCGGACAGCACGATGATCGGGATGGTGGTCCAGCCGCGCAGGCCCCGGATGACCTCCACGCCGTCGAGGTCGGGCAGGCCCAGGTCGAGCACCACCAGGTCCGGCGGGTGGGCGGCGGCGGCCTTCAGCGCGGCCGTGCCGGTCCCGGCGACCTCGACGTCGTACCCCCGGGCGCGCAGGTTGATCCGCAACGCGCGGAGGATCTGCGGTTCGTCGTCGACGACCAGGATGCGGGTCACCGGTCCGGCCTCTCGTCGGCGGCGGGCAGCCGCAACACCATGGTCAGTCCCCCACCGGGGGTGGTCTCCGGGGTGATGCTGCCACCCATCGCCTCGGCCAGCCCCCGCGACAGGGCCAGCCCCAACCCCACCCCGGTCTGGTTGTCCCGGTCACCGAGCCGCTGGAACGGCAGGAAGACGTGCTCCCAGCGGTCCTCGGGGATGCCGGGGCCGGTGTCGATGACCCGCAGCTCCACCTGCCCGGCGTGGCTGCTGGCGGTGAGCGTGGGCGGTTGCCCGGCCGGGCTGTGCCGCAGGGCGTTCGCGACGATGTTGACCAGCACCCGTTCCAGCAGGCCCGGGTCGGCGTCAACCGCCGGCAGGTCGGCGGGGATGTCGGTGCGTACGTCGGCGGCGGCCGGCCCCAGCTCGTCCAGGGCCAGCGGTACGGCGTCCTCCAGCCCGATCGCGGTGCGGGTGACGCCCAGCGCGCCGGCCTGCAACCGGCTCATGTCGAGCAGGTTCGCCACCAGCCGGCCGAGCCGGTCCAGGGACTCGTCGGCGGTGGCGAGCAGCTCGGCCCGGTCCTCGGGGTCGAAGTCGACGTCGGGGCTGCGCAGGCTGCTCACCGCGGCCTTCGCCGACGCCAGCGGCGTACGCAGGTCGTGGCTGACGGCGGCGAGCAGCGCGGTGCGTAACCGGTCGGCCTCGGCGAGCGGCCGGGCGGTGGCGGCTTCCTCGGCGAGTCGTTCCTGGCGCAGCGCGACGGCGGCCTGCGCCGCGAACGCCTCGACGATGCGCCGGTCGGCGGCCTCCAGCCGACGGCCGCTGAGCACCACGGTCAGCCGGTCGTCGACCGGCACCGTGGTCTCCCCCGCGCCAGGGCTGCCCGCCGGGTCCACCCCGACGCTGGCCACCCGACGCCAGGCCCCTTCCTCGTGGGCCCGGCCGGGCCGCCCCCGCGCGTCGGGGACGAGTTCCAGGACGCTGACCGCGCGCAGCCCGAAGGTCTCCCGCAGCCGGTCGAGCAGCGCCGGCAGCGGCCGTTCACCGCTCAGCACGCCACCGGCGACGGTGGCCAGGGTCTGCGCGTCGGCGGCGGCCCGGGCCGCTTCCCGGGTACGCCGGGCCGCCACGTCCACCACCCAGCTCACCGCGACCGCCACCCCGACGAAGACGCCCAGCGCGAGGAGATTGTCCGCCTCGGCGATGGTCAGCGTGCGGTACGGCGGGGTGAAGAACCAGTTCAGCAGCAACGATCCGCCGAGCGCGGCGACCAGCGCCGGCCAGAGCCCACCGACCAGCGCCACCCCGACCACCCCGGCCAGGAAGATCAGGATGTCGTTGGTCAGGGTGAGGTCCGGCAACACCGACAGCAGCAGGGTGAGCAGCGGCAGGCCCAGCCCGGCGAGGGCGAACCCGAGCAGCCGACGCCGTCGGGACAGCGCGGCCGGCATCCCGGCCCCGCGCCGGCCCCGCCCGGCCTGCGGGTGGGTGACCAGGTGCACGTCGATCGCCCCGGAGCGGGCCGTGGTGGTGACGCCGACGCCCCGGGCGATCAGCTGGGCGAACCGGCCGCGCCGGCTCGCCCCGAGCACCAGTTGGGTGGCGTTGACCCCCCGGGCGAAGTCGAGCAGGGCTGCCGGCACGTCCCCGCCGAGCACCTGGTGGTAGCTGCCGCCGAGGCTCTCCACCAGGACCCGCTGCCGGGCGAGCTGGGCCGGGTCCGCCCCGGCCAGCCCGTCGTCGCGGGCCACGTGCACGGCGAGCAGGTCGGCCCCTTTGCTGCGGGCGGCGATCCGGGCCGCCCGGCGGATCAGGGTCTCCCCCTCCGGGCCGCCGGTGAGGGCGACGACGACCCGTTCCCGGGCCTCCCAGGTGGCGGAGATGCCCTCCTGGGCCCGGTACCGGTCGAGCTGGTCGTCGACCTTGTCGGCCAGCCAGAGCAGGGCCAGCTCGCGCAGCGCGGTGAGGTTGCCGACCCGGAAGTAGTTGCCCAGCGCCGCGTCGATCCGGTCGGGCCGGTAGATGTTGCCGTGCGCCATCCGCCGGCGCAGCGCCTCCGGGGTCATGTCGACCAGTTCGACCTGTTCGGCGGCGCGGACCACGGCGTCCGGGACGGTCTCCCGCTGGGTGGTGCCGGTGATCCGGGCGACCACGTCGTTGAGTGACTCCAGGTGCTGGACGTTGACCGTCGACAGCACCGAGATGCCCGCGTCGAGCAGTTCCTGGACGTCCTGCCAGCGCTTGCCGTGCCGGGAGCCGGGCACGTTGGTGTGCGCCAACTCGTCGACCACGACCAGCTCCGGGCGGCGGGCCAGCACGGCGTCGAGGTCCAGCTCGGTGAACTCGGCGTCCCGGTAGCGCAGCGTACGCCGGGGCAGCACCGGCAGGTCGCCGATCATCGCGGCGGTGTGCGGCCGGCCGTGCGTCTCCACCAGGCCGACCAGCACGTCGGTGCCCCGCTCGGCCCGCCGCCGGGCCTCCTCCAACATGGCGTACGTCTTGCCGACGCCGGGGGCGGCACCCAGGTAGATGCGCAGTTCACCTCGTGGCACGGGACCATCCTCTCGCTGTGCGTACCGCCCCGGGGTGCGACCGCCGGGCCGGCACCCCGGGCGGGGGTGCCGGCGTCGGGGCTCAGCGGGCGGGCAGGCTCCGGTCGAGGGCCAGGTTGAGGGTCAGCACGTTCACCGCGGGGGCACCCATGAAGCCGAGCGTCCGGCCGGTGGTGTGCTCGGCGACCAGCCGCCGGACCACCGCCGGGTCCGCGCCGCGCTCCCGCGCCACCCGGGCCACCTGGATCCCGGCGTACGCGGGGCTGATGTGCGGGTCGAGGCCGCTGCCGCCGGCGGTGACCGCGTCGGCGGGGACGGCGGGGTGTGCCGGCGCGTCCCCCCGGACCGGGGTGATCAGCCCACCGGCGGCCCGGTAGTCCTCCCCGGGTTGCGCCAGCTCCACCGTCACCCCCTGCCAGGAGGTGACGAACGGGGTGGCCGGGGCGGTCTGGTTGACGCTGACCACCCGGGTGATCCGACCGGTCAGCCCGTCGGTGCGGAACACCGCCAGCACCGCCCCCACCCCGTCGGGCGTGCAGTACGGCCGCCGCCCGTCGACCCCGTCGAAGGCACCGACCGCCCGGCTGCGGGCGCAGACCTGGCTGAGCAGGCTCCGGGTCGAGTCCTGCGGGTCGACGGCGAGGGTGTCCAGCACGCTCTCCGGGCCGAGGTTCGAGGCGCCGGAGGCGGTCGGGTCGTAGCCGTCGCCGGCCCCCGACGGGCGGGACTGGAAGTAGCGCGGGACGGGGTCACCGTCGGCGTCGGTGAAGGACTGCCCGATCAGGGTACTGCCGACGGTCCGGCCGTCCACGGTCAGCAGCGAACCGTCGGTCTTCGCGTCGAGGCCGGGGAGCCGGCCGACGGCGACCAGGGTCAGCGGGTAGGCCACCCCGAGCAGCACGGTGAACACGAGCAGGGCGCGCAACGCGGCGAGGTGGGCGGCGAGCCAGGCGGGTGGGCGCATCACGAGACTCCCGGAACGAACTGGATGAGCAGGTCGATGAGTTTGATGCCGACGAACGGCGCGACGATGCCGCCGAGGCCGTAGACCAGCAGGTTGCGGCCGAGCAGCCGGGACGCGGCGGCCGGCCGGTAACGCACCCCGCGCAGCGCCAACGGTACGAGCGCGATGATCACCAGGGCGTTGAAGATCACCGCCGCGAGGATCGCCGACTCGGGGCTGCCCAGCCGCATCACGTTGAGCCGGTCCAGGCCCGGGTAGATGCCGGCGAACATGGCCGGGATGATCGCGAAGTACTTCGCCACGTCGTTGGCGATGCTGAAGGTGGTCAACGCGCCCCGGGTGATCAGCAACTGCTTGCCGATCTCCACGATCTCGATCAGCTTGGTCGGGTCGGAGTCCAGGTCGACCATGTTGCCGGCCTCCTTCGCCGCCGACGTGCCGGTGTTCATCGCGACCCCGACGTCGGCCTGGGCCAGCGCCGGGGCGTCGTTGGTGCCGTCCCCGGTCATCGCGACCAGCCGACCGCCCTCCTGTTCCCGGCGGATCAGGGCGAGCTTGTCCTCCGGGGTGGCCTCGGCGAGGACGTCGTCCACCCCGGCCTCGTCGGCGATCGCCTGCGCGGTACGCGGGTTGTCGCCGGTGACCATCACGGTCCGGATGCCCATCCGGCGCAGCTCGGCGAACCGCTCCCGCATCCCGGTCTTCACCACGTCCTTGAGGTGGATGACGCCGAGCGCGCGGGCCGGCTCCCCGGCGACGTGTTCGGCCACCACCAACGGGGTGCCGCCGAGCCCGCTGATCTCGTCGACCAGCTGACCGACCTGTTCGCCGGGGTGACCGCCGTGCTCCCGTACCCAGGTCAGCACCGCCGTCGCCGCCCCCTTACGGACCCGGCGGGCCGGCGCGTCCGCCGGCGTCAGGTCGACGCCGCTCATCCGGGTCTGCGCGGTGAACGGCACGAAGTCGGCGTACGGCAGCAGCCCCGGCTCCTCCGCGCGCAGGTCGAACTCCTGCGTCGCCAGCGCGACCACCGAACGGCCCTCCGGGGTCTCGTCGGCGAGGCTGGCCAGCTGCGCGGCGGCGGCCACGTCGGCGGTGGTGACCCCGTCGGCCGGCAGGAACGCGACGGCCTGCCGGTTGCCCAGGGTGATCGTGCCGGTCTTGTCCAACAGCAGGGTGTCGACGTCCCCCGCCGCCTCCACCGCCCGGCCGCTCATGGCCAGCACGTTGCGCTGCACGAGCCGGTCCATGCCGGCGATGCCGATCGCCGACAGCAGCGCCCCGATGGTGGTCGGGATCAGGCAGACCAGCAGGGACACCAGCACCACCCCGGTCACCCCGTCGTCGGTGACCGCCCCCGTGTCGGGCGCGGCGGCCTGCCAACCCTTGGCGAAGATCGCCAGCGGTTGGAGGGTGACCACGGCCAGCAGGAAGATCAGGGTGAGCGCGGCGAGCAGGACGTTCAGCGCGATCTCGTTCGGGGTCTTCTGCCGGTCGGCCCCCTCGACCAGGGCGATCATCCGGTCGATGAAGCTCTCCCCGGGCCGCTGGGTGATCCGCACGACGATCCGGTCCGAGAGCACCCGGGTGCCGCCGGTCACGGCGCTGCGGTCACCGCCGGACTCCCGGATCACCGGCGCGGACTCACCGGTGATCGCGGACTCGTCGACGCTGGCGATGCCCTCGACGACGTCACCGTCGCCGGGGATGGTCCCACCGGCGCTGACCAGGACGACGTCGCCCTGCCGCAGCTCCGGCGCGGGCACCGCCTCGTCGGTGTAGGTGTCGGCGCGGGCACCCGGCGACCAGCCGACCAGGCGGGTGGCGATGGTGTCCCGCTTGGCCTGCCGCAGCGAGGCGGCCTGCGCCTTGCCCCGGCCCTCGGCGACCGCCTCGGCGAGGTTGGCGAAGAGCACGGTGAGCCAGAGCCAGCCGGTGATCGCCCAACCGAACACCGACGGGTCGGTCACCGCCAGGACGGTGGTGAAGGCCGCGCCGATCTCCACGATCAGCAGCACCGGGTTGCGCCACAGGGTGCGCGGGTCGAGCTTGCGCAGCGCGTCGGGCAGGGAGCGGAGCAGCTGCCGGGGGTCCAGCAGGCCGCCACCGGCCCGGCCACCACCCGGTACCCGGCCGGCGGGTGGGTCCACCGCCGCCCGGGCCTCGGCTGGGCCGGCGGTCGGCGGCTGCTCGCCACCGGATGCCACGGACGGGACGGTCATGTCGTTCTTCCCCATGGTGGTCACCGCCCTTCGGCCAGCGGGCCGAGGGCGAGCGCGGGCAGGAAGGTCAACGCCACCAGGATCACCGTGACGCCGACGACCATCCCCACGAAGAGCGGGCGGTGGGTCGGCAAGGTGCCCTCGGAGGCGGGGGTGGGCGCCTGGCGGGCGAGCGAGCCGGCCAGCGCGAGCACCAGGATGATCGGCAGGAACCGGCCGAGCAGCATGCACAACCCGAGGGCGGTGTTCCACCACGGGGTGTTCACGGTGATCCCGGCGAACGCCGAACCGTTGTTGTTGCTCGCCGAGGTGAACGCGTAGAGCACCTCGGACAGTCCGTGCGGGCCGACGTTCAACGCGGTCGAGGCGTTGCCGGTGGCGAAGGCGGCAGCCGTGCCGATCAGCACCAGGGCCGGGGTGACCAGGAAGTACAGCGAGGCGAAGGTGATCTCGCGGGAACCGATCTTCTTGCCCACGTACTCCGGGGTCCGGCCGACCATCAGACCGGCGACGAACACCGTGATCACCGCGAGGACCAGCAGCCCGTACAGGCCCGCGCCGACGCCGCCGGGGGCGACCTCGCCGAGCATCATGTTGCCCAACGTCATCATCCCGCCCAACGCGGTGTACGAGTCGTGGGCGGAGTTCACCGCGCCGGTCGAGGTCAGCGTGGTGACCGCGCCGAAGGTCGCCGAGTTCGACACGTCGAAACGGACCTCCTTGCCCTCCAGCGCCGCGCCGACCGCCTGCGGCACGGTGCCGTGCCCGGCCAGCTCGAACACGTTGGTGAGGGTGACGCTGCCGAGCGCCAGGACGGCCATCACCGCGACGATCGCGTAGCCCTGCCGGTGCTGGCCGACCATCCGGCCGAAGACCCGGGGCAGGCTGAACGGGATCAGCAGGATCAGGAACAGCTCGATCCAGTTCGTCCAGGCCGTCGGGTTCTCGAACGGGTGGGCGCTGTTGGCGTTGTAGAAGCCACCCCCGTTGGTGCCCAACTCCTTGATCACCTCCTGGCCGGCCACCGGCCCACCGGGGATGCTCTGCCCGCCGCCGGTCAGGGTGGTCACGTCGGTGCCGGCGGAGAGGTTCTGCACCACCCCGCCGAGCATCAGCACGACCGCGCCGAGCACCGCCACCGGCAGCAGCACCCGCAGCGTGATCCGGACCAGGTCGACCCAGAAGTTGCCCAGTTCGCCGGTACGGCTACGGTCGAACCCCCGGACCAGGGCCACCGCCACCGCGATGCCCACCGCGGCGGACAGGAAGTTCTGCACCGCCAGCCCGGCCATCTGCACCAGGTGACCCATGGTCGACTCACCCGCGTACCACTGCCAGTTCGTGTTGGTCACGAACGACACGGCGGTGTTCCAGGCACCGTGCGGGACGACCGGGTCCAAGCCCAGCGACAGCCACAGGTGGTCCTGCCACCGCTGGAAGGCGTAGAGGAACAGCACCGAGACGGCGGAGAAGGCCAGCACGCTGCGGGCGTAGACGCCCCACGACTGCTCGGCGGCCGGGTTCACCCCGACCAGCCGGAACACCCCGCGCTCGACCCGGGACTGCCGGGTGCCGGCGACCACCCGGTACAGGTGGTCGCCGACCGGGCGGTACGCGACGACCAGCGCCACCACCAGGGACAGGATGAAGATGACGCCCGCTGTGGTCGTGGTCATCAGAAGCGCTCCGGGAACAGCAGCGCGACGACCATGAACACACCCAGGCCGATCGCCAGCACCAGGCCGACGGCGTTGACGGCGTTCACCGCTTCTCCACGCCCCTCACCACGAGGGCGAGCGCCGCGAACAGCACCACCGTCACCAGTACGAACACCACGTCAGACACGCGGACTCCCTCAACCGGACCTGAACGCCGTGACCGCCTTCCGGCCACGCCGGGCAATCACAACGCGCTCTGATCCGATCGGGCAGGGTCCATAACGCGACCTAGACGGGCAGCCGCGGTTTCTTGACGTGTTCTTCACGCCGGCCACCGCAGCCGGTGACGGCGGTCACGGTGCGGTGGGGAGGTCGGTGCGTGGACGGGCGGGACGGCCCGACCGGTCGTACCGGCCGGGTCAGCGGCGGATGGCCCGCCGGATTGACTCGGGCACCCGCCGGGCCACCGCCCGCCGCAGCCGGAAACGCAGGCTGTCCAGGTGCGCCACGGTGACCGGGCGGGCACCGTCGGCCGCGCAGCGGAAGGCCATCGGCAGCGTGGCGTCCTCGGTCCAGCCACAGCAGGTGATCCGGGCCTTCAGGTCCCAGGTGCCGCTGCTGCGGCCGCCGTTGAGCGCGCCGACGTCGAGTCGGGCGGTGCCGCGCCGGACCAGCCGCAGCGTGCCGTCGCCCGCCGGGACCAGCTCGACGGCGCCGGTGACCGGCACGAAGAACTCCTCCCGGGTGTCCCGCCGCCGGGCGATGACGTCGAGCCTGGACTGCTTGATCCCGGGGGTCGCGTCCCGCAGGTCGGCCGGTACGTCGTCCACCGGCACCACCAGCAGCCGCTGCTCGCCGTCGGCGGTGAGGGTGAGCGGCTGGTCGCCGAAGAACAACTCGCCGGTGAGGGTGACGGTCAGGACACCGCCGTCCTGCTCGACCCGCTGCACGGTGGGCTGGGCCCGGACGGCCGCCTCCCACTGGGCCAACCGGCGCAGGTCGGCGGTGCGGCCCTGCTCGATGAGCCGGGTGATGATCCGTTGCAGTGGCGGCAGACCGGCGGCGACGCCCGGGGCGAACCGGTCCCGGATCGTGCGCTGCGCCTCGCCGACCAACTGGTCCACCCAGTCGGCGGGCGCGTCGAGCAACCGCCGGCCGCGAAGTCGGGAGACCATCTCGTTGCGCAGCCACCGCCGGTGCAGCCGGTCCCGCAGCGCACCGGGCTCCGTGTGCGCGTCGACGATGTCGAGCGCCTCACGCAGGTTGACGAAGTAGCCGGCCGGCTCCAGCGCGGTGGCGGTGACGTTGCCGGCGTCGACCCGCCGCTGGTGGTGGTAGCAGACGTAGTCGGCCAGCACGCAGGTGCGCCGGGACAGGAAGTACGCCCGGGTGACGAAGACGTGGTCCTCCAGCCGGCGCTTGCCCTCCGGGAAACGCAGGTCGTGCTCGATGAGGAAGGAGCGCCGGAACAGCTTGTGCGCGGTGAGGCTGTCGATCAGGGGCGCGTTCGCCAGGGTGGCGTCGAACCGGTTGCGCCGGAACAGTTCGCGCGGCACCGAACGGCGGTGCCCGGCCATCTTGCCGACCACCAGGTCCGCGTCGTGCTCGCGGGCGCAGGCGTACAGCCGTTCCAGCGCCTCCGCGCCGAACCAGTCGTCGTCGTCGGCGAAGAAGACGTACTCGCCCCGGGCGTGTTGGACGCCGAGGTTTCGGGGCCGCGACGGCCAGCCGGAGTTGTCGATGTGCAGCACCCGGATGTGCGGGTGGGCGGCAGCCAGTTCGTCGAGCCGGGCGCCGGTCGAGTCGGTCGAGCCGTCGTCGACGAACATGACCTCGAACTCGCCGGCCGGCAGCGACTGGCTCAGCAACGAGGTGACGAGCTTCTCGATGTGCGGTCCGGAGTTGTACGCCGGGACCACGACGGTCACCTTGGGGTCATTCGTACTGGCGGTCATGGCTCTTCCTGAGGCGGTCCGTGAGCCGGCGCGGGGATGCGCCCAACCGTGCGGACGGGCACCCGTTTGGGGGGCGTTCCGTCGCCGACATGGCCCGTTCAGTTTGCGGACTTTACGCGACCGCAGGGGCTGATGCAGGCCCCGAATCGGATGATTTCTCGATCCTCGGCCCGGTGGTGCAGGACGACCCGTTCCCGCCTGGAACGCCACCCTCGACAGTGGCCGGGACCACACTCCACCGGGCACCCACCGAACCCCGGATCACCGCACGGCCGGCCCCGACCTGAGCTGGTCGGCCGGCCCCGACTTGAGCTGGTCGGGCGGCCCTGGCATGAGCTGGTCGGCCGGCTCCCACCTGGGCTGGTCGGGCGGCTCCGAGCTCGGCCGGCGGGGCGCTGATCCGGGTGCCGGAAGGACGAATCCTCGACAGCGGACCCAAGCATGGGAAACCGCTACGCAGGGTAAACCGAGATCATGGCACCGCTTAGCACCTCGCCGCCCCCACCTCAGGCCACCGAGTTGCGCCGGTGGGAACTGGCCAATCCCGCCGGCCTGCGTGCCCTGCGCGCCTCGCTGCACGAGGCACTCACCGGTGAGCGGCTGCTCGACGGTCAGAACCTGGACGAGGTCCCCGAGCTGATCGTCCTGGTCGCCACCGAATTGGCAACCAATGCCCTGAAACACGGAATTCCGCCCACAATTGTCCGGCTACTCGCCATCGACGAGTCGCTCATCCTCGACGTCGCCGACCACGACCTCAGCACCATCCCCGAGCTGTCCGACACCCGGCCGATGGGGGCCGGCGGCCGGGGACTCCAGATCGCCATGGCGGTCTCCCTGGAGGTCGGCTGGTACGCCACCGACCGCACCAAGAACATCTGGGCGTCCTTCCCCCGCCGCTGACCCGACCGGGCAAGGCCCGCCACATGGTCACAGCCGAGTTGGCCCGTCACATGGTCACAGCCGAGAAGGCCCGCCGCACGGCCGCAGCCGAGAGGCCCAACGGCCGGTCGCAGCCGAAACGGCCGCAGCACGGCCGCAGCCGAGTTGGCCGGCCCGGCGGAAGGGGTCAGTCGCCGGCCGGGATCGGGTCGTCGTACTCACCGGCGGGACCGGTGAACAGGGTGCCGCCCGCCATCGGCCAGGCGTTCGGCCGGCAGCCGTGCAGGCCGAGCGTCTGCTGCTGCATCACCGGTGCCGGCCCGCCTGCCGCCGGGCACCGCTCGTGACCCCGGCCCAGCCGGTGTCCCACCTCGTGGTTGAGCACGTACGACCGGTAAGTAGCGAGATCACCCTTGAAATCCGGTACGCCCCGCGCCCATCGCGCCACGTTGATCACCACCCGGTCACCGTTGCGGCAGGAGGTGTAGCGGTCCGAGGTGTCCCCGCACAGCTCACCCCGGGTGACCGGGGTGGTCAGCAGCACGGTGAAGTCCGCCGGACCGTCGGCACCGACCCGTTGCAGCCGCCACCGGCCGTCGGCGGTCCAGCCCCGGCGGTCGGCGAGCACCACCGCCACCTCCCGGCCGAACCGCTCCGGGTCGACGGCGTCGATGCCACCCTCCACCGCCACCCGGTAGCGCAGCAGTTGGCCGTCCCGCCCGGCGACCGCACCCTGGGCGGTCGCCGTCCGCCAGGTGCCGGTCCCCCGTTGCGGGTAGCGCAGCGCCGCCGGGGCGGGCGCGGCGGCGGATCCGAGCGGGACGGGTGCCTCCGCCCGGGTCGGCACGGGTGGCACCGCGGCGGCGGGCGGCCGGACCGGCTCCCGGCGGACGTCGCCGATGAGCGCGCCCAGGTCGACGCCCTGCCGCTGGGCCACCACCGCACCGCCGGCAGCCAGCCCGGCCACCACCAGCACCACCGACAGGACACCGGCCGGGGTCACGCCCCGGCGTCGCCCCCGGTGCCGGCCCCGGTCAGCGGCCTCGCTCACCGTCAGGGTGCTCACCGTCGTCCTCCCCGTCCACCTGTGGTCCACTCCGGGCAGGAGTACGGGCGCGAGGCCCGAACGGATGAGTGCCCGGCAGGAGCAATCCGGGCCCGGGTACCGTTGCCGGGCAGACACTCCCGACGATCCGGACACCACCCGGCCGTCACGCCGAGGAAGGACCACCCGTGCCGGACGCCGACGCCCTCATCGCCGCCGCGGTCGCGGCGGTGCGCGGCACCGACGTACGCGATGCGGAGCGGAAGCTGGACCAGCTCGTGGTCGGCGGTGACGGTGGCCGGCCGACGCCCGGCGGACCCGACGGCCCGGCGGCGGTGGACGCCGCCCTGCTCGGCCGGTTGGTGGCCGCCCTGGGCCGGCTCTGGCCACGGGGCTGGCAGCCGGCCGACGTGGCCCGGATCGTGACCCGACGGCTGGGCGCGCGCCCCGGCCGGCTGGTCACCGAGGCCCTCGCCGCCGACCGGGCGGCCCAGCCCGGCCCGGTGCCGCAGTGGTGGGACGACCAGTTGGCCGGCCTGGACGCCCGGGTCCACGGGGACGACGACGCCGGATGGCTGACCGGTTGGACCACCCGGGAGGGTACGGACCGGATCACCGCCCTGCGCGACGCCATCGAGGTGCTGGCCCTGCTGACCGGCCTGCCGCCGGTCGCGGTGCTGCGCCCCCCGCCCGGCGGCGTCGGCGGACCGGCCACGACCGCGTCGAGCGGTCCGAGCGGATCCCGGGTGCTCGACCGGGTACGGGCGTTGCTCGCCAAGGCGGAGTCCACCACGTTCCCGGCCGAGGCTGAGGCGTTCACCGGCAAGGCGCAGGAGCTGATCGCCCGGCACAGCCTGGAACGGGCACTGGTCGAGGCGGACACCGCCCACCCGGACCGGCCCGGTGGGGTCCGGATCAGCACCGACGCCCCGTACGCGGGTGCGAAAGCGCTGCTGGTGCAGGAGGTGGCGGCGGCGAACCGGTGCGAGTCGGTCTGGTCCGACGATCTCGGTTTCGCCACCGTGCTCGGTTTCTCCGCCGACCTGGAGGCCGTCGAACTGCTGCACACCTCACTGTTGGTGCAGGCCACCGCCGCGATGCTGCGCGGACGCCGGGAACGTCAGGGTGGCGGTCGACGCACCAAGGCGTACGACGAGGCTTTCCTGCACGCCTTCGCCCGGCGTATCGGCGAGCGGCTGCGGGCCGCGACCGACGAGGCGAACCGGCAGGCGGCGCAGGACGCCGGGGCGGACCGGCTGCTGCCGGTGCTCGCCGCCCGCTCCGGTGCGGTACGGGAGCGGATGGACACCCTCTTCCCCGGTGTCACCCGGGCCCGGCTGACCGTGCGGGACGCCGAGGGCTGGCAGTCCGGCACCTCGGCCGCCGACCGTGCCTCGCTGGCCGGTACCGCCCCGCCGGGCCGGCCGCTGCCCGGTCGACGCTGACCCGACGGCCCGGGATCCGCCCACCACGTCCCTGTGCCCGCGCCCGACCGGGCATCCCCGGCCCGGGCAGACCCTCGGCCCAGGTAAGTCTCCCGGGCCGGGCAGGACCGCTGGGCCGGGCAGGACTCCAGGCCGGGCAGGACCGCTGGGTCCGCCGGGCAGGACCGCTGGGTCCGCCGGGCAGGACCGCTGCCGGGCGGGCAGGACCTCTGCCGGGCAGGATCGGGTGGGGTCCGGGTCAGACGTGGCAGTCGCGGGTGAGCCGGGCCGGGATCTCGACGAAGTCGGTGCCCATCCAGCTTGCCGGGCTCTTGGCCGCCGCGCCGGCCTCGATCTTCCGGGCGGTCTCGTCGACCAACTTCCTGATCCGGGCGTCCCGGGCCTTGCGGGCCTGCGCACGGAGGTCGTCGGCGAGCCCGCTCAGTCGCCCCTTGAGCTTGCCGTTGAGCTGCTCCGGGGTGAGTTCCTCCCGGGTGGCGGCAGCCGAGTCGGCGGTGATCTGCCGGCTGCCGTCGATGATCAGCTGGTCGACGGCGCGACAGACCTGCGCGGTGTTCGCGGCGGTGCCGGCGGTCGGGGTGCCGGCGGTCGGGGTGCCGGCGGTCGGGGTGGTGGTCGTCACCGTGTCGGGCGTGGCCTGCCCGGTGGGGGCATCGGCGGCACTGGTCGGCGTGACGGGTGCGGCGTCGGTGTCGTCCCCGCTGTCCGAGCAGCCGCTGGCGAGGACGGCGAGGACGGCGAACGTGAGCGCGGTGGCGGAGCTGCGGTGCATCGACTTCCCCGTTTCGATGTGTCGGGCGGTACCACGGACACGATGCCGCACGGCCCGCTCGGCCGACGTCTCACCCCCGACGCGCCGCACCCCCCGACGCGCCTCACGCCGGACCGACGAGGTCGGTCCGGCGTGACGGGTGGCGCGGTTCAGCTCTTGAAAGCGTCCTTGACCTTCTCGGCGGCCTGCTTGAGGCTGGACTTGGCCTGGTCGCTGCGACCCTCGGCCTCCAGACGCTCGTTGTCGGTCGCCCGACCCACGCCTTCCTTGACCTTGCCGGCGGCGTTCTCGCTCGTGTTTTCGATCTTGTCGTCGAACCCCATGAAAGCCTCCCGAATAAGCATTTCTTCCAACGCCCCTCAACTACCCCCACCCCCCGTCCCCAAAACACCCCCACCCCCCGCTCCGGCCCGTTGACCAAGAGGTTTGCGTCACCAGCAAGCCGACTGGTGACGCAAACCTCTTGATCAACGCGGTCGTCCGGGGTGGAGGGTGGTGGTGGAGAAGCGGCGGAGGCGGAGGCTGTTGGCCACCACGAAGACCGACGAGAAGGCCATCGCCGCGCCCGCGATCATCGGGTTCAGCAGGCCGGCGGCGGCCAGCGGGAGGGCGGCCACGTTGTAGGCGAACGCCCAGAACAGGTTGCCCTTGATCACGGCGAGGGTGCGCCGGGAGAGCCGGATCGCGTCCACCGCGGCGGTCAGGTCGCCCCGGACCAGGGTCAGGTCGGACGCCTCGATCGCCACGTCGGTGCCGGTGCCCATGGCCAGCCCCAGGTCGGCCTGGGCCAGGGCCGGCGCGTCGTTGATCCCGTCACCGACCATGGCGACCGTACGACCCTGCGCCTGGAGCCGGCGGATCACGTCGACCTTGTCGGCCGGCAGCACCTCGGCGGTCACCCGGTCGATGCCCACCTCGGCGGCCACCGCCTTGGCGACGGTCGCGTTGTCCCCGGTGAGCAGCACCGGGGTCAGGCCCAGGGCGCGCAGCCCGGCGACCGCATCCCGGCTGGTGGGCCGGACCACGTCGGCGACCGCGAGGACCCCACGGGCCCGCCCGGACCAGCCCGCCACCACTGCCGTACGACCGGCGGCCTCCGCCTCGGCCACCGCCCGGACCACCTCCTCCGGTACGTCCAGACCCCGCTCGCGGAGCAGCCTCGGCCGCCCGACGACCAGCTCGTGGCCGTCGACGGTGCCGGTGACGCCGAGCCCCTCGGCGGCGGCGAACCCGGTGACCGGGGGCAGTTCCCCGACTTCGGCGGCGCCGGCCGCCACGGCGCGGGCGATCGGGTGCTCGGAGCCGGCCTCCAGCGCCCCGGCGAGCCGGAGCAGTTCGGCCCGGTCCTGCCCCTCGGCGGGACGGACGTCGACCAGGGTCATCCGGCCGGTGGTGACGGTGCCGGTCTTGTCCAGCACCACCGTGTCGACCTGCCGGGTGGATTCCAGCACCTTCGGTCCCTTGATCAGGATGCCGAGCTGGGCGCCCCGCCCGGTGCCGACCAGCAGCGCGGTCGGGGTGGCCAGGCCGAGCGCGCACGGGCAGGCGATGATCAGCACGGCCACCGCGGCGGTGAAGGCGGCGGTGGGGCCGGCCCCGGACCCCAGCCACCAGCCCAGCGTGCCGACGGCGAGCACGATGACGACCGGCACGAAGACCCCGGAGATCCGGTCGGCGAGCCGCTGCACGGCGGCCTTGCCGGTCTGTGCCGCCTCCACCAGCCGGGCCATCTGGGCGAGCTGGGTGTCCGCGCCGACCCGGGTGGCGGTGACGACCAGCCGGCCGCCCGCGTTGACGGTGGCACCGGCCACCGTGTCGCCGGGCCCCACCTCGACCGGCACCGACTCGCCGGTGAGCATGCTGGCGTCGACCGCCGAGGTGCCCTCGTCGACCCGCCCGTCGGTGGCGATCTTCTCGCCGGGCCGGACCACGAACCGGTCGCCCACCACGAGCTGGGCGACCGGAACCCGGGTCTCCGTGCCGCCGCGCAGCACGGCGACGTCCCGCGCGCCGAGTTCGAGCAGGGCCCGCAGGGCCGCCCCGGCGGTCCGCTTGGAGCGGGCCTCGAAGTAGCGGCCGGCCAGCAGGAACACGGTCACCCCGGCGGCGGCCTCCAGGTAGATGTTGCCGGCCCCGTCGGTGCGGACGATGTCCAGCCGGAACGGGTGGGTCATCCCGGGCATCCCGGCGTCGCCGAGGAAGAGCGCCCAGAGCGACCAGCCGAACGCGGCCAGGGTGCCGAGCGACACGAGGGTGTCCATGGTCGCCGCGCCGTGCCGCAGGTTGGTCCAGGCGGCCCGGTGGAACGGCAGCCCGCCGTACGCGACCACCGGGGCGGCCAGGGTCAGTGACAGCCACTGCCAGTAGGTGAACTGCCAGGCCGGCACCATCGCCAGCACGATCACCGGCAGGGTGAGCACGGCCGACACCCGCAGCCGGGTCCGCAGGGCGCCCAGCTCGTCTACCGGCCCTGCGGCCGGTTCCGTGCCGGCGGGGGTGGGCGGCGGGGGGACGACGGCGGTGTAGCCGGTCTTCTCGACGGTGGCGATCAGGTCGTCGGGGGTGACCCCGTCGGCGTACCGGACGGTGGCCTTCTCGGTGGCGTAGTTGACGCTCGCCTCGACGCCGTCGAGCCGGTTGAGCTTCTTCTCGATCCGGGCGGCGCAGGACGCGCAGGTCATTCCACCGATGGCCAGTTCGATCAGGTGGGGTGCGGTGGGCAGGTTCGACGTGTTCGGGGTCATCGCGGCACCTCCGGTCAACCGTGGGTGTGACCGGCCCCGCCGGTGCCGGTGACGGGCACGCTCGGCGTCGGGTCGGTGGTGGGCTCCGGGCTAACGGGGCTGGGGACGGGTCGCGGGGTGTGCGTGGGGTCGTGGCGGGTCTCGGCGGGCGGGGTGACGGGGCCGGTCAGCTGGCCGACCCCGTACGCCGCGCCGAACACCACCGCGAGGGCGAGGGCGAATCCGCCCAGCCTTGTCGGTGTGTTCACCGGTCCCCCCGGACCGTCACGCCTCGACGAGGTCGTAGCCGGCCTCGTCGACGGCGGCCCGCACGGACGCGGCGTCCAGCGGGCGGTCGCTGGTGACGGCGACCCGGCCGGAGGCCAGGTCGACCTGGACGTCGGTGACGCCGTCGAGGGCACCCACCTCGGCGCTCACCGCGCTGACGCAGTGCCCGCAGGTCATGCCCTTCACCTGGTAGTTCGTGATCATGCGGCTCTTCCCTCCACTCGTCCAACATACCCCCCAGGGGTACGTCGCCCTGCGACCGTAGCATACCCCCCAGGGGTACGCTATCCTGGTCGCCATGACCACACCGAGCACCCCGGTCCGGGGCTACACCGCCAGCAAGGACCAACTGCTCGCGCGGCTGCGCCGCGTGGAGGGGCAGGTCCGGGGCATCGAGAAGATGGTCGACGACGACCGGTACTGCATCGACGTGCTCACCCAGATCTCCGCCGTGCAGGCCGCCCTGGACAAGGTCGCCCTCGGGCTGCTCGACGGCCACGCCCGGCACTGCATGCACGAGGGGGCCGCCGAGGGCCGCGCCGACGAGATGGCCGCCGAGATGATGGCCGCCGTCGGCCGCCTGATGAAACGCGGCTGACCGGCCCGCCCGTCCGGCGACCTGCGGTCGGCGGGGCACCGGACGGGCGGACCGCCCGGCGTCGCGGGGCCGGAGACCGACGCGCAGACCGCCGACTTCGAACGCAGCATGGCCGCCGGGCTCGGCCCGGTGATCGAGACGCTGCGCCG
>NZ_JBEZEK010000031.1:0-68424 GCF_040648835.1 Micromonospora sp. NPDC049081 | reverse complement strand
CCGACCCCGCGAAACACTCGACTGGAACACACCAGCCCAACGCCTCGCACAACTCATCGTCCCCTAACGATTGCACTCACCCCTTGACCCCGCCGCCCGCAGATGACGCAAACCTCTTGATCACCGGAGGCATCGCCGGGAGACGGCACCGGAGGGGCGGTGATCAAGAAGTTTGGGCGGAATGGGGCGGAATGTTGACGCAAACCTCTTGATCACCGGGCAAGGCGGTGTGAGTGCGGGGAGTGGGGAAGGCGGCGTGAGTGGGGGGGGCGAGGGGGGCGGGGGAGCGGGGACGGGCGGGGGAGTAGGCGAGCGGGGAGAGGGGGCCGGGGGGAGTGGTGGGTGGTTAGGGTCGGTGGGTGGACGATCTCGACGTGCTCGACTGGCGGGAACGCACCGCCGCTCTCTTCCTGTCCGACACCGACCTGGCCGGCTTCCGGGCCGCCCGGGACGAGTTGTTCCGCACTCACCCGGCCAGCCCGCTGCCGGCCGCCGACCGGGCCGGTTTCCCCGGGCTGGGCTGGTTCCCGGCGGATCCGACGGCGGTGGTCGAGGCCCCGCTGCGTCCCGCCTCCGGCACCGAGACCATCGACACCGGCGGCCCTGACGGGGTGGTGCGCTACCGGCGGGTGGCGGTCGCCGAGACCCCGTGGGGGCCGCTGACCCTGTGGTGGATCGAGGCGTACGGCGGTGGGCTGTTCGTGCCGGTCCGCGACGGCACCAGCGGCCGGGAGACGTACGGCGGTGGTCGGTACCTCACCGACACGGTGAAGGGGACCTTCGGGCGGGGACTCACCGTGCTCCCCGGGCACCGGGTCCGCCTCGACGCCAACTATCTCTACAACCCCAGCTGCGCGTACGACGACACCTGGGCCTGCCCGCTGGCACCCCCGGAGAACCGGGTCGACGTGCCGATCCGGGCGGGCGAACTGGCGTACCACCGCTGAGGCCGACCGGACGGGGACGCCGCCCCGACGCACGTGGGGTGCGGCGGGGCGGCGGTCACACGGAGCGGGTCAGCGGGCGGTGGCCCCGGTCGGGGTCAGGTGCATCCGACCGAGCAGTTGCCGCGCCTGATCGGCCAGGCCGGCGTCCACGGTCACCGCGTACTGGCCGGCCCGCAGTGAACTGGCCGAGGTGAAGTCACGCTGGCCGCCCGACATGGCGTGCGCCACCGCGCCGAACACGGCCCCCCAGATCGCGCCGATCACCAGCCCGACCAGGATCACCGCCAGCCAGTTGCCGACGGTGAAGATGCCGAACAACAAGCCGATGAAGAGGCCGAACCAGGCGCCGGTACCGGCGCCCAACAGGGCGGCGCGTCCCGTGGTGAGCCGGCCGAGGACCGTCTCCACCAGGGTGAGGTTGGTCCCCACGATCGCGCTGTGCTCCACCGGGAACCGGTTGTCCGCCAGGTAGTCCACCACCCGTTGCGCGGACGGATAGTCCGGGTACGCGCCGATCGTCACCGCCGGCGCTCCGGCCTGCGGGCCGTGCCCGTCCCCGGGGGGCGTCGCCGGCCGGCCGGCCGGACCGGACGGGAGGTTGTCGCCGCCCGGCATCCCGGGTCGCCAAGTGGCGGTCGGGTTCGCTGCTCTGGTCATGGCATCCTCCTTCGTCAACGACCGGCGTTCCCGCCGGCCCGCCGAGGTAACGCCGGCAGCTCCGGCAATCCGGGCCCGCCGGGGTGACGTGGGCAGCTCCGGCAATCCGGGCCCGCTGGGGTGGCGTCGGTCGGTCCGGCGAGCCGGGCCCGCCGGGGGTGACGCCGGCAGGCCGGGGCAGCCAGGGCTGCCAGGTGCGGGGCTGCCGGGGTGCCGGGGTGCGGGGCTGGCGGGGTGCGGGGCTGGCGGGGTGCGGGGCTGACGGGGGGAGTCCACGGGTCGGACAGAAGACGGTGTGGTCGAGGAATGCGCTCCGGGGTGCCCGGGTAACCCGGCCCGTGGACAGCGGACGGATCAGCGAGCACGGGTTCCTTGCCGACGGTCGCAGCGCCGCGCTGGTGGACCGGCACGGCTCGGTCAACTGGTGGTGCCCCGCCCGGTTCGACAGCCCGTCGGTGTTCGGGCGGATCCTCGACGACCGGGCGGGGCACTGGACGATCGCGCCCGAGGACGACGACGTGCGGGTGGCCCGCTCCTATCTGGACGACTCGTTGGTGCTGCGTACCGTCTTCCACACCGGCACCGGGTCGGTGGCCGTCACCGACGCGTTGGCGCTGGAACCGGACGCACGCGGGCACGACATCGGCCTGCGTTCGCCCCGGGTGCTCGCCCGGCTGGTCGAGGGGCTCTCCGGCGAGGTGCCGGTACGCGTCGAGTTCGCTCCCCGGTTCGAGTACGGCCGGGTCACCGCGTACCTGACCCGATCCGACGGGGTGATCGACGCGCGGGCCGGCGCGTGCCGGCTCAGCCTGCGCTCCGACGTGCCGTTGGCCTGCCGGCACGGCGACGCCGTCGGCCGGGCGACCGTCCGGGCCGGGGACACCCTGCGGTTCACCCTCGGGTACGCGCCGACCTACGACGGCGGCGAACCGGCGCTGCCCGACGCCGACCGGGTGGTGGCCGACGCGGTGGCGGGCTGGCGGTCCTGGGCCGACCTGCACGACTACCAGGGCCGCTACCGCGACCAGGTGCGACTGAGCGCGATGGTGGTGCAGGGCATGACCTACCAGCCCAGTGGCGCGATCGTCGCGGCGGCCACCACTTCGCTGCCGGAACAGCTGGGCGGCGACCGCAACTACGACTACCGCTACGTCTGGGTGCGCGACTTCAGCCTCACCCTCCAGGCGCTGTGGCGGTCCGCCTGCCCGGACGAGGCCGACCGGCAGTTCTCCTGGGTGGCGCGGGCGATGGGCCGCATCGACGACGGCCGGGTGCCGATCATGTACGGCGTGGAGGGCGAGCGGGACCTCACCGAGCACTCCCTCGACCACCTGCGCGGGTACGCCGACAGCCGGCCGGTGCTCGTCGGCAACGACGCGTGGAAGCAACGGCAGAACGACGTGCTCGGTGAGATCCTCGACGCCGCCTGGCTGATGCGGCACTACCTGGACCCGATGTCACCCGACGTGCGGCACCTGCTGCGGGCCCTGGCCGACCAGGCGGTCCGCAGCTGGCACCTGCCGGACTCCGGGATGTGGGAGACCCGCGACGCCGAACGGCACTACGTGTCGTCGAAGGTCCAGTGCTGGACGGCGTTGGACCGGGCGGTGCGTTTCGGTCCCCGCCTCGGCGACCCGGCCGACGTCCGGCGGTGGTCGGGGGCCCGCGACGAGGTCCGCGCGGCGGTGCTGGAGCGGGGGTGGAACGACCGGCTGGGCGCGTACACCGGGGCCTTCGACTCCGACCGGTTGGACGCCTCGGTGCTGCTCATGCCGCTCGTCGGTTTCCTGCCGGCCGCCGACCCGAGGATGCGGTCCACCATCGACGTGGTGGAGCGGCGGTTGTCGCGCGAGGGTCTGCTGCGCCGCTGGGACGGTGATCCGGCGGGCTTCCTGATCTGCTCGTTCTGGCTGACCAGCTGCCTGGCCCTGGCCGGCGAGCAGGAGCGGGCCGTGCGGCTGTTCGAGCAGCTCGCCGGCCGGGTCAACGACCTCGGCCTCTATGCCGAGCAGATCGACCAGGCCACCGGCGAGCAGGTGGGCAACTTCCCGCAGGCCTTCTCGCACATCGGTCTGATCAACGCGGCCGGGTTGCTCACCGACGTCGCCGAGCGGCGGCGCGAGGTCCCGGCGGACCGGCCGCATTTCGTGACGACCGGCACCGACGTGGTGGCGACGTAGCCGTGGGCCGGGCCGCCCGACGGGTCCGACGGCGCGTCCGACGGGTCCGACGGGCCCGACGGGTCCGACGGCGCAAACACGCTGACGAGCGGACGGCCGGTGACGACGCCGACCACGCGACCGGGCCGACCAGGTGACCGGGTCGACGTACGTCGTCGACGGGGGCCTGATGCAGAATCAGGGCCGGGACGCCTGAGTCGACCGCCCACACCCGCCCCCGCTCCCGGAAGGCCCACCCGATGCGGTTGCTCGTGATTGCCGACACCCACCTGCCCCGCCGCGCCCGGGACCTGCCCGACGAGGTCTGGGCGGCGGTGGACGCCGCCGATGTGGTGCTGCACGCCGGGGACTGGGTCGAGGTGGGACTACTCGACCGGCTGGCCGACCGGGCCCGTCGGCTGGTCGGCGTGTACGGCAACAACGACGGCCCCGACCTGCGGGCCCGGCTGCCCGAGGTGGCCGAGGTGGAGCTGGCCGGGCTGCGGGTGGCCGTGGTGCACGAGACCGGGCCGAAGACCGGCCGGGAACAGCGCTGCGCGGCCCGGTTCCCCGATCGGGACCTGCTCGTCTTCGGCCACTCGCACATCCCGTGGGACAGCGTCGCACCGGGCGGCCTGCGGCTGCTCAACCCCGGCTCGCCCACCGACCGGCGGGCCCAGCCGTACGCCACGTACCTGACCGCCGAGGTGGTGGCGGGGCAACTCGACCGGGTCGTGCTGCACCGCCTGCCACCCCGTTGAGGTCACCGGCCCCGGCCGGTCTCCTCCTGCAACTCGTCGATCCGCTGGGACGCCTCCGCCTTCGTCAGGTCGTCCGGCACCTCCTCGCCGGCCTCCCGGGCCAGGGTGTGCAGGTACGACTCCTGGGCGGCGGTCGGCGGTTCGTCGCCGGTCACCCACTCCTGCGGATCCTTGATCGCCCCACGTGGGTCGGGCTGCTGGTCGTTGCGGTCGGTCATCAGGTTCACCTCTCCTCGAACAGCCGTGCCAATACCCCGCCGGTCGCCCGGTCATGCCGGTCGCGGCGCATACGATCACCGGGTGGACGCGGATGTGATCGTGGTGGGTGCCGGCATCTCCGGGGTGGCGTGCGCCGCAGAACTGGTGCGGGCGGGCGTGCCGGTGCAGATCCGGGAACGCGGTCGGGTGGCCGGGGGCCGGATGGCCAGCCGACGCTTCGACGGCCGCCCCGCCGACCTGGGTGCGGCGTACCTGACCGCCGACGACCCGGACTTCGTCGAGGTGGTCGGGCACTGGCAGGCCGCCGGGCTGGTGCGGGAGTGGACCGACACCTTCGTCGCGTACGGCCCGGACGGCCGGCGGGAGGTGCCCGGACCGGTCCGCTGGGCCGCCCCGCGCGGCCTGCGTTCCCTGGTCGAGGAGTTGGCCCGGGAGTTGCCGGTGACCGTGGACCGGTTCGTGTCGGGCGTCGCACCGGGCCCGGTGGTGGACGGGGAGTCCGCCGCCGCCGTGGCGCTGTGCACCCCGGGTCCGCAGGCCGCCCTGCTGCTCGACCCGGCGTTGACGGGGGCCACCGGGGCCGCCGTACGACAGCGGTGGTCGCCGGTGCTCGCGGCGGTGCTGCGCTTCCCCGGCCGGCGGTGGGCCGACTTCCGGGGCGCGTTCGTCAACGGGCACCCGGTGCTCGCCCTGGTCTGCGACGACGGCGACCGGCGCGGCGACGCCGCCCCGGTGCTGGTCGCCCACACCACGCCGGAGTTCGCCGCCGGGCACCTGGCCCAGCCCGGCGCGGCCGGCCCGGCGATCGAGGAGGCCGTCCGCGACCTGCTCGGCCTCCCGGACCCGGCCGAACTGGTCCACGTGCACCGCTGGACGTACGCCCGGCCGGTCGAGCCGGACCCCGACGGGACGTTCTTCCTGGACGACGACCTGGTCGGGCTGGCCGGGGACGCTTTCGGCAAGCCCCGGGTGCAGAGCGCCTGGCGCTCCGGCCGGGACCTGGGCCGGGAACTGGCCCGCCGACTGACCTGACCGGCCACCCGGCCACCGGTCAACCCCGCGCGCCGTCCAGGGCCGGCTCGTCGCGTCGACCCCGCTCCGACGGGTCGCCGGTGCGTTCACCGGCCCGGTCCAGCAACTGCATGACCGGGGTCGCGGCCATCCCGTGCACCACCACCGACACGACCACCACCAGGCCGACCGTCGCCCAGATCAGGTCCGCCTGGGCGAAGTCCGCCTTGGTGGTGGCGTACGCCAGGTAGTAGAACGAGCCGACGCCCCGGATGCCGAACGACGAGATCACCCAGTGCTCGGCCGGCCGACCCGGTGCGCCGCGCAGCGACAGCCACCCCACCAGCGGCCGGATGACGAACACCAGGGCCAGCCCGACCGTCGCCGCCTGCCAGGTGAGCGGGGCGAGCAGACCGGTGATCACCGCGCCACCGAAGAGCAGCAGCAGCAGGACGGTCAACAGCCGCTCGGTCTGCTCGGCGAAGTCGTGCAGCACGGTGTGGAACTCGTGGGTCCGCTCGGCGGCCCGGATCGCCCGCGCGGCGACGAAGACGGCCAGGAACCCGTACCCGCCGACCACCTCCACCAGCCCGTACGCCAGGAAGGTGGCGGCCAGCGCGAGGAACCCCTCGGCGTGCCGGGCCAGCCGCAACTCGCTCGGGGCGCGGAAGAAGAGCTTGCCGAGCAGCCAGCCGATCAGCAGGCCACCGCCGACGCCGACGGCCAGCTTGTAGAGCACGTCGACGGCGAACCACTCGGCGAACCAGCCCGACGGGGCCAGCCCGACGCTGGCGATCGCGATGGCCGCGTAGACGAACGGGAACGCCAGGCCGTCGTTGAGGCCCGCCTCGGAGGTCAGCGCGAAGCGCACCTCGTCCTCGGAGTCCTCGGCGTCGGTGGGTTCGCCGACCTGGACGTCCGAGGCGAGCACCGGGTCGGTCGGGGCCAGGGCCGCACCGAGCAGCAGCGCGGCGGCCGGCACCAGACCCGCCCACCACCAGCCGAGCAGCGCCACCGCCGCGATGCAGATCGGCATCGCGATCGCCAGCAACCGCCAGGTCGACGACCAGCGTTTCCAGCTCAACGGTCGGTCGATCTTCAACCCGGCGCCCATCAGCGCCACGATCACGCCGATCTCGGTCAGGTGGGTGGCGACCTGCGGGTAGCGCAGCGGGTCCGGGGAGGGCAGGCCGATGGGCAGCGCGAAAACCAGCATCCCGAGGCCGAGGAACGCTATCGGCATGGACAGCGGGCGACGCTCCAACAGTCGGGGTAGCACCCCGGCCAGCAGGGCCCCCACGCCCACCAGCGCGAACTCGACATCGACCAGTTCCACCCCGACCACCTCTCACCCCCGGCCACGGGTGTGGGCGGGGGTGGGACTGTGCCCCGTCGATGGCCGGGCTAAGCCTGGGTGTCCGGCTTGTCTCCGGACCCGTACCCAGGTAGGCAAGATCGCGCTACTTCCAGGTTGTAGTGGTCTACGGCCGTAGCGAGGCCACTACAACATGGTTCGAGCGTGACCTTGAAGCGTGACCTTGAAGCGTGGCCCCCCGGCGGGACGCCCGGTCAGGTCGGGGGCAGGAGGATCTCGAACCAGACGGTCGAGCCCCGCACCGTCGGGTCGGTGCCCCAGGCGTCGGAGAGTTGTTCGATCAACCCGAGGCCCCGGCCCCGGCTGCTCAGCGTGTCGGTCTGGGCCCGGGTCACCGTGCCCCGGGTGCCCGAGTCGGCCACCGACACCAGCAGGCGTTCGGGGCTGAGGTCGATCTCCACCCGGGCGGCGGTGCCGGCGTGCAGCAACGCGTTGGTGGTCAGCTCGCTGGTGCACAGCACCGCCGCGCCGATCACCGCGTCGGGCACCTGCCACTCGCCCAGTTGTGCCGTCATCCAGTGGCGTACCCGGCTGGGTGCGGTCGGCTCGGCGGGCATCTCCATCCCGGCGGAGCGGCTCGGCTTGAGCGCGTGCTCCACCGCGAGTACCGCCACGTCGTCCTCGGTGGCGCCGGGGACCGCGCCGGTGGCGACGGCGCAGAGCGCCCGGGGGTCACCGCTGGCCGCCCCGGTCACCGCCGCCGCCAGCCCGGCCAGGCCGGCGGTGAGGCTCTGCCGTCGCCGCTCGACCACCCCGTCGCTGTAGAGCAGCAGGGTGTCGCCGGGGGCGAACGGCACGGTGGCGGTCGGGGGCCGGCAACCCAACCCGAGGGGTGCGCCGGTCGGCAGCTCGACGAAGGTGGCGGTGGCGACGCCGTCCGGCCCGCCGCGCCGGATCAGCGGCGGGGGGTGCCCGGCGCTGGCCAGGGTGATCTCACTGCGGTCGGCGTCGACCACCCCGAAGACCACGGTGACGAAGAGTTCGTGGGTGCCCGTCTCGGTGCCCAGGCTCGCCACCAGCCGGTCCAGGCCGGCCAGGACAGCGTCCGGTCGCGGGTCGGTCAGCGCCAGCGCCCGCAGCGCCGCCCGGACCTGCCCCATCCGGGCCGCCGCCTGCACGTCGTGCCCGGCGACGTCGCCGAGCACCACACCCAGGTCGCCGGAGGGCAGTAGGAACGCGTCGTAGAAGTCCCCACCGGCGGCGTTGCCGTCGACACCCGGGTCGTAGCGGGCGGCGATGCGCAGCCGGGGCAGGGCCGGTAACTGCTCCGGGAGCATGCTGCGTTGCAGCAGTTGCGCCGTGCCGTGCTGGGTCTCGAACCGGCGGGCCCGCTCCGCCGCCTGGCCGACCAGCTCGGCCGAGGCGGCCAGCAGCGCCCGTTCCGCCGCCGACCAGCCGTGCGGGGTCTGGTAGCCCACGGCGAGCCCGCCCCGGATCACCGACGAGCGCAGCGGCAGTGCGGCCAGCGAGCGGATCTTCTGGTCGTGCCGGTCGACGGCGGTGTCCCGCAGCGGCTGGCCGTCCCCGGCGAAGAAGGGCACCCCGCTGCGCGCGCCGACCACCACCGGCGCGGTGGTGTCCGCGGGGACCGGCCGCCACAGCGGGGGCAGCCGCTCGTCGGCCTCGTCGAGCAGTTCGCCCCGGATCCGGCGGACCAGCCGCCAGGCCGGGCCGTCGTCGACCGCGAAGGACACCTGGTCGGCGTCGAAGGAGAGCAGCGCGTAGCGCAACGTCACCCGGGCCACGTCGTCCAGGGTGAGGGTGCCCGACAGTGCCGCGGCGAAGTCGGACAGGCTCTGCAACTGCTGGGTGAGTTGCGTGGTCTGGGCGGCGACGGTGAGCACGCCGACGATCCGTCCGGTGCTGTCGCGCACCGGGGAGTGCCCCCGGGTGAAGACCGCGTGTTCGCCGGTGGCGTGCTGGTGGACCGGGAGCACCGACTCCTTCTGCAGGAACGACTCCCCGTGCCGGTAGGCCCGCTCGATCACCTCACCGACGCCGGGGGCGTGCCACAGGTCGGCGTACACCTCGGGGGCCGGCCGGCCCAGCGCGCCGGGGTGCCGGTCGCCGATCACCTCGGCGTACGCCTGGTTGTAGAGCAGCACGAAGTCGTCGCCGTAGTGCAGCGCCATCGGTACGGGGGAGGACAGGATCACGTCGACCAGCACGCGGACCGTCACGTCCCAGCCCTGTTGCGGGCCCAGCGGGGTGTCGGCCCACGGGTGGGCCCGCACGGCAGCCACCGCCGGTGAGACCCCGTCCGGTCCCGGTACGGGGGTTGGTGACGTCGGGACCCGCCCGACCGTGCCTGGCATGTCCGCAGCCTATCCGGCGGCGTCCCGGGGTGAACCGATCGTGCCCCGTGCCGCCTGCCCGACGCCGCTGCCGGAGATGTTCGGGCAGGTCAGGGGCCTTTCTGAAGACATGTCGGGAAAATCCGTACGGATTCTTCGGCGTGCTGGTCCGACGGACGGGTAACCGGGCGGCGCAGTCCATTGGACAGGAGGGACATCATGCCGGAAACCCTTGCGGTCAGGCAGGTCGACATCGGTAGCGCCTTGACCGACATGTGGCGGTCGGTGCTGCTCTTTGTGCCGAGGGCCATCGCGTTCATCGTCATCCTCGTGGTGGGCTGGCTCATCGCCCGCGCGGTACTCAAGATCGTGGACGCGGCGCTGGAACGGGTGGGCTTCGACCGGGCGGTCGAACGGGGCGGGATCAGACGGGCGCTGGAACGCACCAAGTACGACGCCAGTGACATCCTGGCCCGACTGGCGTACTACGCGGTGCTGCTGTTCACCCTGCAGTTCGCCTTCGGGGTGTGGGGGCCCAACGCGATCAGCGACCTCATCCGGGGGGTGGTGGCCTGGCTGCCGCGGGCGTTCATCGCGATCGTCATCGTGGTGGTGGCCGCCGCCATCGCCAACGCCGTCCGGGACCTGGTCTCCGGTGCGCTCGGCGGCCTGTCGTACGGCAAGGTGCTCGCCGACCTGGTGGCGGTCTTCATCCTGGCGCTGGGCGTCATCGCCGCGCTGAACCAGGTCGGTATCGCCACCACGGTCACCACGCCGGTCCTGATCGCGGTGCTCGCCACCGTGGCCGGCATCCTGATCGTCGGCGTCGGCGGTGGTCTGGTGAAGCCGATGCAGTCCCGCTGGGACGGCTGGCTGGACCGGGCGGCCGAGGAGTCGCGGGCGGTCCAGGAGCACCGGCGGGCCCGCGCGGCCGGGCAGGGCGACATGAGCCGGCAGATGGCCGACCGGGGCGGCGAGCGGACGCAGACCATGCCGCGCGTCGACGAGGCCCGGACGATGGCCGGTGGCCGGGGCACCTACCAGTCGGGTCAGTCCGGCGACGAGACCCAGCAGTTCGGTCGTCCGGGCAGCTGAGTCGGCACGTACCACCGGGAGGGTGTCCGCGCGACGCGGACGCCCTCCCGTTCGCGCTGCGCCGGGCCGTCCCCGCCGCGGTCGGTCAGGCCGGTTCGAGGTGCCGGGGGTCGAGGGTGCGGGCCAGGGCGCAGACCGCGAGCAGCCGGGTCAGCACCCAGTCCGGCGCGGCGAAGTCGGCCGCGCCGACGGGCAGCAGGCCGTGCGCGCTGGCGGTGTCCCGGATCCCCTCGGCATAGCCGGCCAGGGCCGCCGGGGTGAGCGGCCGGCGGTCACCGTCGAGGCTGTCCCGGATGGCGGCGGCGTGCTGGTCGACCAGCGCCAGCAGGCCCGGCCGGGCCCGCGCGGCGGCGAGGCCGGGAGCACCGACCGAGGCGGTGAGCAGGGCCAGCCGGGAGCGTGCCGCGCGCACGGCTGTCCCGGTCGCTCCCTGGGGGTACGGCACTCGCATGGGGACCGAGGTTAGCCACCGGCTGACCGGGGCGGAGTCGGCCGCCCGGCCGGTCCCGGCGCACCCTTGCGGCCGGCCGGCCTCCGCCACGCGGACCGACCCGGTCCCCGGCGGGCAGAGGGAACACCGCGCTCACCGGCCACCTGCGCGGCCGGGACGGGCGGCAACGGGACGACCCGGACACCCGATCCGGGTCCCCGGGCCCGTCCCAGGCTGGCCCGGGGGTCGCGCCTCAGGGGGCCAGCGAGCCGAGCAGGACGGTGCCGGCGCAGGGCAGTTGCCCGACGTTGCCGACGGTCAGGAGGTACTGCCGTTGGCTGGTGCCGTCCGGGTTGATCCGCTGCGCGTACCGGCTCCGGGTCACCTCCAACTGGCAGGCGGTGCCGCCGCCGGCACCCGTCGGGGACAACCCGGGCAGGTAGACCGCGCTCAGCGGGTTGGCGTTGGTCCAGGTCCAGCTGGCCGAGGCGCCGACGGCCAGGGCGCCGGTCGACCAGGAGGCCGCCGGGCCGGTCTGGGCGAGCTGGAACTGCCCGGAGCAGGTGATCGTGCCGATGTTGCGCAGCACGAAGTAGAACTTCCGGACCCCGTCGGGTTCCTGCCGGTACCAGCTGCGGGTGATCTCCAGCTGGCAGGCGGCCGTCGCGGTCGCCCCGGTCGGCGTCAGCCCCAGCAGGTACGACACCGTCGGCGCGATCTGCTCCACCCAGCCGTAGTTGCCGCTCGCCCCGGGGGCCAACGCCCCGGTCGACCAGTCGTGGGTCGGGGTCAGCCAGGACAGCAGGACGGTGGCCCCACAGCTGGTCGTACCGCTGTTGCGGATCACGAAGTGGAAGCGCCGCTCGCCGCTGGGCTGCCGGGAGTACCAGCTGCGGGTCACCTCGAACTCGCACGGGGTCGTGGAGTTCGCCCCGGTCGGGGAGAAGCCCACCTGGTAGGCGGCGTTGAGCGGGTTGGCGTTGTTCCACACCCAGCCCTGGGTGGCGCCGGCGGCGACCGGGCCGGTGGACCACGACGCCTGCTGCGCGGCGCTGCGGGTGGTGGCCCGGTCGCGGGCGTCCCGTTCAGCGCCGGCCGGGGTGGCCGAGGCGGGCGTCGGGGCGAGCAGCACGGCTGCCAGCAGGCTCAGCAACCAGGTCCACACCGTCGGTCGTCTCGTCACGGTCGGTGCTCCTCAGCGGTCGGGTCGGCGGTGGTCCGGGTGCCGCCGGTCGGCGCACGGTGCTCCGGTTGCCCGGGGGCGGCAGTCGACCTGCGTCGGTCGCTGCCCGGGGGCGGCAGCCGACGTGGGTGGTCGTGGTGCCGGGGTGCGGCATGGGGACAAGGTCGCACAGGGACGGCCGGCGCGGCGGGGCCGATATCCGACAGCGCGGGAGCGTCCCCGCGGCGGCCCGACGTCGCTACAGTCCAGATCCCGCCCGGAAGGAATCCCACCGATGGCATTGTCCCGAACCGGCCGCCGGTGGTGCGGCGTGCACCTCGCCGCCCTCCTCGCGGTGGCCCTCGCCGCACCGCTGCCGTACCCCGGCGCGGCGGTCGCCGGCACCGGACTCGGCGACGGCGACGTGCTGGTCGCCCGCACCGCGCAGGACTACGTCTACCGCACCTACCAGCGGCGCTGGTCGGTGGTCGCCGTCCAGCCCGCCGCGACCGCCGACTGGGACCTGACCCTGCGCGACGCCGCCGGCACCACCCTGGCCACCAGCTGGTACGGCCTCGGGCGCACCGACTTCGTGGTGGTCGACTCCACGGCCGGGCACCGGCCGTTCGGCGCGTACACGGCCGCCGTGAGCGCGTACACGGCCGGTCCGTACTGGGTGCAGCAGCGCACCGACACCACCACGATCACCCTGCCGCCGGTGACCCACTCCGGCACCACCGGAGCGGCCGACCCCGACCTGACCTTCTCCAGCCTGGTCGACCACGACGTGATCACCGTCGCCGACCTCTACCTGACGGCGGGGGAGTCGTTCTGGGCGAACACCACGACCGCCGCGTCGTCGCTGCTGCTGGCGGAGAGCGACCCGGCCGACCCGACGACGTTCGCCCAGGGCCGGGCCACCGTGGCCGCCCGGCAGCACACCCAGGTCCTCGACGGCTGCACGCTCTATACCGCCCAGCGCACCGGCTGGCACGCCCTGGTCCAGCTCGGCGACCGGGCACCCAGCACGCACGTCCCGACCCAGGGGACCGGGTACGCCCTGCACCGGGTCGACCCGGCCCGTCCGCTCAGCTGCCCGCAGCGGGAATTCCCCGGCCCGACCCCCTGATCAGCGGTGCGGCCGGGCGGGTGTCATTCCGCGGGGGTGGCGTCGGCCGGACGACGACGGCTGGCGTCGTCGGCGATGATCACGGTGGCCACCATCAGCGCGACGCAGAGGCTGAACAGCCACGAGTCGTCGGAGGAGAATTTGGCGGAGACCGGAGCCTGGAGCGCGGCGAGCAGGAAGCCGAGCCAGGCCAGGCGACGCTGACGAGGGGTGAGGAAACCGGAGCCCTGTTGCATCCCGAAAGTCTTGCGCGCCCCCTGCGGATTACCGTCAGCCGAACGGTGGATTCTGGACTACCTGTCCGCTTTCCTGCCCGTCCGGGCGTTCCAAACCACCGGTTCGGGGGAGGCGACAATCACGTCGACCCGTTCTCGATGATGCGGCAGGATGAGCCTCCGTGCCCGTCGCCCCGCCCCGTACCTCCCTGCTCCTGCTCGCCTACCTCGCCTTCGTCAGCCTCGGCCTGCCCGACGGTCTGCTCGGCGTCGGCTGGCCCTCGATCAGCACCGAGTTCGGCGTACCCACCGCAGCGGTCGGCCTGGTGCTCACCGCCGGCACGATCGGCTACCTGACCTCCAGCGTCCTGGCCGGGTTCACCCTCGCCCGGCTCGGCGTGGGCCGGCTGCTCGCCGGCAGCACCCTGCTGGCCAGCCTGGCGCTGACCGGCTACGCCAGCGCACCCGGGCTGACCGTGCTGATCTGCTGTGCGCTGGTGCTCGGCCTCGGCTCCGGAGCCATCGACTCCGGCCTCAACGCGTACGCGGCCGGGGCGTTCGGCCCCCGGCACATGAACTGGATGCACGCCTTCTTCGGCCTCGGCGTGGCGATCGGCCCCCTGGTGATGACCGCCATGCTGAGCACCGGCGCGGGCTGGCGCTGGGGGTACGCGGTCACCGCCGCCGCCCAGCTCGCGCTGGCCACCGCGTTCGCGCTCACCGTCGGCGCGTGGCGGGACCGGGCGGGCGGCCCGGGGTCGCCGAAGCGCGCCGGTCCGGCCGGGGAGACCGCCGCCAGTGCACCGGTCGACGCCGTCGCCGCGCCGGTCGGGCCCCCGCAGCGTGGTCCGGTCGACGACGCTGTGCCGGGCGGGGTGGCGACGCCGGGCGGGGTGGCGACGCCGGGCGGGGTGGCGGAGCCGGCCGTGGTGCGGATCGCCGAGACCCTGCGGCTGCCCGCCGTCTGGTTCGGCGCGCTCGCCTTCGCCATCTACGTGGCCATCGAGGTGTCCGCCGGGCTCTACGCGTTCCTGCTGCTCACCGAGGGGCGAGGGCTGTCCGCCGCGGTCGCCGGGCTGAGCGTCTCCGCCTACTGGGGGAGCCTGTTCGTCGGCCGGGTGGTGCAGGGGCTGGTCGCCGAGCGGCTCGGCACCGCCCGGGTGCTGCGAGGCAGCCTGCTCGGGATGGCCGTCGGGGCGGTGCTGATCGCGCTGCCGGCCCCGGGCTGGGTGACGGTGGCCGGCCTGGTCGTGCTCGGTTTCGCCGCCGCGCCGGTGTTCCCCCTGCTCACCCTGAGCACGGCGGAGCGGGTGGGTCGGCAGCACGCGGACCGGGTGATCGGCGTGCAGATCGGCGCAGCCGGGATCGGCGCCGCCCTCATCCCGGCCGGGCTCGGGGTGCTGCTCGGTGACACGTCGGTGCGGTTGCTCGGCCCGGTGCTGACGGTGCTGACGGTGGCCCTACTGGTGGCGCATGCGGCAGCCGCCCGCCGCACCGCAGCACCGGCCGACTGAGCGGGCCGTTGGGTCACATGGTGTCCGGGCCCGTACGTCCCGTCGTGGAGGGGCGGTAGGCACGCTCGGTGTCGGTCATCTCCCGGCGCTCGGCGGTCGGGCCGGCACCCCGGTCCACCGGTTCGGGGCCGTGCCCGAAGGCCGCCTCCTCGCCCGCGTCGTTGCCGGTCGGATCGTCGGCCTGCCCGTCGATGGTGGACCGGGCGATCGCCCGGTCCAACTCCTCCAGCGGTGTCTTCTCCTCGTCCCGCCAGACCCTGCCGTCGTTGTCCGTCATCCCTTCGCGGTACCCCGACCAGATGATCGCAAACGGCCAGCCCCGGGGCGGACCGCGACACCCCGGCACCGCGGACGGCCGCCGGGGGAGCCGGCGGCCGTCGATGGAGCACAGGATGTCCGTACGGGGGCGTGGATCAGGGCTGCGGGCGGTCGACCGACCCGCGCCACGCGCCGGTCTCCTGACCGCGACGCTCGATGAACTGCTTGAACCGCTCCAGGTCACCCTTGGTGCGCCGGTCCACCACGCCCAGCTTGTCGCCGGCCTGCTCGACCACGCCGTGCGGCTCGAAGTCCATCTGCAGGGTCACCCGGGTGTTGTCCTCGTCGAGGCGGTGGAACGTCACCACGCCGGCCTGCTGGGTGCCGCCCGTCGACTTCCAGGCCACCCGCTCGTCGGGCAGCTGCTCGGTGATCTCGGCGTCGAACTCGCGCTTGACCCCGGCGATCTCCACCGTCCAGTGGGTCATCGTGTCCGACAGCTGCCGGACCTCCTGCACCCCCTCCATGAAGTGGGGGAACTCCTCGAACTGGGTCCACTGGTCGTAGGCGGTCCGTACCGGTACGGACACGTCCACATGTTCGATAACGCCGCTCATTGGAAGTCCTCCTCTGCCCGCTGGTGGTCGTCCGGATCGTGGGCCGATCCGGTCACCAGCGCGTCGTCTCGTTTCGGTGCCCGAGGGCGGCCCACACCTCGGAAATCGTCTGGTAACGGGTGCCCTCCGGCAGCCGCTCCAGGGCGGCCACGAGGTCGTCGGGCGCCTGGTTCTCCCGCGCGTTGGCGACCAGGGCCAGGCGGTCCCCCGGCAGGGCCGCCATCGTGATGAACCGGCCCAACCGGCTGCGCGCCTCCACGTCCTCCGAGGTCATCCCCTGGGGGGTGCCGGTCCGCAGGTCGCCCGCCGGGGCCGTGGTGGCGCCCGGCTGGTCCTCGCCGGCCGGCTCCGCCTCGCGGAACTCCTCGACCCGCGAGCCCGCGGTGCCCGGCCCCTGGACGAGGCCGCTGACCTCCTGGCTCATCTGGTCGTCGACCCTCGGTGCGTGCTTGCTGCTGCCACGTTCCATGTCTGGTGTGCTACCCGCAGTCGGTGCGGGGAAACGTTGGGCCGGACACGGGTACCCCGACGGTCACGAACCGGCGGTGGCCTTCGGCGGCAACGCCGGCTCAGCCGCGGCGTCCCGGCCCGCCTGCAACCGGCGTCCCCGCTGCAACTCGGCGTTGATCTGCACCCCGAACATCAGCGCCGAGTTCGACAGGTACAGCCACACCAGGAAGGCGATGACCGCGCCCAGGCTGCCGTAGGTGACGTCGTACGAGCCGAAGTTGGCCACGTAGAGGCCGAAACCGAAGGAGGCGACGATCCAGGACAGCAGGGCCACCGCCCCACCCGGGGTGAGCCAGCGGAACCGGGGCTGCCGGACGTTCGGTGCGATCCAGAACATCAGCGACAACAGGGTCATCATCACCATGGCCAGCACCGGCCACTTCGCGACGCTCCACACCGTGCGGGCCAGTCCACCCGCCCCCACCAGGTCACCCACCGCGTCGGTCACCGGGCCGCTGACGATCAGGCCCAGCGCCACCACCGCGAGCAGCACCAGCGACAGCGCGGCCATCGCGATCTGCAACGGGCGGAGCCGGTAGAACGGGCGGCCCTCCTCGACCCCGTAGATCGCGTTGGAGGCCCGGGTGAACGCGCCGATGAACCCGGACGCCGACCACAACGCACCCGCCAACCCGAAGCTGAGCAGCACCTTCGTGCCGCTCTGCTGGTCGACGACCGTGCGGACCACGGAGACGAAACCCTCGTTGCCGACCACCGAGCCGGCCCCGATGTCGCGGGCCAGATCCAACACCGTGTCCACGGTGCGCTCGCCGTCGGAGACCAGACCGACCAGGGCGACCACCACGACCGTGGACGGAAAGAGGGCGAGCACCCCGTAGTAGGTCAACGCCGCCGCCCAGTCGGCGCAGTTGTCCTTCACGAAACCCTGCCCGCTGCGGATCAGCACCCCCCGCCAGGTGGACCAGCTCAACTGGCGCATCCGCCGGGGAATCCGCAGCTGCGGTCCGTCCTCGGCGACCGCGGTCGGCTCCGTCGTCGCTGCCATGCTCGGCTCCTCGTCGCCCGGCGACCCGCGGACCCGACGTCCGGTGCGCGCCTGGGCCGGGCGGTACCCGACGGCGGAAATCGACAAACCCGACGCCCGTGTTTGCCGGTGCGGGCGCAGGGAACCGTGCAGACAGCCAGACAGTCGACGCGGAGGAGGACGAGATGCCCGGGCGCGAGGTACTGCCCAGCACGCTGCGACGCTCCCCGGACAAGGCGCAACGCACCTGGGAGAAGACACACGACTCGGCGGTGCAGACCTACGGCGAGGGGGAACGGGCGCACCGCGCCGCCTTCGCCGCCGTCAAGCACAGCTTCGAGAAGGTCGGCGACCACTGGGAACCCAAGGGACGCAAGGGACCCAGCGACCGGCAGGCCGCCGGCGGTGGCCCCGCCCGCCGGGCACCCACCGCCGGCGGGGTGGACGCCAACGCCACCAAGGACCACCTGATGCAGGTGGCGAAGAAACTCGACGTGCCGGGCCGCAGTCGGATGACCAAGCCGGAACTGGTCAAGGCCATCGAGAAGGCCAACGACCGGGCCACCCGCAAGGCCCGGGGCGACTGACCGCCGGATCCGGTGAGGTACGCGGGCCGCCCCGGTTCGGGGCGGCCCGGCTCACCAGTGCCCGCCGGCCGGCGGTTCCAGGTGGACCGCCTTGACCGTGCTGAACTCGTCCAGCAGTTCCGGGCCGTACCCGAAGCCCTGGCCGCTGCCCCGGCGTGGCTGCGCGGCACCACCCGGAGCGCCCCCGAACACCGCGTTGACCTTCACGGTGCCAACCGGCAGCTCCCGCCAGGCCCGCTGGGCGTGGCTCATCGACCCGGTCAGCACCGTCGCCGCCAGCCCGTACGGCGAGTCGGCGGCACACCGCAGCGCCTCGCTGAACGAATCCACCGAAACCACCGCCGCCACCGGCCCGAACGTCTCCTCCCGGACCAGCGTCATCTCGTGCCGGCAGTCGGTGACCACCGTCGCCGGATAGAACGCCCCCGGCCCGTCCGGCAGCACCCCACCGGCGCGCAGCGTCGCCCCCTGCGCCACCGCCGCCGTGACCTGCCCGTGCACCTGGTCGCGGTGCCGCCGGTCGACGAGCGGGCCCAGCTCGGTGGCCGGGTCGCGCCCCGGCCCGACGACCAGCGCCCCGGCCCGCTGCACCAGCGCGTCGACGAAGTCCTCCGCGACGTCCCGGTGCGCGTAGATCCGCTCCACCGCCACGCAGAGCTGCCCGGCGTTGGCGAACGCCCCGAGGGCCGCCTGTTCGGCCGCCCAGCCCGGGTCCACCCCGGCGTCGACCACCAGCGGGTCGCTGCCGCCGTTCTCCAGCAGGGCCTTGGCCCCGGTCCGGGCGCAGGCCGCCGCGATCGCCCGGCCGGTCGCGGTGGCACCGACGTGCGCCACCACGTCCACCGGCTGCGCGGCCAACGCCGCACCCACCTCCGCGCCCCCGGTCAGCAGGGACAGCACCCCCGCCGGGAACACCCCGTCGAGCAGCCGGGCCAGCAGCCAACCGGTCACCGGGGTCCGTTCGCTGGGCTTGAACAGCACCACGTTGCCGGTGACCAGGGCGGCACCGAGCAGGCCGCAGGAGACCGCCACCGGGTCGTTCCACGGGGTGATCGCGGCGACCACCCCCCGAGGCTGCGGCGTCATGAAGTCGATCGCGTCGACGCCGCCGTGCAGCGTCCGGCCGCCCCGCAGCGGGCCCAGTTCGGCGTACTGGCGCAGGGTGCCCACGCCGGCCGCCACCCCGCCACGGGCGTCACCCAGCGGCTTGCCCATCTCCGCCGTGGTCGCCGCGGCCAACTCCTCAGCGTCCGCCGCCACCGCGTCCGCCGCCTGGAGCAGCAGCTCCGCACGCTGCGCCGTCGCGGTGGCCGCCCACTCGGCGGCCACCTCCCGGGCCGCCTCGACCGCCTTGGCCACCTCGTCCGCCGTCGCCACCGGCACGGTGCCGACGGGGGAGCCGTCGGCCGGGTCGTGGACCGTCAGCTCACCACCCTCGCCGCCCGCGCCCCACACCCCGCCGATCAGCTGCTCCACCCGGTACATGCGGCGGGATGCCCCGCTCCCGGCGAAGCAAACGCGTTTCGCCCGGTTGCCGGCCGGGTAGCCGGATCTGATGATCGCGACCGGCACGGACAGCGCGGACGCCGTCGTCATCGGCGCCGGACACAACGGCCTGGTGGCCGCCAACCTGCTCGCCGACGCCGGCTGGGACGTCCTGGTGCTCGAGGCGACCGACGCGCCCGGTGGTGCGGTGCGCTCCGCCGAGGTCACCGCCCCCGGCTACCTCAGCGACCTCTACAGCTCCTTCTACCCCCTCGGGTACGCCTCCCCGGTGCTGGCCGGCCTCGACCTGCCCCGCTACGGGCTGACCTGGACGCACGCCCCCGACGTGCTGGCCCACCTGCTGCCCGACGGGCGGGCCGCCGTGATCAACCGGGACCTGGACACCACCGCCGCCTCGCTGGAGACGTTCGCCCCCGGCGACGGGGACCGCTGGCGACACGCGTACGCCGACTGGGCGCAGGTGTCCGGGCCGATGCTCGACGCCATCACCACCCCCTTCCCCCCGGTACGCGGCGGGCTGGGTCTGCTACGCCAACTGCGGGTCGGCGGCGCGCTGCGCCTGGCCCGCCGGCTGGTCCTGCCGGTACGCAAACTCGGCGGTGAACTGTTCACCGGCGAGGGCGGCCCCGCGCTGCTGGCCGGCTGCGCCCTGCACACCGACCTGTCCCCCGAGGAGGCCGGCTCCGGCGTGTACGGCTGGCTGCTGGCCATGCTGGGTCAGCAGGTCGGCTGGCCGGTGCCGGTCGGTGGCGCCCAGCGGATCACCGACACGCTGGTCGCCCGGCTCACCGAACGCGGCGGCCGGATCTCCTACCGGGCGCAGGTCGACCGGGTGCTCACCGCCCGGGGCCGGGCGATGGGGGTGCGTACCGTCGGCGGGGCCACGTTTCGGGCCCGCCGGGCGGTGCTCGCCGACGTGCCCGCTCCCGCCCTCTACCTGGACCTGGTGGGTGCCGCTCTGCTGCCACCCCGACTGGTGGAGGACCTGGCCCACTTCCGCTGGGACGGCTCCACCCTCAAGGTCGACTGGGCGTTGTCCGCCCCGCTGCCGTGGACCAACCCGGCGGTGGCCGGCGCCGGCACCGTGCACCTGGGCGCCGATCTCGACGGGCTCACCACGTACTCCGCCGAACTGGCCCGGGGCGAGATCCCGGCACAGCCGTTCCTGCTGGTGGGGCAGATGAGCACCGCCGACCCGACGCACTCGCCGGCCGGCACCGAGTCGCTCTGGGCGTACACCCACCTGCCGTTCCGGCGGGACTGGCGGGCCGAGGACATCGCCCGCCAGGTGGACCGGATGGAGGACGTGCTGGAGGCCGCCGCCCCCGGGTTCCGCAGCCGGATCGTCGGCCGGCACGTCGCCGGTCCGGCCGAGCTGGAGCAGGGTGACCCGAGCCTGGTCGGCGGGGCGCTGGGCGGTGGCACCGCGGCGGCGTACCAGCAGCTGTTCCTGCGCCCGATCCCCGGCCTGGGCCGGGCCGACACCCCCATCGACCGGCTCTACCTGGCCAGCGCGTCGGCGCACCCCGGCGGCGGGGTGCACGGCGCACCCGGCGCGAACGCCGCCCGCGCCGCGCTGGCCCGCGACCGTGCCGTCACCGGCGGCCTGTACGCCGGGATGATCGACGCCGCGCACCGGACGCTCTACCGCGCCGACCACTGAACCGGGCCGAACCGGCCCCGCAGCGGGCACCGGCGACCCCGGTCACCGGTGCCCGCGTCAGGAGTCCAGGTTGCGGTGCCGGGTACGCAGCTTGAACGGCATCAGCGCGCTCTCCACCTTGGTGGCGGTCGTCATCTTGGACAGGCCGTCGCGACGCTCCTCGAACCGGATCGGCACCTCCAGGATGGTGTGCCCCAGCTTGGTGGCCAGGTAGTGCATCTCCACCTGGAAGCTGTAACCGTTCGACTGCACCCGGTGCAGGCCGATGTCACGCAACGCGTCGGCCCGCCAGATCTTGAAGCCGGCGGTCAGGTCACGGATGCGCACCCGCAGCAGCGTGTGCACGTACAGGTTGGCCCAGCCGCTGAGCGCCCGCCGGTAGAGCGGCCACGCCTCGTCGAGCTGGCCGCCGGGCACGTACCGGGACCCGATCACCACGCCGGCCTGGGTGGACAGCAACGCCCCCAGCATCCCGGGCAGCGCCTCCGGCGGGTGCGACAGGTCGGCGTCCATCTGCGCCACGTACTCCGCGCCGCCGTCCAGGGCCCGGCCGATGCCGTCGACGTACGCCCGGCCCAGGCCCTCCTTGCCGGCCCGGTGCACCACCTGCACCTTGTCCGGGTGCTCGATGGCCAGCTTGTCGGCCACCTCGCCGGTGCCGTCCGGCGAGTTGTCGTCGGCGACGAGCACCTTCAACCCCGGCAGCGGAAGGGCCAGCAGCCGGTCGACCAACACCGGGAGGTTGCCCGCCTCGTTGTAGGTGGGGACCACGACGGTCAGGCGTGCGTCCCGCCACGGTGACGGCAGCTCCACGGGTTCGATCATGTCGGACATCCTCAGTCGGCGGACGGCATTCCCCCACAGGGTAGCCAAAAGCCCGGCGGGACCCCGCCGAGGCTCCCCGCGACCGTCCGGTCACCGATCGGCGTGCGTGTCGGCCTTCTGCCGTACGGCGATGTCGGAGAGCCGACGCAGGGTCTCCTTGTTGCGCTGGTGCAGCACCAGGTCGTTGAGCTTGGTGCGGAACCAGCGCAACGGGCCGGCGGCGAAGTCCTCGCCGATGCGGACCCGGGTCGCACCGTCACCGGTCGGGGTCAGGGTGAACACCACGATCGCCTCCCCGGCCGGCCACAGGCCGGCCCGCAGCACCAGCCGGTGCGGTGGGTCGCAGGCCAGCACCGTCGAGGCGTCCTCCAGCGAGAACGGCCACGGCCCGGCCCGGTGGTGCAGCCGGGTGCCCACCCGGGGCCACTGCGCGTCGACGTCGCGCACGTGCACCGTGCCGACCACCCAGTCGCTGTACGTCCACCCGTCGGCCAGCACGTCGAAGACCTGCTGCGGGGGTGCATCGACCACTCCCTCCACGATCGCCATCGCTGCCCTGTACCCGGGTCGTCCCGGCCTAACCCGGCGCGTTAGCTTCTCCGGGCCGACGGGTAACGCTGCACCGGCGACCCGACCCACCTGCCGACAGGGTCAGGTTTACTCCCCGGGGCCTCGGGAACCCGCCGCCCGTGCCACGGGACGCGGAGCCATATCAGTGCAGGTCAGGCCGGGTTGACCCGGGCGTTGGCCGGGGCCGTCCCGCGCTGTACGACGCGGTGCTGCTCGACCGCGACGGCACCCTGATCGAGGACGTCCCCTACAACGGCGACCCGGACAAGGTCCGGCCGGTGCCGGGGGCCCGGGCGGCACTGGACCGGCTGCGCGCCGCGGGCCTGCGCCTCGGGGTGGTCACCAACCAGTCGGGGCTGGCCCGGGGGCTGTTCACCGCCGCACAGCTGCGCGCCGTCAACGCCCGGGTGGAGGAGCTGCTCGGCCCGTTCGACACCTGGCAGCACTGCCCGCACGACGAGCGCGCCGGCTGCGGCTGCCGCAAGCCCGCCCCGGGCATGGTGCACGCCGCCGCGCGGGCGCTCGGCACCACCGCGGACCGCTGCGTGCTGGTCGGGGACATCGACGCCGACCAGGCCGCCGCCGCTGCGGCCGGTGCCGCCGCGATCCTGGTGCCCACCCCCACCACCCGGGCCGCCGAGGTGGCCGCCGCCGGACACGTCGCCGCCGACCTGCCCGCCGCCGTGGACCTGATCCTGCGCCGGGCCGCCCTGGTCGCCGCGCCGTCCCCGCGCCGCACCGGCACGGTGCTGGTGGTCCGCAGCGACTCCGCCGGGGACGTCCTGGTCACCGGTCCCGCCATCCGCGCCGTCGCCGGTCACGCCGGGCGCGTCGTGCTGCTCTGCGGCCCCCGGGGCCGGGACGCCGCCGCCCTGCTGCCCGGTGTCGACGAGATCGTCGAGTGGCCGCTGCCCTGGATCGACGGCGCACCCGCCCCGGTCGACCCGCAGGACATCGACCGGCTCACCGCCCGGCTGCGGGCGGTACGCGCCGACGAGGCGGTCGTCTTCACCTCCTTCCACCAGTCACCGCTGCCGCTGGCCCTGCTGCTGCGGATGGCCGGTGTCCCGAGGGTCAGCGCGATCAGTGACGACTACCCCGGCTCCCTGCTCGACGTCCGGCACCGGGTCCCCGCCGGGCTGCCCGAGCCGGAACGGGCGTTGTCGCTGGCCGTCGCCGCCGGCTTCGCCCTGCCCGACGGCGACGACCTGCGGCTGCGGGTGCGCACCGACCGGCTGCCGCCCGCACCGGCCGGGCTCGGCGACCCCGGCTACCTGGTGCTGCATCCCGGTTCGGCGGTGCCGAGCCGGGCCGTGCCACCCGACCTGGCCGCCCGGATCGTCCGGGTGCTCACCGCCGCCGGGCACCGGGTGGCGGTCACCGGCGGACCCGACGAGGCCGCGCTGACCGCCCGGGTGGCCGGCGATACCGGCATCGACCTGGGCGGCCGGACCGGGCTGGCCGACCTGGCCGGGGTGCTCGCCGACGCCGGTGCGCTGGTGGTGGGCAACACCGGGCCGGCGCACCTGGCCGCCGCGCTGGGCGTGCCGGTGGTCAGCCTGTTCGCCCCGACCGTCCCCTACGGACAGTGGGGTCCGTACCGGGTGCCGACGGTCCGGCTGGGCGACGCCGCCGCCCCCTGCCGGGACACCCGGGCCACGGTCTGCCCGGTACCCGGCCACCCCTGCCTGGCCGCCGTCGAACCGGGCCGGGTCCTCGACGCGGTACGCCTGCTGGGCGTTCCCGCCGACGCCCCGACCGGCCCGGTCGGCGTGCCGCTCCTCGGCCCCGCCGGGCCGTCACCGGCCGGACCCTCGCCGGCCGGGACGTCGCCGGTGACCGTGGGGCGGGGGAGTCACCGATGAACATCCTGCTCTGGCACGTACACGGGTCGTGGACCACGTCCTTCGTGCACGGCAAGCACCGCTACCTGGTGCCGGTCACCCCCGACCGGGGCGCGTACGGGCTGGGCCGGGCGCGCACCTACCCGTGGCCGGACAGCGCCGTCGAGGTGACCCCGCAGCAGTTGCGCCACGCCGACGTCGACGTGGTGCTGCTGCAACGCCCCGAGGAGTACGACCTGGCCGGCGAGTGGCTCGGCCGACCGGTGGGCCGGGCGGTGCCGGCGGTCTACGTCGAACACAACACCCCGAAGGGCGACGTGCCGAACACCCGGCACCCGATGGCCGACCGGGACGACCTGCTGCTCACCCACGTCACCCACTTCAACGAGCTGTTCTGGGACAACGGGAGCACCCGCACCGCAGTCGTCGAGCACGGGGTGGTGCCCCCCGCCGTCACCTGGACCGGCGAGCTGGACCGGCTCGCCGTGGTGATCAACGAGCCGGTACGCCGGGGGCGGATCACCGGCACCGACCTGCTGGCCCGGTTCGCCGAGATCGCTCCGCTGGACGTCTTCGGGATGAAGGTCGCCGGGCTCGCCGACCACCTGGGCCTGCCGGCCGACCGGCTGACCAGCCACGACGACGTCCCGCAGCACCGGATGCACGCCGAGTTGGCCCGGCGGCGGGCCTACCTGCACCTGTGCCGGTGGACCTCGCTGGGGCTGAGCCTGATCGAGGCGATGACCATCGGCATGCCCGTGGTCGCGCTGGCCACCACCGAGGCCGTACAGGCGGTGCCACCGGGGGCGGGGGCGCTGTCCACCCGGGTCGACACCCTGCTCGCCGCCGCCGCCGGGTTCGTCGCCGACCCCGCCGAGGCCCGCCGGGTGGGTGCGCAGGCGCGTACCGCCGCGCTGGGCCGTTACGGCCTCGACCGTTTCCTCGCCGACTGGGACCGCCTGCTGGAGGAGGAAGTATGCGCATCGCGATGATCTCCGAGCACGCCAGCCCGCTCGCCGTGCTGGGCGGTGAGGACGCCGGTGGGCAGAACACGCATGTCGCGGAACTCTCCGCCGCGCTGGTGGCGGCCGGCCACGACGTCCGGGTCTACACCCGGCGCGACGCCGTCGACCTGCCGGTCACCGTCCGGGCCCCGGACGGGTACGAGGTGGTGCACGTGCCCGCCGGCCCGGCCGAGCCGGTCGCCAAGGACGCCCTGCTGCCGCACATGAAGGAGTTCAGCCACTGGCTCACCGCCCGGTGGCGGGGCGGGGACTGGACACCCGAGGTGGTGCACGCGCACTTCTGGATGAGCGGGCTGGCCGCGCTCGCCGCCAGCCGGCAGACCGGGGTGCCGGTGGTGCAGACCTACCACGCGTTGGGCACCGTCAAGAAGCGCTACCAGGGGGTGCAGGACACCAGCCCGGCCCGGCGGATCGGCTACGAACGGGAACTGGGCCGCGCCGTCGACCGGGTCGTCGCCCAGTGCCGCGACGAGGTCGGGGAGCTGGTCCGCCTCGGTGTCCCCCGGTCCCGGATGACCGTCGTGCCGTCCGGGGTGAACCTGGACACCTTCGCCCCGCTCGGCCCGGCCGTCGAGCGGGAACCCGACCGTCCCCGGGTGCTCACCGTCGGCCGGCTGGTCGAGCGTAAGGGCTTCCAGACGGTGATCCGGGCGATGGCACTGGTGCCCGACGCCGAGTGCCTGGTGGTCGGGGGGCCGCCCGCCGGGCTGCTGGAGACCGACCCGTACGCCCGGCGGCTGCGGGCGCTCGCCGGCACCTGCGGGGTAGCCGACCGGGTCCGGCTGGTCGGGGCGGTGCCCCGGGAGGAGATGGGCCGCTGGTACCGGTCGGCCGACGTGCTGGTCGCCGCGCCCTGGTACGAACCGTTCGGGCTGACCCCGTTGGAGGCGATGGCCTGCGGGGTGCCCGTCGTCGGTACCGCGGTCGGCGGCATCCGCGACACCGTGGTCGACGGGGTGACCGGCGACCTGGTCCCGGCCCGTGACCCGCAGGCGTTGGCCGCCGCGCTGGGCAGCCTGCTCGGCGACCGGATCCGCCGCTTCGGGTACGCCACCGCCGCGTTGCAGCGGGCCCGCCACAGCTACTCCTGGGCGACCGCCGCCGACCGGCTGGCCGAGGTGTACGCCGAGGTCGCCGCCGTGCACCGGCCGAGCCGGGTGGTCGCCTGATGACGACGTCGACCCGGGCGGCGCGGGCCGGCCTGCTGGACGCGCACCTCGACCTGTTGGTCGAGGCGATGCTGCCGTACCGCGCGGCGGAGCCGTTGCTGGCCCGCTGGGGCACCGAGCTGGCCGGCATCCTGGTCGGCGGCGGGCGGTTGCTGGTCGCCGGCAACGGGGGCAGCGCCGCCGAGGCCCAGCACCTCACCGCCGAGCTGGTCGGCCGGCTGCGTGACGATCGGCAGCCGCTGTCGGCGATCGCCCTGCACGCCGAGACCTCGGCGTTGACCGCGATCGGCAACGACTACGGCTACGACGAGGTCTTCGCCCGCCAGGTACGGGCCCACGGCCGGCCGGGTGACGTGCTGCTGCTGATGTCGACCAGCGGGGCCAGCGGCAATCTGCTCGCCGCCGTCGACGCCGCCCGGGAGACCGGGTTGCGCTGCTGGGCGTTCACCGGCCCCGCGCCGAACCCGCTCGCCGGGGCCTGCCACGAGGCGCTGACCGTCGCCTCCCCGGACAGCCAGGTGGTGCAGGAGCTGCACCTGGTCTCCACCCATGTGCTCTGCGAGTACGTCGACCGGGCGCTGCCCACGGCGCTGGCGGCCCTGGCCGGGCAGTCGGCCGCCGTGGCCGCCGACCGTGGCGTCGCCCCGACCGGGCCGCCGCCCGCCACCCCGGTCGCCGTCCCGGACCTGCCGGTCGACGGCCCGCCGGCCGACGAACTGCCCGATCCGCTAACGGACGCCCTGCCCGACCCGTCGGTGGACGCCCTGCCCGACCCGTCGGACGGTCTGCCGGTGGACGGTCCGTTGGGGGATGGTCCGGCGGGGGATCGTCGGCCCGTGCCACCGCTGGCGGACCCCGGTCCGGTGCGGGCCGGGGTGGAGGTGGTCGTCGACGGGATCGACCCGGCGGCCGACGGGCACCGGGAGGATCCGGCGTGAGGGGCCCACTGGTGGTGGTCGGGGACACCCTGCTCGACCGGGACGTCGAGGGGGTGGTGAACCGGCTCTGCCCCGACTCACCCGTGCCGGTGCTGGACGAGACGGCGTACGCCGACCGGCCCGGCGGGGCGGGCCTGGCCGCCGTCTTCGCCGCCGCAGGTGCCGAGGTGGCGTTGGTGACCGCCCTCGCCGACGACGCCGGGGCGGCCCGGCTCAGTTGCCTGCTGACCGCCGCCGGGGTGCAGGTGTACGGCCTGCCGCTGGCCGGGACCACGCCGGAGAAGATCCGGCTGCGGGCCCGGGGCCGGGTGCTGCTGCGCCACGACCGGGGCGGCGCGGCGGGAGAACCGGGGCCACCCTCCGAGGCGGTCCTCCGGCTGCTCGCGGGGGCGTCCGCGGTGCTGGTCAGCGACTACGGCCGGGGGGTGGCCCGGCAGCCGGCGCTGCGGGCGGCGCTGGCCGCGACCCGGGCCCCGGTGGTGTGGGACCCGCATCCGCGTGGCCCGGTCGCCGTGCCCGGGGTGCAGTTGGTCACGCCGAACGAGGCGGAGGCCCGGGACCTGGCCAAGGTGCCGCCGGGCGGGTCCCGGCTGGCGGTCGCGGCCCGTGCCGGGCAGGGGCTGCGGGACCGGTGGCGGGCCGGGGCGGTGGTGGTCACCCTCGGCGGTGACGGCGCGCTGCTCTGCTCCGCCGGTTCGACCCCGCTGATGGTCTCCGCGCCGCTGTCCGCCGAGGGGGACACCTGCGGGGCGGGGGACCGGTTCGCCGCGGCGGCCGGGCTGGCGCTGGCCCAGGGTGCGCTGGTCTCCGAGGCGGTCCAGGCGGCGGTCGGCGCGGCGTCGGCGTACGTGGCGGACGGGGGAGTGGCCACCGCGCTGCCCGCACCGGTGCGCGCCTGCCCGCCGGTGCTGGTCGGCGGCGGGGAGCGGATCGGGGCCGCCGCCGCCGGTGCGGTGGTGGCCGAGGTCCGGGCGGCCGGCGGGACGGTGGTGGCCACCGGCGGTTGCTTCGACCTGCTGCACGCCGGGCACGTGGCGACCCTCCAGGCCGCCCGGCAGCTCGGCGACTGCCTGGTGGTGTGCGTGAACTCCGACGCCAGCGTCACCGCGCTCAAGGGCCCGGACCGGCCGGTGATCCCGCAGGGGGACCGGGCCCGGCTGCTCGCCGCGCTGGGCTGCGTCGACGCGGTGGTGGTCTTCGACGAGACCACCCCGCACGCGGCGCTGGGCTGGCTGCGGCCCGACATCTGGGTCAAGGGCGGGGACTACGCCACCGGCGTCGGTGACGGACCGGCCCTGCCGGAGGCCGAGCTGTTGCGCCGGTGGGGTGGGGACAGCGTGGTGGTGCCGTACCTCGCCGGGCGTTCCACCACCGAGATGATCGCGGCGGCCCGCGGTGGACGCCGGACCGCCGCCCCGCAGCCGGGGCCGGCGGGTACCCCGGCCGGCCCGGCGCCTTCGACGGCGGGCCCGGCACGTACGACAGCGGAGGGAGCACGATGAGCAGCAGTCCACCCGGTGCCGGTCCGGCCGTCCTGGTCACCGGCGGGTCGAGCGGGCTCGGCGCGGCGGTGGTCGCCGCCGTGGCCGGCTCCGGCGGACGACCACTCGTGCTGGACCGACGCCGCCCCGGCGACGGGGTGCCGTGGGTCGAGTGCGACCTGGCCGACACCCGGGCCGCCGAGGAGGCCACCCGGGAGCTGGCCGAGCAGGCCGGCGGGTTGGACGCGGTGGTGACCGCCGCCGGGATGGACGTGCCGGGCCGGCTGGCCGACGTACCCCGCGACACCTGGGAGCGGATCGTCGTGGTGGACCTGCTCGCCACGGTGGCGGTGATCCGGGCCGCGCTGCCCTACCTGGAGGAGTCCCGGGGCAACGTCGTCACGGTCGCCTCCACCCTGGGCGTCAAGGCGGTCGGGGACGCCACCGCGTACTGCGCGGCGAAGTTCGGGGTGGTCGGGTTCACCCGGTCGCTCGCCGCCGAGCTGGCCGGCAGCGTCGGGGTGACCCTGGTGATCCCGGGCGGGATGCGGACCGCCTTCTTCGACGACCGCGACCCGCAGTACCGACCGGGGCCGGACGCCAAGCTCAACGACCCGGCCGACACCGCCGCCGCGATCATGTTCGCGCTGTCCCAACCACCCGGCTGTGCCGTGCGGGAGCTGGTGGTCTGCGCCGAACAGGAGACCTCGTACCCGTGATCCTGGTGCTGCGGGCGCTCGGCGTCGGTGACCTGGCCACCGCGGTGCCCGCGCTGCGGGCGCTGCGGGCCGGATACCCGGACGAGGAGCTGGTGCTGGCCGCGCCGGCCTGGCTGGGCCCGCTGGTCGACCTGGTCGGCGGGATCGACCGGTTACTACCCACCGACGACCTCGGCCGGCCACCCTGGCCCGACACGACCCGGTGGCCCGACCGGTCGTCCGGTGGTGCGCCGTCCTGGCCCGGGTCGTCGCCGTCGGGTGCGCCGGGGTGGTCCGGGCCGCCGCCGGAGGTGGCGGTCAACCTGCACGGTCGGGGACCGGGCTCGCACCGGATGCTGGCCGGGGCGGGCCGGCTGTGGGCCTTCCGGTGTCCGCCGGCCGGGCACTGCGCCGGCCCCGGCTGGCGCGACGACGAACACGAGGTGGACCGGTGGTGCCGGTTGCTCGCCTGGTACGGCGTCACGGCCGACCGCACCGACCTGGCGTTGCGCCGGCCGGCAGCGGGGCGGATGCCGACCGGGGCGACAGTCGTGCATCCCGGTAGCAAGGTCGAGGCGAAGCGGTGGCCGGCGGACCGGTTCGCCGCGTTGGCCCGGCAGCTGACCGACCGGGGGCACCGGGTGGTGGTGACCGGCTCGGCAGGCGAGCGGGAGCTGGCCGGCCGGGTGGCGGCCGACGCGGGCCTGCCGGGGTCGGCGGTGCTGGCCGGCCGGACCGACCTGGGTGAGTTGGCCGCGTTGGTGGCCGCCGCCCGGCTGGTGGTCAGCGGGGACACCGGGGTCGGCCACCTCGCGACCGCCTACCGGGTGCCGTCGGTGCTGCTGTTCGGCCCGGTGCCTCCGGCCCGGTGGGGGCCGCCGCCGGATCGGCCGTGGCACCGGGTGCTCTGGGCGTCGGGCGAGGATTGCGACGGTTCGTCCGGGGTACCACCGGCGTCGAGATGGGCGGCGCTCCCGGTCGACCGGGTGCTGGCCGCCGTGGACGAGGCCGAGGAAACGGTACGGGTCTGAGGTGCGACTGCGGCGCAGTGATCCGGGTCGGGCGGGGTACGGGCGTCGCCGACGCGGCAAGGGCTGGACCTTCCTGGACCGGCACGGTGACCGGGTCCGGGACCCCGACACCCTGGCCTGGCTGGGCGACCTGGTGATCCCACCGGCCTGGTCGGACGTGTGGATCGCGCCGTACCCCAACGGGCACATCCTGGCCACCGGCACCGACGCCGCAGGGCGCCGGCAGTACCTCTACCACCCCGAGTGGCGGCGTAAGCGGGACGAGGCGAAGTTCGACCACGTGCTGGAGGTGGCCCGGCGGCTGCCGAGCCTGCGGGAGCGTATCGCCGGTGACCTGGCCGGCCGGGGGCTGAACCGGGACCGGGTGCTCGCCACCGTCGCCCGCCTGCTCGACATGGGCACCTTCCGGGTCGGCAACGAGCAGTACGCCGTCGGGGAGGACGCCACCTTCGGGGTCTCCACCCTGCGCCCGGAGCACGCCCGGTCCCGGGGTGGCTGCGTGGTCTTCGAGTTCCCGGCCAAGGGTGGCATCGCCCAGGTCCGCCGGATCGAGGACCCGCAGCTGTGCCGGGTGCTGACCACCCTGCGGCGGCGACGGCGGACCGAGGAACGGCTCTTCGGCTACTGGGACGGGCGGGCCTGGCGGGACGTGCGCAGCGACGAGGTCAACGGATACCTGCGCGACGCCAGCGGCGGCGAGATGACCGCCAAGGACTTCCGCACCTGGCACGCCACCGTCCGGGCGGCCACCGAGCTGGCGACCGTGGGGACGCAGCGTTCCATGACGGCCCGTCGCCGGGCGGTGGCCGGGGTGATGCGGGAGGTCGCCGAACTGCTCGGCAACACCCCCACGGTGGCCCGTACGTCGTACGTGGATCCCCGGGTGGTCGACCTCTACCACGACGGGGTGGTGCTGCCCGTGGCCGCCGGCTCCCCGCAGGAGCAGGTCGAGCGGCTGGTGCTGGAGTTGCTGGAGGAGGCCTGACCGGCCCCGCCGCGAGTCCTGGGGGGAAGGGCGACGGGGCCGGGGTCGGTGCGGCCGGGGAGCCCACCGCGCGATGTCGGTCGCGCCGGGTGGATGCGGCACCGGGGCGGTCGTCCGTGACCGTGGGTCACGGACGCCACCGCGGTCCCCCGTTACCGTCGGGCCGCACGGTCGGGTGACCGTCGGCCCACGGTCAGTATGTCGGCCCCGGGTTGACTTCGGACGCCGGGCTGTTGACTATCCGTGCCTGTTGCAGGTGGAGCGTCCGGTACGCCTGGGGGGTCAGCTGATGGGCGGCCCGGAAGGCGCGACTGAAGTGCGCCTTGTCCCGGAAACCCCAGCGGGCGGCGATGGCCTGGACCGGCCGGTGCGCCAGCGCGGGATCGGCCAGGTCCCGCCGGCAGCGCTCCAACCGCAGTTCCCGGATGTACGCCGCCACCGTGGTCTGTTCCGCCTCGAAGAGCCGGTGCAGGCTGCGTACGGAGACGTGGTGCGCCTCGGCGATGGTGGCGGGGGTCAGCCCGGCGTCGCCCAGCCGACGTCGGGCGTACGCCCGCACCTGGGCGAGCAGCGCCTGACGACGTACCTCGCGGGGCAGCTCGTCCTCGGCGACCAGGTACCGGCCCAACATGGTGGAGACCAGGTCCAGCGCCACCCCGCCCAGCCGTTCGGCGTCGGCCTGCCGGTACTGCTCGGGGTACGAGGTGATCCGGGTCAGGTACTGGGCGACCAGCGCGCCGATGCCCTCGCTGGCCGACATCCGGCCGGCCAGCAGCGGTGTGAGCCGATCCGGGGTCAGCGGGATCGACCCGTACGGGATCAGGGCGACGATCGAGGCGGCGTGCTCCGCGCCGTTGCCGTCGCCGAGGTGGCTCACCTCGTGCGGCCGGGAGCCGTCGTAGAAGGTGAACTCGCCCGCGCCCAGGCGGCTCTCCCGCCCGGCCTGCCCGGCGATGCCGGTGCCGTTGGTGGTGAGGGCGAGCATGTGGAAGTCCACCTCGGTACGCCGGACCAGCTTCGCGGTGCGGACCGCCTCCAACGACGGGTAGCGGTACCGCACCAACTGGAGCGGACCCAGTTCGACGAACTCGGCGCGGGCCCGGAAGTCGTGCTGGTGCGCGGAGCGGATCCGCAGCGGCGCGGCGGTCCGGGCGACCAGGTCCAGCCACATCCCGAACCGTTCCGTCGGTGGCAGTTGTTCGGTGTCGATCACTGTGCGGTGCACCATGTCCGGCCTCCCCGTCGGCGGGCATCACCCCACCATTGTGGACGAAGAGCCCACCCCGCGTGCACCCAGCAAGATCATGCTGCTTCCTGGTTGTAGTGGCCTCCGGGCGTGGCGATGCCACTACAACCATGTTCGAGCGTGACCTTGAGGCAGGAACCCGCGTACGCGCGGTGCGGTCGGCGCGGGTCGACGACGCTGACGACAGCGCGGGCCGGGCCAGCCTGACGGCGGCCCGGCCCGTAGCCGTACGCGGTGCGGTGTTCAGTCGTTGAGGACCTGGGAGAGCCGGTCGCGGAACCTGCGCTCCGAATCGCTGACCTGGTCGCCGCCGATGCCGAGCAGCCCCCCGCTGGACGCCGCCCCGACCACCTGCTCGGCGATCTCCACCAGCCAGTGCCGGTAGGCCCCGCCCTCGCCCTCGTCGACCTTGGCGGCCAGCAGGGCGGCCGCCTCCCCGGCCCGGACCAGCACGTCGTCGATGAGCGCCTGCGGATCGGCCGGCGAGATCACCGGCAACTCCTCGCCGGCCTCCGGGTCGCCCACCCGGGACACGATCTCCCCGGCGACGGCGGCGACCAGCGGGCTGGCCGACTCCCGGCCGGCGGAGATGGTCTCCAGCCCGGCCGCGTTCTCGGCCCGGGTCCGCCGGGCGCCGTCCGACTCGGCGGCGCTCGCCGCGGTCAGGACCGACTGCGGCAGGCCGACCAGCAGCCCCCACTCCTCGTCGGAGAACCCGAACCCGGTGTACGCCGGCTGTTCGATCACGACTGAGCCCCTCTCGGTTGTTTCCCCTGTGCCCCTCGCACGGGTGCGCCGCGCGAAGGCATTCCTGCGGCACCGCCACCACCCGGCCGCGCCACCACCACTCCGGCGGCCACACCGCCACCACCCGGTCGCGGCACGGCACCGGGTCGTCCGGGCGGGGCAACGGCACCGGGTCGCCCGGGTCAGGCTAGTCCAGCGTCAGCAGACCCTGTTCGGACACCACGCGCACGGAGAGCGTCTTGTAGCCCACCTCGTCGAAGAGCACCGTCATCCGGTCGTCCTCGTAGTTGAGGACCAGGCCTGGGCCCCACTCGGGGTGCCGGACCTGGCTGTGCACCGGGAAGGGGCCGACCGCGCCGTCGTTGGCGACGCTGGTGCCGGCGTGGCAGTTGTCGCAGTGCCCGCAGATGTGCGACATCTGCTCACCGAAGTAGGCCAGCAGCACCTGCCCCCGGCAGCCCGTGGTCTCGGCGAACGCCCGCATCATGTCGGTACGGGACCGGGTCACGGTCTGCTGCCGTTCCGCCTCGGCCAGGGCCGCCGCGCCGGCCTCCGCCGCGGTGGGGGCGTAGCGCGGGGCACCGATCTTCTGCCCGGCCCGGGGCTCGGCCGCGCCGATCTGCTCCAGCAGGGCCAGGTACTGGCCGAGCTTGCGCGGCCCGAGACCGGTCGACTCGCGCAGCGCCTTCTTGGTGGCCGGTCGACGACGCAGCAGCGCGGCGAGGTCCCGCAGCTCGGTCTCGTCGGGCAGGCCGCCGGAGAAGTAGCGTTGCAGGCCGACGTCCTCGGCCCGCCACAGCAGCAGCACCCGGGCCGGCGCACCGTCACGCCCGGCCCGGCCGATCTCCTGGAAGTAGCTGTCCGGCGAGTCGGGCAGCGCCATGTGCACCACCCAGGCGATGTTGGGCTTGTCGATGCCCATGCCGAACGCCGAGGTCGCCACCATGATCGGCACCTGGTCGGCGAGGAACGCCTCGTGCAGCCGGTGCCGGGCGGCGGTGGGCATCCCGCCGTGGTAGAACTCCGCCGGATATCCGGCGGTGGTCAGTCGCTCGGCCAACTCCTCGGCGGCCCGCCGGGTCGGCACGTAGATGATGCCGGGCCGTACGTCGTCGCGCAGCAGCGCGATCAGCCGTCGCCAGCGGTAGTCGTCGGTCGGGCAGTGGGCGACCTCGACGAACAGGTTCGGCCGGTCCAGCCCGGAGACCACCACCTCGGGGTCGCGCAGCCGCAGCCGGGCGATGATGTCGTCGCGTACCGGCGGGGAGGCGGTGGCGGTCAACGCCACCACCGGCGGGCGGCCGAGACCGTCGATCAGGTGGCCCAACGCCAGGTAGTCGGGGCGGAAGTCGTGCCCCCACGCCGAGATGCAGTGCGCCTCGTCGATCGCCACCAGGGCCGGCTCCAGCGACCGCACCTCGGCCATCCGGTCGGGGTTGGCCAGCGCCTCCGGGGTGATGAAGAGGAACTCCGCCCGCCCCTGCCGGATCTCGGTGATCGCCTCGGCCTGCTGGGCCGCGCTCTCGTCGGAGCTGATCCGCACCGCGCGCAGCTCGGGCCGCTGGCGTTCGTTGAGCGCGGCGATCTGGTCCTGCTGGAGGGCCAGCAGGGGGGAGATCACCACCGTCGGCCCGGGGATCAGGCTCGCCGGGATCTGGTAGATCGCCGACTTGCCGGCTCCGGTGGGGAGTACCACCAGGGCGTCGCGTCGTTTCATCACCGCGCGCATGGCGGCGAGCTGGTTGGGCCGCAGCGCTTTCCAGCCGAACAGGCTGCGCGCCGCGCGGCGCAACGTCGTCGAGTGCATGGACAGCTTCATCGAGGGCCGGAGGTACCCGGGGGCATCAGCGCCGAAACCGCTCCCACCGGATCGGACCCACCGCCCACGGGGGCCGGTACGTCGCAGGTCAGGCGTCGTGACCGGGCGCGCACGCTCGATCGACCACGGGTCACCGACGGCGGTGTGCGTCGGTGACCCGTGGTCGATCGTGGTCGGTGGGGGAGGGGTCAGCGGAGGTGGGGGAGCACCTCACGCTGGTAGAGGTCGAACAGGCCCTGCCAGTGCGGGCCGGCGTTGCCCACGTAGACCTCGTCGAAGCCGGCCTTGGCGTACCGGTCGATCATCTCGAGGTGGGCGTCGGCGCTGTTGCCGCAGACGAAGCCCTGCCGCACCTGCTCCGGGGTGACCAGTTGGGCCGCCTGCTCGAAGTGCCGGGGGGAGGGCAGCACCTGGGACAACTCGCCCGGCACCCCGGCGTTGGGCCACGTCTCGTACGCGATCCGGGCGCCCTCGTCCTCGGTGTCGGCGTACGCGGCCTTGAAACCGGCCTGGCACGGCTTGTCGTCGCCGCCGTTGTCCCGGAACCGGCTGACCAGGTCGCCGTCGGGCATCATGCTCACGTAGCCGTCGCCGATCCGGGCGGCCAGGTCGACGGCCTTGGGTCCGAAGCCGGAGACGTACACCGGCGGGGGTGTGTCGGGCAGCGTGTAGATGCGGGCGTGCTCCACCGTGTAGTGCCGGCCGTGGTGGTTGACGAAGTCGCCCCGCCACAGCTCCCGCAGCACCGCGACGGCCTCCTCCAGCATGTCCAGCCGGACGTCGGTCTGCGGCCAGGCGTCGCCGAGGATGTGCTCGTTGAGCGCCTCGCCGGTGCCGACGCCGAGGACGAACCGGCCGGAGTGCATGACGGCGCTGGTCGCCGCGGCCTGCGCCAGTACCGCCGGGTGGATGCGGACCGTGGGGCAGGTCACCGCCGTGCTCACCGGTAACGAGGTGACCTGGCTCAGCGCCCCGATGACGGACCAGACGAAGGGGCTCTGCCCCTGGGCGTCCGTCCACGGGTGGTAGTGGTCGGAGATCCACAGTGCCTGGAAACCGGCCCGCTCGGCACCCCGGGCCTGCTCCAGCAGTTGCGCCGGGGTGAACTCCTCACTGGACAGGAAGTAACCGATCTTCATGGTGTCCCCTCGCCGGGACGCCGCCGGGTGCGGCGTGACCTCCGCTAGCGGTACCCCGGGTGGTGGGGGATCAGTCGGTCAGCGGCGGCCGAACATGGCGCGGATCGCGGCCAGCAGCAGCAACCCGCCGACCACCAGGCCGAGCAGGCGTACGCCGGGGATGTCGGCCGGTGAGGTGGCGTCGGCGAGCGGCGGCAGGTCCATCCCCGCACTGTCGCACGCCTCCCCGACCGACGCCAGACAGTAACAGTAAGGTTTATTGACTATTATGTCGCCCGGTGTGACCATGGCAGCACCGCGACGGCACCGGGCCGTCGACACGCGACGGGGGTACCGGGGCCGGATGAACGAGCGCAACCTGGCGGGGCTGGCCGCCACCGTCCTGCAACCCGGCTTCGTCGGCACCACCCCGCCCGACTGGGTCTGCCGGTGGCTCGCCGACGGGCTCGGCGCGGTGGTGCTGTTCGCCCGCAACGTCGTCGACCCCGAGCAGGTGGCAGCGCTCACCGCGACGCTGCGCGCCGAGCGCCCCGACGTGCTGGTGGCCATCGACGAGGAGGCCGGCGACGTCACCCGGATCGAGTCCGGCCGGGGCAGCTCCCGACCCGGCAACCTCGCCCTCGGCGCCGTCGACGACCCCGCCCTCACCGAGGAGGTGGCCCGCGACCTCGGTGTCGAACTCGCCGACCTCGGCATCACCCTCAACTACGCGCCGGACGCCGACGTCAACATCAACCCGGCCAACCCGGTGATCGGGGTGCGTTCCTTCGGCGCCGACCCGCAGCTGGTGGCCCGGCACACCGCCGCCTGGGTACGCGGCCTCCAGTCCGCCGCGGTGGCCGCCTGCGCCAAGCACTTCCCCGGCCACGGCGACACCCGGGTCGACTCCCACCACGACCTGCCCCGGATCGCCGCCAGCCGGGCCCGGCTCGACGCCGGCGAGCTGGTCCCCTTCCGGGCCGCCGTCGCCGCCGGGGTGCAGGCGGTGATGACCGGGCACCTGCTGGTCCCCGCCCTCGACCCCGACCTGCCGGCCACCCTCAGCCCCCGCATCCTCGGTGACCTGCTCCGCGAGGAGCTGGGCTTCTCCGGCGTGGTGGTCACCGACGCGGTGGAGATGCGCGCCGTCGCCGACCGGTACGGCTTCGCCGGCACCGCCGTACGGGCCCTCGCCGCCGGGGCGGACGCGATCTGCGTCGGCGGCGAACGCGCCGACGAGGCCACCGCCCGCTACCTGCGCGACGCGATCGTGGCCGCGGTCCTCGCCGGGGAGCTGCCCGAGGAACGCCTCGCCGAGGCCGCCAAGCGGGTCGGTCAGCTCGCCGAGTGGAGCACCGCCGCCCGCGCCGGCCGGACCGCCCACGCCCCGCGCCCCGCCGACGGCTCGTCGGTCGGCCTGACCGCCGCCCGGCGGGCGCTGCGGGTCAGCGGCGACGCGGTCGGCCGGCTGCCGTTGACCGCCGCCGCGCACGTGGTCGAGTTCGCCGCGCCACACAACATCGCGATCGGCGCGGAGACCCCGTGGGGGCTCGGGGCACCCCTGGCCGACCTGATTCCCGGCACCACCACCGTCCGGCTCACCGAGGCCGACCTACCCGCCGACCCGACCGCCGCAGCGGCCGGCCGACCGCTGGTGCTGGTGGTACGGGACCTGCACCGGCACCCCTGGATGCGGGCCGCGGTCGACCGGGCGTTGGACACCCGGCCGGACGCCGTCGTGGTCGAACTGGGCCTGCCCGAGCTGGTCACCGGCGGGCTGCACCTGGCCACCCACGGCGCGACCCGGGCCGCCGCCCGGGCCGCCGCCGAACTGCTCACCGGAGCCCGCTGACCCGGCTCCGCCGGCCCGCCCCGGCGGCTTGACGCCGCCAGCCCGGCCCCGGCGGTTCAGCGGGCCGCCGGTTCCCCCTGGTCGGTGAGCCGGTCCAGCTCGGCCAGCAACCGGTCCACCTCGTCGAGGGTGTTGTAGTGGTAGACGCTCGCCCGGACGGCACCGCCGCTGTCGCGCCACCCGAGCGCCTGGAAGTACTCGTAGGCGTAGTAGTCGCCGCTGGACAGGCAGAGCCCGGCGGCGCCGAGCGCGGCGGCCAGCCCGGCCGGCGTCCACCCGGCCAGCCGGAACGACACGGTCGGGCAGCGGCGTGCCCCGGCCGGCAGGACGGTCACCGCCGGGCGGGCGGCCAGCCCGGCGGCCAGTCGGGCGAAGACCGACCCCTCGTGCGCCTGGGCGGCGGCCAGGCCGGCCCGGATCCGCGACCGGCGGTCCCCGGTCGCCGTCGGGTCCAGCCCGGCCAGGTGGTCGACGGCGGCGGCCACCCCGGCGAGCAGCGGGAAGCTCGGGGTGCCGGCCTCGAACCGGTCGGGCACCGCGTCGGAGGAGGGGATCAGCTTGGCCGGGTGCAGCCCCGCCCAGCGGGCCGGGTCGGCCACCACCGCCCCCAGGTGCGGCCCGGACCACTTGTAGGCGCTGGTGACCAGGAAGTCGGCACCCGAGGCGGCCAGGTCGGTCGGACCGTGCGGCACCGAGTGCACCCCGTCCACACAGACCAGCGCGCCGACCGCGTGTGCCGCTGCGGCGATCGCCGCCACGTCCGGCATGGTGCCGGTGGCGTTGCTGCCGGCGGTCACCGCGACCAGCCGGGTCCGCTCGCCGACCAGGTCGGTGAACTGCCCGGCGGGCAGTTCACCGGTGCCCGGGTCGAACTCCGCCCAGCGGACGGTCGCCCCCGCCGCCTCGGCCGCCTGCACCCAGGGCCGCACGTTGGCGTCGTGGTCGAGCCGGGAGACCACCACCTCGTCCCCGGGGCCCCAGTCCGCACCCAGCGTCCGGGCCAGGGTATACGTCAGCGTCGTCGCGCTCGACCCCAGCACCACCCCCTCCGGTGCGCCGCCGAGCAGATCGGCCACCGCCGTGCGGGCCTGCGTCACCAGCTCCAGCGAACGCCGGCCGGGCACGGAGGCGGTGCTGCGGTTGCCCACCGCGAGGCGCATGGCGTCGGCCACCGCGTCGATCACCGGTTGCGGGGTCTGGGTGCCACCGGCACCGTCGAAGTGGGCGAAGCCCTCGGCGAGCGCGGGGTACGCGGCCCGGGTCCGGGTGATGTCGATCGGCATGCCGGGACCCTAGCCCGCCCGCCACCAGGCCGGAGATCCACCCGGGTGGTGGGCTGGGCCACGTCTCGTACCCTTGGTGGGGTGACGAAGCGAAGCGCCACCGCCCCCACCCCCCTCCGTCGGACCGCCGGCCTGCTGGCCGGCCTGGCGCTCGGCGTGGCCGTGCTGGCCGGATGCAGCTCGGACGGCGCCGACACCGACTGCGGGCTGGACGCCTGCACGGTCACCTTCGACCGGGGTGTCGACGCCCGCGCCTCCATCCTCGGCGTCGAGGCGAAGCTGATCGGCGCGCAGGGTGACCAGGTCACCGTCGAGGTGGCCGGCGAGCAGCTCTCGTTGACCATCGGCCAGCAGGCCACCGAGGTGGGCGGTTTCGCGGTCACCCTGGACAGCGTCACCGACCAGCAGGTGCAGATCCGGGTGTCGCGCAACGCCGGCAGCTGACCTGCCCCGGGCCGGCGGCACCACGTTTGGGGATCTTCCCGAACGGAGATTGTGGGCCCATGTCTCTCACCCGGAACGCCCAAGCCACCGCTAGCCGCACCGCGGACAGCCGCTGGCTGGAACTCCTCGCCCGGGCCGGCTTCATCGGCTACGGGATCGTCCACCTGCTCTTCGCCTGGGTCATCCTCCAGATCGCCTTCGCCGGCTCCGGCGAGGAGGGCAACCAGAACGGTGCCCTGCGCGCCCTGGGCGCCCAGCCGATGGGCAAGTTCCTGCTGATCGCGATCGCCGTCGGCCTGATCGCGATGGCCATCTGGCAGGCCCTGGAGGCGGCCGTCGGCCACCACGCCAAGCGCGGCAAGGAACGTCTCTTCGAGCGGATCGCCTCGGTCGTGCGTACCGTCGTCTTCCTCTGGCTCGCCTGGACCTCGATCAAGGTGGTGCAGGACGCCAGCTCGAACAGCGCCGACCAGCAGGAGCAGTTCAGCGAGAAGCTGATGGCCTCCAGCGGCGGCCGTGGTCTGGTCGGGTTCGCCGGCCTGGTGCTCGCCGCCGTCGGCATCGGCATGGTGATCTACGGCTACAAGAAGAAGTTCGAGCGGAACCTCAAGACCAACGAGATGAACGGCAAGACCCGGCAGACGGTCCGCCGGCTGGGCATGGCCGGTTACATCGCCCGGGGTGCGGTGTTCGCCGTCGCCGGCCTGCTGATCGTGGTCGCGGCGATCAACTACGACCCGGAGAAGGCCCGTGGCCTGGACGCCGCGCTGCGCACCCTGCGGGACCAGCCGTACGGGCCGTTCATCCTGGCGCTGATGGCGCTCGGCATCGCCGCCTTCGGGGTCTACTGCTTCTTCCAGTCCCGGTTCCGCAAGATCTGAGCCTGGTCGATACCGGAAACGCCGGGCACCATTGGGCCTTTGCCCGATTGCGATCAGCCCGGCCGGAGGGAGACAACCACGTGCAGGACTACCTCGAGACGATCGCCGCCGCGGCCACCGCGGCGGCGATCGCGCTGTTGCTCGTCGAGGTGGTACACCGGGTGATCCGGCGGCTGGGCCGCCGGTCCCACCTGATGACCGAGTTGACCGCACACGTGCACCGGCCGTTGCAGGTCGCCGGCACGGTGGTGGCCGTCCAGTTCGCGGTCCGCTGGACCACCGGCTACGCGGTGGGCACCGGGTGGCGGCAGGCCGTGCTGCACATCCTGGTGCTGGGGGTGGTCGCCGCGGTGGCCTGGCTGGTCGCCTCGTTGCTGGTGGTGGCGGAGGACACCGCGTTGGCCCGCTTCCTGCGGGTCGACGTGCCCGACAACCGGCACGTCCGGCGGGTACGCACCCAGGTGGTGCTGCTGCGCCGGTTGACGATCGTGGTGATCGTCGTGCTCGCCGTCGGCGTGATGCTGATGACCTTCCCCGCGGTACGGGGCATCGGCGCGGGCGTGCTCACCAGCGCCGGCCTGGTCGGTGTGGTCGCCGCGCTGGCCGCGCAGAGCCTGCTCGGCAACGTCATCGCCGGTCTCCAGCTCGCCTTCAGCGACGCGGTCCGCCTCGACGACGTGGTGGTGGTCGAGGGGGAGTGGGGCCGGATCGAGGAGTTGACGCTCAGCTACGTGGTGGTCCAGATCTGGGACGACCGGCGGCTGATCCTGCCCACCTCCTACTTCACCAGCACCCCGTTCCAGAACTGGACCCGGACCGAGGCGGCGGTGCTCGGCACCGCCGAGTTCCACCTCGACTGGTCGGTGCCGGTGCAGTCGATGCGGGAGGAGCTGCGTCGGCTGGTGGAGAGCACCGACCTGTGGGACGGTCGGGTCTGCGTGCTCCAGGTCACCGACGCCACCGGCGGCGCGATCAAGGTACGAGCCCTGGTCAGCGCCGCCGACGCCGGCAGCCTGTGGGACCTGCGCTGCCTGGTGCGCGAGCACCTGGTCGGCTGGGTCCGCGACCACCGCCCCACCGCGCTGCCCCGGACCCGTACCGAGCTGGGGGACTCCTCGGGCAGCCTGCCCTGGCAGTGGGTGCAGCCGCGCCGGCCGGCCCGCCGCCGGTCCGAGGGCGAGGTGCCCGACGACGCCCGGGTCTTCGGTGGCAGCGACGACGGCGACGCCCGCAGCGAGGCGTTCGTGGGTCCCGACGGCGACGCCCGTGGCGACGGCGTCGTCGTCGGTGCCGACCATGGTGTCGACGGCCGGCGCTGAGCCGATCCGCCGGCCGGCGCTGAGCCGATCGCCGGCCACCGCCGGGCCGGGTGGAAGTGCCGCCGGCTGCCGCCGGGCCGTCACACAGCCCCCGTGACAGTTGGTCGCGGGGGCTGTGTCGGTCCCGCTTCCGCGTTTCGCCGGACGATCCGGGCCGACCTGGGGTCAGATGTGGTTGGTCACCGTGTGCAGGATTGACGGACGGCGGCTCCGGGCATACAGCGCGGTGATGACGAAAGGAGGACAGCATGGCTGACGTCGCGAACCACCGTACGTCCCGGACCGGGAGCGAGCCGTCCACCGCCGAACTGGTGCAGCGGGCCACCGAGCAGGTCTCCCGACTGGTCCGGGACGAGTTGGCCCTGGCTCGGGCGGAGCTGACCCAGAAGGGCAGGCACGCCGGGATCGGGATCGGCCTCTTCGGCGGGGGCGGGGCGCTGGCCCTGTACGGGCTCGGCGCACTGGTCGCCGCCGCGATCCTGCTGCTGGCTCTGGTGCTACCTGCCTGGGCGGCGGCGTTGATCGTGGCGGTGGTGCTCTTCCTCATCGCCGGGGTGCTCGCCCTGGTCGGGAAGAAGCAGGTCAGCCAGGCGGTCCCCCCGATGCCGGAGGCGACCGTGCGTAGTGTCCGCGCGGACGTGGACACCGTCACCGCCGCGGTGAAGGACAGGGGACGGGCATGACCGGCACGACAGGAAGCAACGGCAACGGCAACGGGACCGGAGACACCGAGGCGCTGCGCGAGGAGATCCGGCGGACCCGGGTGGAGTTGGGCGAGACGATGGAGATGCTGGCCGCCAAGGCCGACGTCAAGGCCCGGTTGAAGGACTCGGCGGAGCAGGCGAAGGAGCGGGTGCGTGAGCAGGCCGCGCTGACCGTGGCCCGGGTACGGGGCCAGGCGGCGCAGGGTGTCGACCTCGCGCGGGCCCAGGCGTACGACACGTCGGTGGCGGTGCGGCGCGATCCGGTGCCGTGGGCGACGATAGCGGCCGGTGCGGTGGCCGCGGTGGTGGTGTTGTTGATCATTCGGGGGAGGCGCAGGTGAGCAAGGGCATCAGCAGGACCGCGTACAAGCCGGTCGGGGTGTTGCTGGGACTGGCGGCCGGCGCGCTGGCCGGAACGATCTTCCGGCAGGTGTGGAAGGCGACCGCCGGGGACGGTGAGGCACCCGACCCGACCGACGAGGACCGCCGCTGGGGCGAGATCCTCGCGGCGGCGGCGTTGCAGGGGGCGATCTTCTCCGTCGTCCGGGCGGCGGTGGACCGGGGCGGCGCGGTCGGCGTACGACGGTTGACCGGGCGCTGGCCCGACTGACCCGTCCCGGTGCGCGCCACCGTGGCCGGCGCGGCGACCGCGCCAGCCACGACGGCGGCCCTCCGGTCCGGTGACGACGACCTGTGGCCCCCCGACCCATCGACGGGCGGGGGGCCTTTTGCCTGGCTTTGCCGAGCCGGTCAGCAATCGTCGGGCATCCGTCAGGTCACATGTCGAAGAATTTCGTCGATTAGGCTGTGCAGAGTTTTTGGGTACGTGGTTTGCTGATCCCCGCTGTTGCGAGACGGCGTCGGCACGGAGCGGTCTTCCCCTCGTGGGCGGCTGCCCGGGTCACCGCTGCTCGAAACGGCCAATCGGCCGCACGGCGTGCTCGGCCGCCAGTTTTAGAAGGAGATACACATGGCGCAGGGAACCGTGAAGTGGTTCAACGCTGACAAGGGCTTCGGCTTCATCACCGTCGATGGCGGGGGTGCTGACGTGTTCGTCCACTTCTCGGCGATCCAGTCCAGCGGCTACCGCTCGCTGGAGGAGAACCAGCGGGTGGAGTTCGAGATCGCCCAGGGTCAGAAGGGTCCGCAGGCCGAGCAGGTCCGCCCCCTCTGAGCGAAGCCGGTCGGCTAACGCCAGCCCGGGTGATCCGGCCAGCCGGATCAACGAGAAGCCCCGTGTCCACCTCAGGACGCGGGGCTTTCCGCATCGCGCGGCTGCCCGGGTCAGGGCAGCCGGCGGGCGCGCAGGCCGCGCCGCAGCAGCACCAGCCCGGCCAGCACCAGCAGCACCCCGGCGAAGGCCCAGAACCGTTGGTCGCTCATCAGGCTGCCGTCGAGATAGCCGAGGCCCTGGACGGTCCAGACGGCACCGACCACCACGGCCAGCAGGCCCAGGGTGAGCGTGAGCCACCCTCTCACCGGTCCCCCCTCCCCGGGTCGGAGCCGACCCGGTCACCAGGATGCGGGCCGGGCCGGGCCGATGCGACGACCCGGCCGGCGTGGCTCACCACCGGTCGTGCACCCGGGGGCGGACCAGCTCGTCGTAGACCGACCGGACGGTGTCGAGTTCGGTCGCCGTCAGCGCGGGGGCGTCGGCCGCGGCGGCGTTGCCGCGGGCCTGCTCCGGGTTGCGGGCGCCGGGGATGACCACGGTCACCCCGGGCTGGTCGATGATCCAGCGCAGGGCGAACTGGGCCATCGTGCGTCCGTCGCCGACCAGCGGGGCGAGCCGACGCACCACGGTCAGCCCGAGGTCGAAGTCGACGCCGGAGAAGGTCTCGCCGACGTCGAAGCTCTCCCCGTGCCGGTTGTAGGTGCGGTGGTCGTCGGCGGCGAAGGTGGTGTGCTCGTCGTAGCGGCCGGAGAGCAGGCCGCTGGCCAGTGGCACCCGGGCGATGATCCCGACGCCGGCCGCGGCGGCGGCCGGCAGCACCTCGTCGAGGGGCTTGAGCCGGACCGCGTTCAGGATGATCTGGACGCTGGCCACCCCCGGCCGGGCGATCGCGGTGAGTGCCTGGTCGCAGGTCTCGACGCTGACGCCGTACCCGGCGATGCGCTTCTCGGCGACCAGGGTGTCGAGGCCGTCGAAGACCCGGTCGTCGGCGAAGACCTCGGTCGGCGGGCAGTGCAGCTGCACCAGGTCGAGGGTGTCCACGTCGAGGTTGGCCCGGGACCGGTCGGTCCAGGCCCGGAAGTTGTCCAGGGTGTACGCCTGCGGCGTCTGCTCGACCCGGCGGCCCATCTTGGTGGCGACGGTCAGCCCGTGCCCGGGGTTGTCCCGCAGGAACCGCCCGATCAGCTGTTCGCTGCGGCCGTCGCCGTAGACGTCGGCGGTGTCGAGGAAGGTGACGCCGGACTCCACGGCGGCGTCGAGGACGGCCCGGGCGTCGCTCTCGCTGACCTGTCCCCAGTCCGCGCCGAGCTGCCAGGCCCCGAGACCGACCACACCCACCTGCCGGCCGAGCCGGTCGAAGCTGCGCTGTTCCATGTGGTGAAGCCTAGTGACCAGGTTGCCGGGGCGCAGCGTGGGCCGTACCGTCGCAACAAAACGTACGTACGGTATGGGGGCAGTCATGTGGGACCCGACCAGCTATCTCCGCTACGGCGACGAACGGTCCCGGCCGTTCCACGACCTGCTCGCCCGGGTCGGGGCGGAGCACCCACGCGCCGTCGTCGACCTCGGCTGCGGGCCGGGCACCCTGACCGCGACCCTCGCCCACCGCTGGCCGGCCGCCCGGATCGCCGGCCTCGACTCGTCCCCCGAGATGATCGACCGGGCCCGCACGCTCGACACCACCGTCGACTTCACCGTCGGTGACGTCGCCGACTGGCGGCCCGCCCCCGACGTGGACGTGCTGGTCGCCAACGCGGTGCTCCAGTGGGTGCCCGACCACCCGGCCCTGCTACGCCGCTGGGCCGGCGCACTGCCGCCCGGTGGGTGGCTCGCCTTCCAGGTCCCCGGCAACTTCGCCGGCCCCGCACACCGGGCGCTGCGCGAGGTCGCCGAAGACCCCCGCTGGGCGGCCACCGTCCGGCCGATGCTGCGCGAGGACCCCGTCGACGACCCGATCGGGTACGCCGACGCGCTGACCGCCGCCGGCTGCGCCGTCGACGCCTGGGAAACCACCTACCTGCACCTGCTGCCCGCCGGTGCCGACGCCGAACACCCCGTGCTGAGCTGGCTGGACGGCACCGCCCTGCGCCCCGTGCGGGCGGTGCTCGACGACACCGCCCTGGCCGACTTCCGCGCCACGCTGGCAGCCCGGTTGGCCCACGCGTACCCGGTACGGCAGGGTCAGGTGTACTTCCCGTTCCGTCGGATCTTCGTGGTCGCCCGCACGGGTGCCCGTCAAGAGGAGCAGCAGTGACCGACCTGTCCGCCTTCATCGCCGAACTGCCCAAGGTGGAGCTGCACGTGCACCACGTGGGCTCCGCGTCCCCCCGGATCGTCGCCGAACTGGCCGCCCGGCACGAGGGACGCAGCCCCGTCCCGGCGGACCCGGACGCCCTCGCCGACTACTTCGCGTTCCGCGACTTCGCCCACTTCATCGAGGTCTACCTCAGCGTCGTCGACCTGATCCGCGACCCCGACGACGTCTGGCTGCTCACCCACGAGGTGGCCCGCGAACTGGCCCGCCAGCAGGTCCGCTACGCCGAGCTGACCGTCACCCCCTACTCGCACGTGCGCCGGGGCATCCCCGCACCGGCGTTCTGCGAGGCCATCGAGGACGCCCGCCGCCGCGCCGAGGCCGACTTCGGCATCGCGCTGCGCTGGTGCTTCGACATCCCCGGCGAGGCCGGCCTACCGGCAGCCGAGGAGACCCTGCGGATCAGCCTCGACGAGCGCCCCGACGGGCTGGTCGCCTTCGGCCTCGGCGGCCCCGAGATCGGCGTACCCCGGCCGCAGTTCAAGCCGTACTTCGACCAGGCACGGGCGGCCGGGCTGCACTCGGTCCCGCACGCCGGGGAGACCACCGGCCCGCAGACCGTCTGGGACGCCCTGCGCGAGTTGGGTGCCGAGCGGATCGGCCACGGCATCTCCGCCGCGCAGGACCCGGAGCTGCTCGCCCACCTGGCCGAGCGGCGCATCCCGCTGGAGGTCTGCCCGACCTCCAACGTGCGCACCCGGGCCGTCGCCCGGATCGAGGAGCACCCGCTGCGGCAACTGGTCGACGCGGGGGTACGGGTCACCATCAACTCCGACGACCCGCCGATGTTCGGCACCACCCTCAACGACGAGTACGCGGTCGCCGCCCGACTGCTCGACACCGGACCGGACGGCCTCGCCGCGCTGGCCCGGGAAGCGGTGTCCGCCTCGTTCCTCGACCCGGCCGGCCAGGCCCGCATCATCGCCGAGATCGATGCCTTCGTGGCGGCCCACTGACCCACCACGGGGTCGGGAGAAGTGGTGTACACGCGGCGGGAGCTGGTGTGGGGGACCGTGCCCCCGCCGCGCGTACCGATCCACCGGCCGGTGGGTGTCAGGGGCGACAGGCCGGTGGAACTGATGGGTTCGGACAGATCCTGTCAGCCGGCACGTCCCGCGTCGCCGTCGTTAATCCGGATCTAAGGAAACCTTGCGCCGCAGCACAGTCACGGCCGGCGCGACCCGGCCCGGAGGCGGCGCTCAGTCGTCGGTCGGACGCGGCCGGGGCCAGCGGCGGCCACCCTTCTGCTCGCGTGCCTCGCGTGCCATCCGGCCCACCAGACCGAACCGGTTGACCTGCCGGGGCGTCGCCTGCGGATCGGCCAGCAGCATCACCACACTCGCCCCGCCCAGCCGGGCCCGGTCGAGGCTCACCGAGCCGTTGGCCTGCAACGCCACCCGCCGGGCGATGTCCAGCCCCAGCCCGGTCGAGCCCTGGCCGCTGGCACCACGCCGCAACGCCCGGTCCGGGTTGGCGATGCCCGGCCCCGCGTCGTCGATCCGGATCGCCACGTAACCGTCCCGACGGGAGACGGCCACCTCGAACGCGGTGCCCTGCGGGGTGTAGCGGAAGACGTTGCCGATCACCGCGTCCAGGGCGGCGGCCAGCTCGGCCCGGGGCACCAGCACCGGAATCCGGAACTGGGCGCCGCTGACCCGGTGCGGGCGGTTCTGGTCGCCGGCCAGCGCCGCCCAGAACACCATCCGGTCCCGGACCACCTCGCTGACGTCACACTCGGCCGGCCCGGCCTCGTGCGCGACGGACTTACGGGTCGTCTTGATCAGGACGTCGATCTCGCCCTCCAGGGTGACGATCGCCTGCCGGATCCGCCGGATCGTGCGCCGCCGGTCCAGCTCCGCCGGGCTGAACGAGCCGACGCTGGTGTCGTCGGAGTCCAGCCCCTCGGCGTCCAACCGCAACACCGTCAACGGGGTACGCAGCCGGTGCGACAGGTCCGCCACCAGTTCCCGTTCGTCGGTGCGGGCCGCCACCAGCCGGTCGGCCATCCGGTTGAACGCGTACCCGGCCTCGGCCAGCTCACGGGGACCGCTCGGCTCGACCCGTACCCCCAGGTCACCGTCGCCGACGGCGAGCGCGGCGCGGACCAGCCCCCGGGTGGAGTCGACGGCGCGCGCGGCGACCCGGTCCACCACGACCACCGCCGCGCCGACCAGTGCCACGGCCACCCCGGTGAGCAGCAGCCAGGTGCCACCCGCCCCCTCGTCGAGGACGGCGGCGGGCACGAAGACCTCGACCACGGCGACCCGGCCGTCGAGCACCACCGGGTCGAGCCGCACCAGCCCACCGTCGACGTCGACGACCCGCGACTGCTCCCCGGCGCGGGCCCGCTCCACATCCTCGGCGGAGGCCCGGCCGGCGGGCTGCTCCCCGGCCAGGCCGTGCACCACCGGGCGGGTCGCCGGGTCGTCACCGGTGGCCTCGACCGCGCGGCGGACCGTCGCCGGGGCGGTGCTGACGGCGAGCGCGCCCGTGACCATCGCGCCGCGTCGCGCCGCGTCGGCCAGCGCCTCCTCCCGGACCTCACCGCGCAGGGTCAGCCCGAGCGGAACGAGGAACGCCGACGCGACCAGCGCGCACATGCCGGCCGTCAGGGCGGCCAGCGCCGACCTCAGTCGGGGGCCACCAGCCGGAACCCCACCCCCCGCACGGTGCGCAGGTAGCGCGGCTTCGCCGCGGACTCGCCCATCTTTCGCCGCAGCCAGTACAGGTGCACGTCGATGGTCTGGTCCTCGCCGACCGACGGCTGGCGCCATACCTCCTCCAAGAGCTCCCGCCGGGACACCACCCGGCCAGGTCGTGCGGCCAGGTACGCCAGCAGGTCGAATTCCTTGCGGGTGAGCGCCAGTGGCTCCCCGTCGAGCACCGCACTGCGCTCGCCCACGTCCACCCGCAGGCCGCTGACGGTGTGCACGGCCGGGGCCACCGTCCGGCTGGCCCGGCCGACCCGGCGCAGCACGGTGGTGATCCGGGCGTCCAGATGGGCGCCGGTGAACGGCTTGACCATGTAGTCGTCCGCGCCGGCCCGCAGCAGCCGGACCACCGACTGCTCGTCGTCGCGGGCGGTGGCGATGATGATCGGTACGTCGGTGATGCCGCGCAGCATCCGCAACGCGTCCGAACCGTCCAGGTCGGGCAGGCCCAGGTCGAGCACGACCAGATCGGGGGTCTCGGCGGCGACCCGGCGCAACGCGTCCAGGGCTGTCCCGACCGCGTGCACCGCGTGCCCCCGTTCGCTGAGCGAGCGCAGCATCGCGCCGCGGACGACGTGGTCGTCTTCGACCAGGAGCACGGTGGCCACGTCAGCACCGTACTGCCCGTGGCAAGTCGGGTGCGTTGCGACGGACCCGTGAACCGGGCAAACTGGTACGACGATGCCGTTCACCCTCTTTCCCGACGCACGGCTGGCGCTGGCCCGGGACAGCCTGGCCGGGCTGTCCGTCGGCGACGCCCTCGGTTCCCAGTTCTTCGTCCCGGGCCGGCGGCCCGACGACCTCGCGGCCGGCCGGTTGCCCCCGCCGCCCTGGCAGTGGACCGACGACACCGAGATGGCCTGTTCGGTACTTGCCGAACTCGCCACCCACGGCGACGTCGACCCCGACCGGTTGGCGCTGGCCTTCGCCATCCGGGCCGAGCCCTACCGGGGCTACGGCCCGGGTGCGGTGACGATCCTGCGGTTGATCCGCACCGGCACCCCGTGGCCGGTGGCCGCCGCGTCGGCCTTCGACGGTCAGGGTTCCTGCGGCAACGGCGCCGCGATGCGGGTCGCCCCGCTCGGCGCGTGGTACGCCGACTCGACCACCCGGGCGGCGACCCGGGCCCGCGCCAGCGCCGAGGTCACCCACGCCCATCCGGAGGGGGTGGCGGGCGCGGTGGCGGTGGCCGTCGCCGCCTCACTCGCCGCCCGGACCCGGCTTGAGGGGGAGCACCGTCCCGACGTCACCCGGCTGCTCGCCACCGTCGCCGGGGCCCTCGACCCGAGCACCGAGGTGCACCGGGGGACACGCCGGGCGGCCGGTCTGCTCGGCCGCCCCCTCGACGAAGCGGTCGCGGCCCTGGGTAACGGCTCCCGGGTCACCGCCCAGGACACCGTCGCCTTCACCCTCTGGGTGGTCGCCACCCACCTGGCCGACTACCCGGCCGCCATCCGTGCCTGCGTCGAGGCGGGCGGGGACGTCGACACCACCGCAGCGATCGTCGGCGGGATCATCGGCGGCCACACCGGGGTCGGCACGCCCGGCGGGGTGCCGACCGACTGGGTGGCCGCCCGGGAGGCGCTCCCCGCCTGGCTGGACTGAGACCGCCCGCTCAGCGTGCTGCGGCCCGGTCGGCGCTCAGCGTGCTGCCGGCTGCCCACCGCTCAGCGTGCCGCCAGCCGTTCCGCGCTCAGCGCTCAGCGTGCTGCGGCCCGGTCGGCGCTCTGCGTGCTGCCAGCCCCTCGCCGCTCGGCGGGCCGCCAGCCGTTCCGCGCTCGGCGTGCTGCGGTCCGGTCGGCGCTCTGCGTGCTGCCAGCCCCTCGCCGCTCGGCGGGCCGCCAGCCGTTCCGCGCTCGGCGTGCTGCGGTCCGGTCGGTGCTCAGCGTGCTGCCACCTGCTCGGTGTCGGGGTGGTCGGTCGGGACGTGCCCGTCGAGCCGCCAGCCCCGGTCGGAAGGGGTGCGCCCGGCCGGGGCGCGGTCGGTGTCCGACGTCGGGTCGTCGGCCCCGGCGGGCTCCGTGTCGCCGGCGGGCTCCGTGTCGGCGGCGGCCCGACGGCGGGAGCGGCTCGCCACCCAGCCGATCGCCGCGCCGCCGCCCAACCCGACCAGCAGGCCGCCGCCGAGCAGCAGGTCGGCGCTGGGGCCGCCCCCGCCCTCCGTCCGTGCGGCGGCGTCCGGGGCGGACTGGGCGTCCGTCGCGTCGGCCGCCCCGCCGTGGTGCCCGGGGGCGGCACCGGGGGCGGGTGGCACCAGTGCCAGCGTCGGGGCGGGATGCCCACCCCCCACCGGGTCGGCCCAGCGCACCACCGTGCCGTCGGAGTAGGTCTGCACCACCTCGAAGGTCATCCGGTCGAGCTGCGGCAGCGGCCCCATGGCCACCGAGAGCCGCGCCGGACCCGACACCGCCGGTCCGGCACCCCGGGTCCAGACCACCGCCGAGGTCACCGTGCTCACCGACGGGGCGTGGATCCCGGCGACCGGCGCGTCCAGGTCGCGGGAGGTGATCAGCGGTGCCCAGCCGTCCACCGACAGCGGGTAGACCTCGCCGATCGGGGCGTCCGGCGGGAGCCTGAACTCGATCTTCTCGGTGCGCGCGCCGGGCCGCTCCTCGGGCACCACGAAGGTCAACTCCACCGCGTCGCCCTGCACCGCCTGACCCGGGCTGGACGTCACCCCGTCCGCCGACGCCGCGGTCGGGGCGCCGAACACCCCGGCCGCCACCGCCGCCAGCACCAGCACGCTCCGACGCCGCCGGGCGTCACCACGGGTCGTCGCCATCTTCCGCCCCCATCCGTCTCGCCGTGGCCGACACCGGCTCCGGCCACACCTGGTAGTTCGGACGGCGGGCCGGAAAGGTTCAACGCCGGTGCGGGTCGATACCGCGACCGGGCTTCCTTTCCCGGCGACCGGGGGCGACGGCGGGACCGATAGCATCGAAGCAGCCGGCGCGTCCGGCCCATCCGTGCCGCCTGCCGTTGAGGAGTTCACCGTGTCCGCACCCCGTACCCCCGTCGTGGCCGACCCCGTCGTCGTGGCCGCCGGGACGACGGCGGCCGACGCGGTGGCCGCGGCCGGGCTGCCCGCCGCCGGCCCGAAGGCGGTCGTGGTGGTCCGCGACCCGCAGGGCCAGCTCCGCGACCTGGACTGGACCCCGGCCGAGGACACCACCGTCGAGCCGGTCAGCCTCGACTCGCCGGACGGGCTCAACGTGCTGCGGCACTCCACCGCCCACGTGCTCGCCCAGGCCGTGCAGGACGTCTTCCCCGAGGCCAAGCTGGGCATCGGCCCGCCGATCGAGAACGGCTTCTACTACGACTTCGCCGTCGACAAGCCGTTCCAGCCCGACGACCTGGCCAAGCTGGAAAAGCGGATGCAGGAGATCGTCAAGTCCGGCCAGCGGTTCCGCCGCCGCCGCTTCGACAGCCTGGACGAGGCCCGCACCGAGCTGGCCGCCGAGCCGTTCAAGCTCGAACTGATCGAGGTCAAGGGTGAGGGGCTGGACACCAGCGAGGTGATGGAGGTGGGCGGCGGCGAGCTGACCATCTACGACAACCTCGCCGCCGGTGAGGACAAGGTCTGCTGGTCGGACCTGTGCCGGGGCCCGCACCTGCCGAACACCCGGCTGATCGGCGCGTTCAAGCTGATGCGTTCGGCCGCCGCGTACTGGCGGGGGTCGGAGAAGAACCCGCAGCTCCAGCGGGTGTACGGCACCGCCTGGCCGACCCGCGACGAGCTGAAGGCGTACCTGAAGCTGCTGGAGGAGGCCGCCCGGCGCGACCACCGTAAGCTCGGCGTCGACCTCGACCTGTTCAGCTTCCCCGACGAGTTGGGCTCCGGCCTGGCGGTCTTCCACCCCAAGGGCGGCATCATCCGCCGGGAGATGGAGAACTACTCCCGGATCAAGCACGAGCAGGCCGGCTACTCGTTCGTCAACACCCCGCACATCACCAAGGGCCACCTGTACGAGGTCTCCGGGCACCTCGACTGGTACGCCGACGGGATGTTCCCCCCCATGGAGGTCGAGGGGGCGAACTACTACCTCAAGCCGATGAACTGCCCGATGCACGACCTGATCTTCCGGTCCCGGGGCCGCTCCTACCGGGAGCTGCCGCTGCGGATGTTCGAGTTCGGCACGGTCTACCGGTACGAGAAGTCCGGCGTGGTGCACGGCCTGACCCGCGTCCGGGGCATGACCCAGGACGACGCGCACATCTTCTGCACCGAGGAGCAGATGGCCGGCGAGCTGAAGTCGCTGCTCGCCTTCGTCCTGGAGCTGCTGCGCGACTACGGCCTGGACGACTTCTACCTCGAACTGTCCACCCGTAACCCGGACAAGTCGGTCGGCACCGACGAGAACTGGGTGCGGGCCACCGAGGCGCTGCGCTCGGCCGCCGAGGAATCCGGCCTCACCCTGGTGCCCGACCCGGGCGGCGCGGCGTTCTACGGCCCCAAGATCTCCGTCCAGGCCAAGGACGCCATCGGCCGGACCTGGCAGATGTCCACCATCCAGGTCGACTTCAACCTGCCCGAGCGGTTCGGCCTGGAGTACCAGGCGGCCGACGGCAGCCGGCAGCGGCCGGTGATGATCCACCGGGCGTTGTTCGGGTCGATCGAACGGTTCTTCGGGGTGCTCACCGAGCACTACGCCGGGGCGTTCCCCGCCTGGCTGGCGCCGGTGCAGGTGGTCGGCATCCCGATCCGCGAGGACCACACCGAGTACCTGCACGGCTTCGTCGCGGCGCTGCGCGCCGAAGGCATCCGGGCCCAGGTCGACGCGGGTGACGACCGGATGCAGAAGAAGATCCGCACCGCCCAGCAGCAGAAGATCCCGTTCATGGTGATCGCCGGGGACGACGACGTCGCCGCCGGCACCGTGTCGTTCCGCTACCGCGACGGTTCCCAGCGCAACGGGGTACCGGTCGCCGAGGCGGTCGCCCACGTGCTCGACGTGGTCTCCTCGCGTACCAACTCGGGGCCGTCCGCCGGCAGCTGACCCGGCCCGCCACCGGCCGCGTACCCACGGCCGGTGGCGGTCGGCGCGGGAGATCGTAGGATCGGCGGTGTGACTGGGGCGGAGCGGCACCTCGACGGCGACACGGACCACGGCCCGGCGGACGACGGCCTGGCGGACGGGCTCGACCGGCTCTGGACCCCGCACCGGATGACCTACATCTCCGGGGGGGACCGGCCGGAGGGCGGCTACGAGGAGCCCGCCGGCTGCCCGTTCTGCCTGGCCCCCGGCCTGCCGCCGGAGCGGAGCCTGGTGGTGGCCCGGGGTGAGCACGTCTTCGCGGTGCTCAACCTCTACCCGTACAACCCGGGGCACCTGCTGGTCTGCCCCTACCGGCACGTGGCCGACTACACCGCACTCGACCAGGCCGAGACGGCGGAGCTGGCGGCGTTCACCCAGACCGCGATGCGGGTGGTCCGGCAGGTCAGCAGCGCGCACGGGTTCAACCTGGGGATGAACCAGGGCGGGGTGGCCGGCGCCGGCATCGCCGCCCACCTGCACCAGCACGTGGTGCCCCGGTGGGGTGGGGACATCAACTTCATGCCGGTGATCGGCCGGACGAAGGTGCTCCCGCAACTGCTCTCCGACACCCGCGAGTTGCTCGCCCGCGCCTGGCCGTCCTGAGCGGCGGCCCGGGCTATCCGCGAGTTGCTCGCCCGCGCCTGGCCGTCCTGGCTGGCGGCCCGGGCCACCCGCCACGGCACCCCCCGGGTCCGGCGCGGGCCGGTGGGCCGGGGCCGCGTGACGGCACGTCCGGGTCGGGCGCGGGTCGGTGGACCGGGCCTGCGTGACGGGTGCGGTGGTCGGTGTGCCGACTCCTAGGATGTGATCATGGCGTTGTTGCACCAGGCGGAGATCCGCCCCACGAAACTCGAACTCCTGGCCGGTTGGCTGCCGGGCCGGCGCTGGTATTCCGGGCCGGCGGCCGGTGAGCCGGTCCGGGTGGCCGCCTACCGGTTCGACGACCCCGCCGGTGCCGTCGGTATCGAGACGATCCTGGTACGGGTCGACGCCGGCCCGGTCTACCAGGTCCCGCTGACCTACCGGGACGCGCCGTTGGCCGACGCCGACGAGTGGCTGGTCGGCACCACCCACCACTCGGTGCTCGGCCCCCGCTGGGTCTACGACGGGTGCGGCGACCCGGTCTACGCCGCCGCCCTGGCCGCCGCCATCCTCACCGGCACCGGTCAGGCGCAGGAGTACTTCGAGATCGACGGAGTGCGGGAAGTCCGCGAGCCGTCCATGACGGTGGCCGGCACCGGCAACGTCGGGGCCCCCGTCGTCGGCGCGGTACGCCAGGTGGGCGACGGCGACCCGACCAGCATCGGCACCGACACCGTCGACCTGCTCGTCGCCCGCCGGCTGCCCGGTGCCGGACTGCCCGAAGACGGGCCGGCCGCCGCCACCCTGACCGGCCGTTGGCCTGGGCAGTCGACCCCGGTGCCGCTCGCCCGAGCCCTGCCCCGCTGATCACCCGGCGGGCCCCGGCACCACCGGGTGGGCCGGGTGGGCCGCCGTTGTCCGTTGCCCGTGCCGCCACCGGTGGGTCGCCGTCGTCCGCTGGCCGCGTCGCCACTGGTGGGCCGGGTGGGTCGCCGTCGTCCGGTGCCACCCTGCTCGCCTTCACCGCCCGCGACGGCGTGGGCCGACAGGGGGGGTCGGCGAAGTCCGCGCCGCCATCCGCCGTGCCGTGCCGGCGGTGTCGCTTGTGGTCGATCGGGCACGATGCGTCAGCTTCGTCTCCCCACGCGTCCCGAAGGTGACACGATGCGGCGATGGCAGTGACGACACGGATGTTGGGTCGCAGCGGCATCGAGGTCAGCGCCCTCGGCATGGGCTGCTGGACGATCGGCGGCCCCTGGGCCGAGGGCACCCAACCGCTGGGCTGGGGCGCGGTCGACGACGAGGAGTCGGTGCGGGCCGTCCGCCGCGCGCTCGACCTCGGGGTGACCTTCTTCGACACCGCCGACACGTACGGCGCGGGGCACAGTGAGCGGGTCCTCGGCCGGGCGCTGGCCGGCCGCCGCGACGAGGCGGTGATCGCCACCAAATGGGGGTACACCTTCGACGAACGGTCCCGGCAGGCCACCGGCGAGGACGCCTCCCCGGCGTACCTGCGGCGGGCGGTCGTCGACTCGCTGCGCCGCCTCGACACCGACCGGATCGACCTCTACCAGCTGCATCTGGGTGACCTCCCGCTGCCGCGGGTGGAGGCGCTGGTCGGCACCTGCGAGGAACTGGTCGCCGACGGCCTCGTCCGGGCGTACGGCTGGAGCACCGACCGGGCCGACCGGGCCGCCGGGTTCGCCCAGGCGGCTCCGCACGCCACCGCCATCCAGCACAGCCTGTCGGTGCTGCGCGACGCCCCGGTGATGCTGGCCGCCTGCGACAAGCACGACCTGGCCAGCGTCAACCGGGGGCCGCTCGCGATGGGGTTGCTCACCGGCAAGTACACCAACGGCTCCACGCTGCCCCGCGACGACGTGCGGGGAGTGGCGCCGGGTTGGCTGGAGTGGTTCCGCAGCGGTCGACCCGCACCGGAGTGGCTGCGTCGGGTCACCGCCGTGCGGGGCGCGCTCACCGCCGACGGGCGGACACTGGTCCAGGGCGCGCTGGGTTGGCTCTGGGCGCGCAGCGACCGGACGGTGCCGATCCCCGGTTGCCGTACCGTCGCCCAGGTCGAGGAGAACGCCGCCGCGTTGCGCCTCGGCCCGCTCACCCCGGACCACTTCGCCGAGGTGGAACGGCAACTCGCCGCCCTGCGTACAGCCGCCCTCCGGGACGCCGACCGCCCCCACTGGCCACTACCCCCCGTCCCCGCCGCCCGCCCCTGACCCCTCCAACCTCCGTCCCCCACCCCCGCCACCTCCCACCCCCGTCGATCATGGAGTTGTGGGCCCCGCGTAAGGGACATATGGGGGCTCAACCCCCACCACAACTCCATGATCGACGCGGTGGGGTGGTGGGTGGGGTGAGCGGGGTGGTGGGGTGAGCGGGGTGGGGCGGGTTGGGGGTGTGGGGGTGGGGTGGGTTATTTCGGGGTGGGGGTGGGGGTGTAGTGGGCGAAGGTGCGGCGGAAGGTGCCGGTGCCGGCGGTCAGGGCCCGCAACTGCACGGCGTAACGCAGCAGTTCCTGGGCGGGGACCTCGGCCCGGACCAGGGTGCGGCCCTCGACGTCCGGGTCGACCTCGGTGCCGAGCACCCGGCCCCGCCGGCCGGACAGGTCACCCAGCACCGCACCGACCGAGGAGTCGGCGACCCGGACCACCACCTCGTCGACCGGCTCCAACAGGGTCGGAGCGCCCCGCTCGGCGGCGTCGCGCAGGGCGAGCGCGCCGGCCGCCTGGAACGCGGCATCGGAGGAGTCGACGCTGTGCGCCTTGCCGTCGACCAGGGTCACCCGCACGTCCACCACCGGATGCCCGGCGACCACCCCGCGGGCCAGTTGCGCCCGGACACCCTTCTCCACCGCCGGTACGTAGTGGTGCGGCACCGCCCCGCCGACCACCCGGTCGACGAACTCGACACCCGCCCCCCGGGGCAGCGGCTCCACCTCGATGTCGCAGACGGCGTACTGACCGTGCCCGCCGGACTGCTTGACGTGCCGGCCGTGTCCGGTGGCGGCGGCCGTGAACGTCTCCCGCAACGGCACCCGCACCGGCTCGGTGTCCAGCTCCACCCCGCCGGCCCGGAGCCGGTCGAGCACCACGTCGGCGTGTGCCTCGCCCATGCACCAGAGCACCAGTTGGTGGGTGTCCGGGTTGCGCTCCAGCCGCAGCGTCGGGTCGCCGACGATCAACCGGCCCAGGTTACGGGCCAGGGCGTCCTCGTCGGCCCGGCTCCGGGCGGCCACCGCCACCGGCAGCAGCGGCTCCGGCATCGCCCAGGGCGCGATCAGCAGCGGCTCCCCCTTCGCCGAGACGGTGTCGCCGGTCTCCGCGCTGCCCGCCTTGGTGATCGCGCAGATGTCGCCCGCGACGCACGCGTCCACCTCGCGCAGGGCCGCCCCGAGCGGGCGGTAGACGTGCCCGACCCGCTCGTCGGCGTCGTGGTCGGGGTGGCCGCGCTCGACCAGCCCGTGCCCCGACACGTGCACCGTCTGGTCGGGGCGCAGCGTGCCGGAGAAGACCCGGACCAGGCAGACCCGGCCGACGTGCCGGTCGACGGTGGTCCGGACCACCTCGGCGACCAACGGGCCGTCCGGGTCGCAGTGCAGCGGCGGGCGGGGGGAGCCGTCCACCCCGGTCACCGCCGGGACCTCGCGTTCCAGCGGTGACGGGAAGGCCGACACCAGGGCGTCGAGCAGCACGTCCAGCCCGACGCCGGTGGCCGCGCAGACCGGCGTCACCGGGTGGAAGTGGCCCCGGGCGACCGCCCGCTCCAGGTCGGTGACCAGCACGTCGGTGTCGATCTCCTCGCCGTCGAGGTAGCGGTCCATCAGGGTCTCGTCCTCGCTCTCGGCGATGATCCCCTCGATCAGCTCACCCCGGGACTCGGTGATCGCCGGCAGGTGCTGCGGGTCCGGCTCCCGGACGTCGGCGGGCAGCCCGGCCGAGTAGTCGTGCACCCGCCGGGTGATCAACGCGAGCAGCCCGACGACCGCCTCGCCGTCGTCGCCGAGCATCGGCAGGTGCAGCGGGAGCACGTTGTCTCCGAAGACCCGCTGGCACAGCGCCACCGCCTCGTCGAAGTCGGCGCGCGGGTGGTCCAGCCGGGTGACCGCCACGGCGCGCGGCAGGTCCACGGCGGCGCACTCCTCCCAGAGGGCGGCGGTGGCGGCGTCCATCCCGTCGACGGCGGACACCACGAACAGCGCCGCGTCGGCGGCCCGCAGCCCGGCCCGCAGCTCGCCGACGAAGTCGCCGTACCCGGGGGTGTCCAGGAGGTTGACCGTCACCCCGGCGTGCACCAGCGGGGCGCAGGCGAGGCTTACCGAGCGCTGCTGGCGTACCGCGGCGGGGTCGTGGTCGCAGACGGTGGTGCCGGCGGCGACGGTGCCGGCCCGGTCGATCGTGCCGGTGGCCGCGAGCAGCGCCTCGACCAGGGTCGTCTTGCCGGCGCCGGAGTGTCCGACGAGCACCACGTTGCGTACCCGGTCGGGCGTGGTCACCACCGGCGTGTCACCGGTGACGCCCTGGTCCTGGTTCTTCTGCGCCATCGCGGCGCACCTCCCTGAGCCGGTGGTGGGTGGCGACCGCCGCGCACGACGGGGAGCGGCCCGGTCGGGTGCCGCGGCGATATCCTCCGGTGGCCCGGCGACCGGCGAACGGTCAACGGGCGAGGTGGTGAGCTGGCTCACCTTCCGCCCCGATCCCACACCCGTCGACGGACCCCGCACAAGTCTCGTCGGGCGGGTCGGGCGACCGGCCGTATCGCGCGGCACTGCCGGCCGTTATCGTGGGACCGCCATGGCGAAGATCTTCCAAGTGACGGCCCGCGCGGGGATGACCCGCGTCGTGGAGCCGGTCGCGCGCGGTCTGCTCCGCGCCGGTGTGTCCCCCAACGCGGTCACCGTGGCCGGCACCGTCGGCGTGCTCGTCGGCGCGCTCGGCTTCGGTGCCCGCGGCCAGCTGGTGGCCGGAGCGCTGATCGTGACCTTCTTCGCGCTGACCGACATGCTCGACGGGACGATGGCCCGGATGAGCGGCGGCTCGACCCGGTTCGGCGCGTTCCTCGACTCGTCGATGGACCGGGTCTCCGACAGCGCGGTGTTCGGCGCGGTCGCCTACTGGCTGGCCACCGAGGGCAACCACTCCGGGGTGGCCGCCGCGTTGATCTGCCTGGCCGCCGGAGGGCTGGTCTCCTATGTCAAGGCCCGCGCCGAGGGGTTGGGGATGAGCGGGAACGTGGGCGTCGCGGAACGCACCGAACGGCTGCTGATCGTCGGGGTCGGTGGGCTGCTCACCGGCCTCGGGGTCGGCCCGGCCCTGGAGATCTCGCTCTGGCTGCTCGCCGCCGTGTCGATCTTCACGGTCGGCCAGCGGGTGGCCCACGTTTACCGGCAGGCGCAACTGGCCGGCCCCGAGTGAACCTCACCGAACTCGGCTACGTCGCCGGCTGGCGGCTGGCCCGCGCGCTGCCCCGGCCCGTGGTCGCCGCGGCCTTCCAGGCGGGCGCCGACCGCGCCCACCGCGCCCGAGGCAAGGGCGCCACCCGACTGCGCGCCAACCTGCGCCGGGTGGTCGGCCCCGACCTGCCCGAGACGGAGCTGGACGCACTGGCCAAGCAGGGTATGCGGTCGTACGCCAGGTACTGGATGGAGGCGTTCCGGCTGCCCTCGCGCAGCCGCCAGCAGATCCTCGACGGGTTCCACCTCGGCGGGTCGGAGCTGCTCGTCGCCGACGTGGCGGCCGGCCGGGGCGCGGTGGTGGCGTTGCCGCACGCCGGCAACTGGGACGCCGCCGGTGCCTGGGTGGCCGCCAGCGGCCTGCCGATCACCACGGTCGCCGAGCGGCTCAAGCCGGAGGGCGTCTACAAGCGCTTCCTCGCCTTCCGCGAAGGTCTCGGCATGGAGATCCTGCCCACCCACGGCGGTGCCCGGCCCGCCTTCGACGTGCTGGTGGACCGGCTCGGCGCGGGCACCGTGGTGCCGCTGCTGGCCGACCGGGACCTGTCCGCCCGGGGCATCGAGGTGGACTTCTTCGGCGGCCGTACCCGGATGCCGGCCGGGCCCGCCCTGCTGACCATCCGCACCGGCGCCCCGCTCTACGTGGCGTCGCTGTGGTACGAACCGGACATGCCGCGCGCGCAGTTGGAGGGCCCGCTGCCGGTGCCCGACCCGGACAGCGCACCGTTGGACGAGCGGGTCCGGGTGCTGACCCAGCGGATTGCCGACTGTCTGGCGGCGGGCATCGCCCGTCATCCGCAAGACTGGCACATGTTGCAGCGGATGTGGCTGGACCAGCGGGGCTCCACCGACGGCGGGTCCACCGCGGCGCCGCCCCCGGCCAGCGCCGGTTCGGTCTGAGGGGAGGGGGCGCCAGTGCGGATCGGCATCGTGTGCCCGTACTCCTTCGACGTCCCCGGCGGGGTGCAGAACCACGTCATGGACCTGGCCGAGGCGCTGCTCGGACTGGGGCACGAGGTGAGTGTCCTGGCCCCCGCCGACGAGGAGTCGACGCTGCCGCCGTACGTGGTCTCCGCCGGGCGGGCGGTGCCGCTGCCGTACAACGGTTCGGTGGCCCGGATCGCGTTCGGGCCGGTCTCCACCGCCCGGGTGCGGCGCTGGCTCACCCGGGGCGAGTTCGACGTGCTGCACGTGCACGAGCCGCTCACCCCGAGCCTGTCGATGCTGGCGGTGCTCTCCGCCCGGGGGCCGGTGGTGGCGACCTTCCACACCGCGATGACCCGGTCCCGGGTGCTCGCCGCCGCCCAGGGGGTGCTCCAGATCCTGCTGGAGCGGATCACCGCCCGGATCGCGGTCAGCGCGTTGGCCCGCAAGGTGCAGGTCGAGCACATGGACGGCGGGGCGGTGGAGATCCCCAACGGGGTGGCGGTGGCGAAGTTCGCCGGGGTCGAGCCGTTGCCCGGCTGGCCGGGGGAGTGCGCCACCGGCAGCGGCGGGACGCTGGGTTTCCTCGGCCGGTTCACCGAGGCCCGCAAGGGTTTCCCGATCCTGCGCGACGCCTTCGTCGCGTTGGCCGCCCACCGGCCGGGGCTGCGCCTGCTGGTGGCCGGGCCGGGTGACCCGGACGACCTGTTCGGGCGGTTCCCGGCGGAGCTGCGCGACCAGGTCACGTTCCTCGGTCTGGTCTCCGAGGTCGACAAGGCCCGGATGCTGCGCAGCGTCGACCTCTACGTCGCCCCGAACACCGGCGGCGAATCGTTCGGCATGATCCTCACCGAGGCGCTGGCGGCCGGCGCGACAGTGGTCGCCAGCGACCTGGACGCGTTCCGGCGGGTGCTCGACGGCGGGCGGGCCGGCCGGCTCTTCCCGACCGGTGACCCGGCCGGCCTGCGGACCGTCCTGGCGGAGCTGCTCGACGACCCGGCGCAGCGGGCCGCGTTGAGCGCCTGCGGCGATCAGGTGGTTGCCCACTACGACTGGCCGGTGGTGGCCCGTCGGGTGGTGGAGGTCTACGCGGCGGCCATCGAGGCCACCGACGGTCGGGTCATCGACCAGGAGTGGGCGGGGCTGGGTGGTCCGCGGTGACCCCGACGGTGCCGCAGCTGTGGGCGGTGTCGGTCGCCGTGGTCGTCGTCGCCCTGGTCGTGGTCTACCTGGTCTGGACGGCGGGCCGGGTCGAGCGGTTGCAGACCCGGGCTGAGTCGGCGGCCCGCGCGCTCGACGCCCATCTGCTGCGCCGGGCCGCCGCCGCCGCGGTGCTGGCCGAGCAGCGCCACGGCGTGGAGCTGTACGCGGCGGCGCGGATCGCCCTGGACGCCGTCCCCGAGGAGCGGGAGGCGGCGGAGAACGACCTCACCCGGCAACTGCGGGCGGCCCGGCTGGACCCGGCCGATCCCTCCTGCGGGGCGGTGATCGCGGCGAGCCGGCGGCTGGCGCTGTCCCGGCAGGTGCACACCGACCTGGTGCGGGACGCGCGTAGCGCGCGGAGCCGACCGCTGGTGCGGATGTGCCGGATGGGCCGCCGCCACCCCTGGCCGCGGTATTTCGACATCGACGACCCCACCCTGGCCCTGCCCGCCGACGTCCCGGCGGGCTGACCGGGGCTGCCGACCGGTGGCTGCCCGACGGTGCGGCCCCGGGTTGCGGCGGCGGCCCCGGGTCGCGGCGGCGGCCCCTTTCGCGGTGGCGGCCCCGGGTCGCGGTGGCGGGGCCGGGTCTCGGCGGCGGCTCGGGTGGCGGGGCCGGGTCACCGGGGCGGGCGGCACCGGCCCGGGTCGAGCCGGGGTGACGGGGGCCACAGGGCAGGCCACCGTGGGGCCGATTGGCTGTCGGAGCGGCGTCCGGGGCGTCATAGCATCAGCCGGAGTCAGCCCCCGAGCACGTCCGAGGAGTGATGGACCATGTCCGAAACGACGTCCCCGAGCGCCGATGCCCCCCAGGTCCGGGGCACCGCCCGCGTCAAGCGCGGCATGGCCGAGATGCTCAAGGGCGGCGTGATCATGGATGTGGTCACCGCCGAGCAGGCCAGGATCGCCGAGGACGCCGGTGCGGTCGCCGTCATGGCGCTGGAGCGGGTGCCGGCCGATATCCGCGCCCAGGGTGGCGTGTCCCGGATGAGCGACCCGGACATGATCGACGGCATCATCGCGGCCGTGTCCATCCCGGTGATGGCCAAGGCCAGGATCGGTCACTTCGTCGAGGCGCAGGTCCTGCAGTCCCTCGGCGTCGACTACGTCGACGAGTCCGAGGTGCTCACCCCGGCCGACTACGCCAACCACATCGACAAGTGGGCGTTCACCGTCCCGTTCGTGTGCGGCGCGACCAACCTGGGTGAGGCGTTGCGCCGGATCACCGAGGGCGCGGCCATGATCCGCTCCAAGGGCGAGGCGGGCACCGGGGACGTCTCCAACGCCACCATGCACATGCGGCGGATCCGGCAGGAGATCGCCCGGCTCAGCTCCCTGCCGGCCGACGAGCTGTTCGTCGCGGCCAAGGAGTTGCAGGCCCCGTACGACCTGGTCAAGGAGGTCGCCGAGACGGGCAAGCTGCCGGTGGTGCTGTTCACCGCCGGGGGCATCGCCACCCCGGCCGACGCCGCGATGATGATGCAGCTCGGCGCGGAGGGCGTCTTCGTCGGTTCCGGCATCTTCAAGTCCGGCAACCCGGCGCAGCGGGCCGCCGCGATCGTCAAGGCGACCACCTTCCACGACGACCCGGACGTGCTGGCGAAGGTGTCCCGGGGCCTGGGTGAGGCGATGGTCGGCATCAACGTCGACGAGATCCCCCAGCCGCACCGGTTGGCCGAGCGCGGTTGGTGAGGCGGGGGTCGGGGCCGCTGCCGGTGGTGCGGGAGGAGGGGACGTGGGTGGACCGGTGATCGGGGTGCTCGCCCTCCAGGGTGACGTCCGTGAGCATGTTTCCGCCCTCGCCGGGGTCGGTGCGGAGGCCCGTGCGGTGCGCCGGCCGGCCGAGCTGGACGCGGTCGACGGGCTGGTGATCCCGGGTGGGGAGTCCACCACCATGAGCCGGCTGGTGGACATCTTCGGGCTGCGCGCGCCGATCGACGAGCGGATCGCCGCCGGGATGCCGGTCTACGGGTCCTGCGCCGGGATGATCATGTTGGCCACCGAGGTGCTGGACGGCCGTCCCGACCAGCGGGGCTTCGCCGGCATCGCGATGACGGTGCGACGCAACGCGTTCGGTCGGCAGGTCGACTCGTTCGAGGCGCCGGTGGAGATCACCGGGATCGACGGCGGGCCGTTCCACGCCGTGTTCATCCGCGCCCCCTGGGTCGAGCGGGTCGATGCCGACGTCGAGGTGCTGGGCCGGGTCACCGGGGGTCCGGCCGTCGACCGCATCGTCGCCGTCCGCCGGGGCAACCTGGTGGCGACGTCGTTCCATCCGGAGTTGACCGGGGACCTGCGTCTGCACCGTTACTTCGCCGACCTGGTCGGGGCCGCCCACTGAGCCGCCCATCTCCCGGCGAAAGGGGCAATTCCTGCGCGGGTTGGTGGCGGTGCCGCGCCGGGTGTGACGGCGGGGTGGGTGCTCTCGGTAGGATTGCCGCGGTTCGGCGCGGGCACTGCCCGTCGCAGCCCTCCAACGCGGCCGGTGCTGGCCCGGAGTCGGCGCGGCCAGCCGACGCGAGGCGTGAGTCAACAGACGGAGGTACGAGATGTCCGGCCACTCTAAATGGGCGACCACCAAGCACAAGAAGGCCGTCATCGACGCCAAGCGCGGCAAGATGTTCGCCAAGCTGATCAAGAACGTCGAGGTGGCGGCCCGCACCGGCGGCGGTGACCCGGCCGGTAACCCCACCCTCTTCGACGCCATCCAGAAGGCCAAGAAGAGTTCGGTCCCGAACGACAACATCGACCGTGCGGTCAAGCGCGGCTCCGGCCTGGAGGCCGGCGGCGCCGACTGGCAGACCATCATGTACGAGGGCTACGGCCCGAGCGGCGTGGCCATGCTGATCGAGTGCCTGACCGACAACCGCAACCGGGCCGCCACCGAGGTCCGCACGGCGTTGACCCGTAACGGTGGTTCGCTCGCCGACGCCGGCTCGGTGTCGTACATGTTCTCCCGCAAGGGCGTGGTGATCGTCCCCAAGGCCGACACCACCGAGGACGACGTGATGATGGCGGTCCTCGATGCCGGGGCCGAGGAGGTCAACGACCTCGGTGAGGCGTACGAGGTGCTCTCCGAGCCGACCGACCTGATCGCGGTCCGCACCGCCCTGCAGGAGTCCGGGATCGAGTACGAGTCGGCCGAGTCCGCCCTGATCCCCAGCGTCAACGTGCCGCTGGACGAGGACGGCGCACGCAAGATCTTCAAGCTGATCGACGTGCTGGAGGACTGCGACGACGTGCAGAACGTCTACGCCAACTTCGACGTCTCGGACGACGTGATGGCGGCGGTGGACGCCTGACGGTCGTGCCGGCACACCGGTTCCCGCCGGGCGACGTGGTCGTCCGGCGGGAGATCCTGCGTGGTGAGGTCTGGTTCGGCTGCCCCACCATCTGCGTGGCGGACACCGACGACCTGTTGGCGCTCTATCTGCCGCCGGGTGCCGAGTTCGGCTTCCCGGAGCACGGCGAATTCCCCTGCGGTCGGCACCCGTGGCAGACGGCGGGGCACACCGCGTGGTCCGGGCACGGCAAGCTGATGCTGCACCGCCCGGGCGAGGCGCACTCGGTCGACGTCTTCTGGACCGGTCCGGACCGCACCTTCGCTGGCTGGTACTTCAACCTCCAGGACCCGCTGCGGCGTACCCCGATCGGGGTGGACACCCTCGACCACGAGCTGGACCTGTGGTGGGCGGCGGACGCCGACCGGTACGTCTTCAAGGACGTGGAGCTGTTCGCCCAGCGCCTCGTCGAGGGGCGTTACCCGGGCATGGCGCAGGCGATCCGGGCCGAGGGGGACCGGATCGCCGCGCTGCTCGACGCGGGGCAGCGGTGGTGGGACGAGGGCTGGGCGCACTGGCGGCCGGAGCCGTCCTGGCCGGTGCCGCAGCTGCCGCCCGGCTGGGCTGCCGTGCCGTGCTGACCTGACCCGCCCCCGCTAAACCCGGCACTCCCGGACCGTGCGACGGGCCCGGCGTGGGTACGCCGGGCCCGTCGGGTGCTGGTCCGTTCAGCGCGTCTGGCGGCGTGTCTTCACGGCGCTGTCGATCAGCCCCCAGACCACCACCCCGGCGGCGCTCAGCGCGATGACGACCCCGAGGGTGTCCCGGTTGTCCTGGTCGGCGAGCCAGCTCAGCCGGTCGGCCAGGGCCGGGTTGAGCAGCCGGTCGGAGAGCGCCAGCCACGCCACCGGCACCGCGAACGCCACGTCGAGCAGGCCCTTCACCCCGAACAGCGGCCAGGTCCAGCGTCCGGTCCGGTACTTGACGATTTCGAACACCACGCTGGCGGCCAGTACCACGATCAGCGCCGGCAGCCAGAACGACCACAGCGCCGGGTCGAGGATCGGGATGTTGCCGCCGTCGGTGTCGTGCACCCACGACTGGTAGTGCTGGAAGGGTAGGTATCCGATGGTCAGCGCCAGCATGGCCACCGAGGCGACGGTGTCGGCGAGGGAGACGTCCCGGTGGGTGGGGACGTCGGGGAGCTGGTCGACGGTCCAGCCGGGCATCGTGGTGCCGGGTTGGGCGCGTTCGATGATGGCGAAGGTCAGGGTGAGCCAGAAGGTGATCTGCACGCCCACCTGCATGGCGACGACGATCCCCCGGCCGATCGCGCCGAAGCCGTTGCCCTGTGCCACCTCGACGACCACGACGACCGTGCCGACGATCGCCGGGATGAAGCTGAGCAGCAGTTTGAGCAGTCGGAGCCAGACGAGGTAGTAGGTCGGGCCGATGAGCTGGAGCCGGCGGTCGGTGTACCGGGAGGCCAGCAGGTCCGGGTTGCCCAGTTCGGTGAGCACCTCCCGCTCGGCGGTGGCGGTGTGCTGGCCGCCGCCGGTGCGGTCCTCGATCATGTCCTCGATCGAGGCGCGCAACTCGGTGGCGATCTCGTCCCGACGCTCGGCGGGCACCGAGCGCAGCGTCGCCGCGAGGTAGCGGTCGGTCAGGGTGTTCATCGGTCGGCTCCTTCGATCAGCCCGGTCACGGAGGTCTGTACGGCGGCGAGGTCGTCGAGCAGGCGGGCCAGGACCGTCTCCCCGTCGGCGCTGGTGCGGTAGAACTTGCGCGGCCGGCTCTCCTGGGTGTTCCACTCGCTGGTCAGCAGCCCCTGCTCCTCCAGTCGTCGGAGCAGGGGATAGAGGGTGTTGGCGTCGACCGGGAAGCCGTGCCCGGTGAGGCGTTGCAGCAGCGCGTAGCCGTAGCCGGGTTGGCGCAGGGCCAGCAGGCTGGCCACCACCACCGTGCCGCGACGCAGCTCCTGGAGATGGGTCCGCAGGACCTCTTCGTTGACCATGTGTCACACCATACTGTGTGGCACACACTAATGTCGAGCACGACAGCAATGTTGGCGATGCCACCACGCGAACCGGGGCGTCGGGGAGAGCCCCCGACGCCCCGGCCCGGACCGGCGGTCAGCAGGAGTGGCCCTGGCGGAAGGCCCGCTCGACGTGATCCGCCAGCCCGACCTGGAAGTAGCCGACACCCGACCGGATCGGGTGCCCGGTGAACAGCTCGACCCGGTTGCCGAACCGCACCAGGTAGGCCGTGGCGTCCCCGGCGTCGTTGTGGATCAGCGCGCCCCGCGGACCGTAGATCTGCTCCAGTTCGGCCCAGGACATGCCCACCGACGCCCCGGACGGTGAGCGGGGCGGTGCGGTGGCCGTGCCCACCTCGACCAGCCGCCCGTTGCGGAAGGCCACCATGATCACGCCGGCCCACTCACCGGTGACGCCGGCCGTGACCACGCCCTCGCAGTCGAGGGCCGTCCAGTCGATCAGTCCGGCCGAGGTGAGCCGGGTCAGTGACGCCCCGATCCGGAACGGTCCCGCCCCCCGGACGCTGAGCAGGTCGGTGCTGCCGGCCGGGCGGTCCGGCGAGAGGGCCACGGTGGTGGGGGGGGGGGGGGGGCGGGGGCGCGCCCGCGCCCCCGCCGCCCCCCCCCG
>NZ_JBEZEK010000030.1:0-70790 GCF_040648835.1 Micromonospora sp. NPDC049081 | reverse complement strand
CCCGCCACCCACGCCCACGCCGCCACCGACACCCGCCCCGCCGCCACCACCGTGCAGGCCGACAAGCCGGCCGTGGACAAGGCCAAGCTGATCCCGCACGGCGTGCAGGGCGACCAGTCCCGCATCGACCTCAACGACGAGCAGACCCGCAACGCCAAGGCCATCATCGCCGCCACGAAGAAGGCCGGCATGGACGAACGCGCCGCCGTGGTCTCCATCGCCACCGCCCTACAGGAGTCGAAGCTGGAGAACCTCGGCCACCTCGGCGACCGTAACGACCACGACTCGCAGGGCCTGTTCCAGCAGCGCCCGTCCTCCGGCTGGGGCACCGTCGAGCAGATCACCGACCCCGAGTACGCCACCCTGGCGTTCCTCAAGGGCCTCAAGCAGGTCGACGGCTGGCAGGACATGCCCCTGACCAAGGCCGCCCAGACGGTCCAGGTGTCGGCGTACCCCGACCACTACGCCCAGTGGGAGCAGCAGGCCGCCGACCTCGTCGCCCACCACTGGAACAGCTGACCCGCAGCTGACCCGCACGACAACGCTGGCCGGCACCCCGCCCGGGGTGCCGGCCAGCGCTGCTGTCGTGGCCGGCGGCGGGTGGCGAACTCGGCCAACCCGGTGCCGTGGCGGGGCGGCGTCGTGGCGGGGCGGTCACATGAGAGTGACGGGGGTCACTGGAGGGTGGGGAAGGGGGAGGTGGGGTCCCGCGTTGTGGAGGGTGTCGGTGTGTCCGGTGTCCCCGGGCCTCACCTGAAATGCCGTCGCGGAGTTCCGTTCGGCTGGAGCCGCGTTGCGCCACGCGCCGAGAGGCGACCCGCACATCGACACGCGCCGCCCCCGACCCACCCGGGTCGGGGGCGGCGCGCTGTGTGCGTACCGGGCAGAATCGCGGTGTGGAGTGGTCCAGTTCGACCGGCGTGGTCACCCTGCCCAGCGGCGCGACCGTGCGCGGGCGGCGGGTGGCCGACGCGGTGTCACCCGCCGACTTCGCCCTGATCCTGGCGCCCGGCCCGACCCCGGCCTGGCCGTACCGGCGCATCCGGTGGCCCGACTTCTGGCTGCCCGTCGACCGCGCGGACGCCCTGGACGCCCTGCGCGAGGCGTTGCGGCGCGCGCAGGGCGGTGCCCGGGTGGAGGTGGCCTGCCGGGGTGGGATCGGCCGGACCGGCACCGCCCTCGCCGCCCTGGCGATCCTCGACGGACTGCCGGCCCGACAGGCGGTGGGTTGGATCCGCGGCCACTACCACCCGAAAGCCGTGGAGACCCCCTGGCAGCGGGCCTGGTTGCGGCGACTTCCCGGCCGCTGACCGCACCGCGTCCCGCGCTCGCGGCCCGCCGGTCAGGGGCGTCCGTGTGCGTCGGCCACGGGCTGGAGGTGATCCGGGGTCACCGGGGTGCGACGTACTCGCGCAGGTGGCTGGCGGTCAGGGTGTCACCGTGCGCGACCAGGTCGGCGGGGGTGCCGGTGAAGACGATCCGGCCGCCGTCGTGTCCGGCACCGGGACCCAGGTCGATGATCCAGTCGGCGTGCGCCATCACCGCCTGGTGGTGCTCGATGACGACCACCGTGTTGCCCGCGTCGACCAACCGGTCCAACAGGGCCAGGAGTTGGTCCACGTCGGCCAGGTGCAGACCGGTGGTCGGCTCGTCCAGCACGTAGGTGGCGGCCTTCTCGGCCATGTGCACGGCGAGCTTGAGCCGCTGGCGTTCCCCACCGGAGAGGGTGGTCAGCGGTTGCCCCAGGGTCAGGTAGCCCAGCCCGACCTCGGCCAGCCGGTCCAGCACCACCCTGGCCGGGCCGGACGGGAAGAACTCCCGGGCCTCGGTGACCGACATGCCGAGCACCTCGCTGATGTTGCGGCCGCGCAGCGTGTATCTCAGCACCTCGGGGGTGTAGCGCCGCCCCTCGCAGGCCTCGCACACGGTGGCGACGGCAGCCATCGTGGCCAGGTCGGTGTAGACCAGCCCGATTCCCTTGCAGGTCGGGCAGGCGCCCTCGGAGTTGGCGCTGAACAGCGCGGCCTTCACCCCGTTGGCGCGGGCGAACGCGGTGCGGATCGGGTCGAGCAGGCCGGTCCAGGTCGCCGGGTTGCTGCGTCGGGAGCCCCGGATGGCGGACTGGTCGACCACCACCACCCCGTCCCGACGGGGCAACGAGCCGTGGATCAGTGAACTCTTGCCCGAGCCGGCCACGCCGGTGACCACGGTCAGCACCCCCAGCGGCAGGTCCACGTCGACGTCGCGCAGGTTGTGCAGGTCGGCGCCCCGGATCGGCAGGTGACCGGTGGGTGTGCGGACGGCGGCCCGCAGGGTGACCCGGTGGTCGAGGTGCCGGCCGGTCAGCGTGCCGGAGCGCCGTAGCCCGGTCACGTCCCCGGTGTAGCAGATCCGACCGCCCGCCGCGCCGGCTCCCGGGCCGAGGTCGACCACGTGGTCGGCGATCGCGATGGTCTCCGGCTTGTGTTCCACGACCAGCACCGTGTTGCCCTTGTCGCGTAGCCGCAGCAGCAGGTCGTTCATCCGGTTGATGTCGTGCGGGTGCAGCCCCACCGTCGGTTCGTCGAACACGTACGTCACGTCGGAGAGACTGGACCCGAGGTGGCGGACCATCTTCACCCGCTGCGCCTCGCCGCCGGAGAGGGTGCCGGACTCCCGGTCCAGGCTGAGGTAGCCGAGGCCGATCTCCACCAGCGAGTCCAGGGTGTCGCGCAGGTCGGCCACCAGCGGTGCCACCGACGGGGCGTCGATCCCGCCGACGAACTCCGCCAGGTCGCTGATCTGCTGGGCCGCGCACTCGGCGATGTTGCGTCCGGCGATCCTCGACGACAGGGCCGCCGCGTTGAGCCGGGCACCACCGCAGGCGGCGCAGGTGGCGAAGGCGACCGCCCGGTCCACGAAGGCGCGGATGTGCGGCTGCATGGACTCCCGGTCCTTGGCCAGGTAGAGCCGGCGGACCTTCACCACCAGCCCCTCGTACGTCCAGCTGTTGGTCCCGACCTTGATCTTGGTGGCCGGCTTGTGCAGGAAGTCCGCCCACTGCTGCGCGGTGAAGTCCTGGAGCTTGACGTCCGGGTCGAACAGGCCGGACCCGACGATGGTCTGCCAGTACCAGGAGTCGACGGCGAAGTTCGGCACCAGGATCGCCCCGTCGTTGAGCGAGCGTTCCACGTCCACCATGGCCGACACGTCGAGGTCGGAGACCCGGCCCAGCCCCTCACAGGTGGGGCACATGCCCTCGGCGAGGTTGAAACTGAACGGCCCCGGCCCCGCCGACGTGCGGCTCGCCGAGCCGGCTGAACAGGATCCGCAGCAGCGCGTACGCGTCGGTCGCGGTGCCCACGGTGGAGCGGGAGTTCGCCCCCATCCGTTCCTGGTCGACCACGATCGCCGAGGTCAGGTTCCGCAGCGAGTCGACGTCGGGGCGGGACAGGTTCGGCATGAACGACTGGAGGAAGGCGCTGTAGGTCTCGTTGATCAGGCGGCGGGACTCGGCGGCGACGGTGCCGAACACCAGGGAGGACTTCCCCGAGCCGGATACCCCGGTGAAGACCGTGAGCCGTCGCTTGGGTATGTCGACGGAGACGCCGGTGAGGTTGTTCTCCCGGGCGCCCCGTACCTCGATCATGTCGTGGTGGTCGGCGGTGGACCGTGCTGACTGCTCCATACCTTCGATTTTCTCATTCATGCTCCCGTTGAGACTTCTGTCGGAGCACGCCGAGCCGACCGGATGCAGGTGGGCGGAAAGTCTCAAACCACGTGGCAACCACTAGGCTGGACGGGGGCGAGCGGAGGGGGCCGGGTGGGGGAGCGGCGGTGGCGGTTGGTCGACGTCGCGGCCAGTGCCGGGATCTCCACCCAGCAGGTGCGCAACTATCTGGCCGACGGGCTGCTGCCACCGGCCGGCCGCACCCTGAGCGGCTACCGGATGTTCACCGAACGCCACGTCCGGGCCCTGGCCGTGGCCCGGCGGATGGCCGAGGGGCACGGCTGGGCGCGTACCCGCGAGGTGTTGGCCGCCGTGCACCGGGGTGAGCTGCCGGCGGCGCTCGCCGCGCTCGACGCCGGGCACGCCGAGTTGGACCGCGAACGGGCCGAGATCGCCCGGGTGCTGGGCGCCTTCGAGACGGTGCTGGACAGTCCGGTGGCGGCCGTGCCCCGCCGGGACGCCCGGATCGGTGTGGTGGCCGCCCAGGTCGGGGTGCGGACCTCGCAGCTGCGCCTGTGGGAGCAGCGCGGCCTGCTCCGCCCGCACCGGCAGCGGGGCACCGGCTACCGGGTGTACGACGTGGCCGAGTGGCGGGCGGCGCAGGTGGTGGCGCTGCTGCGTCGGGGCGGGTACCCGTTCGACATCATCACCGCGGTCCTCGACGAGTTGCGCAGCACCGGCCGACCGGACCGGGTGCGGGCCGAACTCGCCCGGCGGGAGCAGGACCTGCACGCCCGCAGCCTGCGTCGGCTGCGAGGCTCCGCCGCGTTGTCCGACTACCTCGCCGAAACCGGCCCGGCCGGGACGCACTGAGCCGACCGAGGCGCACTGGGTCGGTCGGGATGCACTGAGCTGGACGGGGAAGGGTTGACCACGGCGGGGGCGTGCTGAGCCTGGTGGGACGTCGGGTGTGCCGGGGTGGGTGCGCACAGCCGGACGGCCCGGCGGATGATCCGCCGGGCCGTCCGTGAGTGACCGGTCAGTTCAGGCCGCAGGCGGCGAAGTTGTCGAGGTTGGGGCGCTGTGCGCCGACGCGGTTGAAGGCGATCTCGATGCGGTCGAGGGCGGCTTGGCGCTTGTCCTTCAGCGGGCCGAGGATGGCGTTGTTGATGAAGTTGGCGCCGCCCTGGGGGTTGGCGGCCTGCTGGGCGAGGCGGGCGTTGGCTTCGCCGATCTGCTTGTCGAGGTTGGCCAGTTCGGCCTGGACGTTCGCGGCGGCCTGGGCGGGGACGGCGGGGATCTGCGGCGTCGGGCAGTTCACCGTCCGGGCGTTCCCCGCGTTACCGGCACCGTTGTTGCCCGCGCCGTTGTTACCCGCGCCGTTGTTGCCGGCACCGTTGTTGCCCGCGCCGTTGTTGCCGGCACCGTTGTTGCCCGCGCCCGCGCCCGCGCCCGCGTTCCCGGCACCCGCGCCGTTGAGACCACAGGCGGCGAAGTTGTCGAGGTTGGGGCGCTGTGCGCCGACGCGGTTGAAGGCGATCTCGATGCGGTCGAGGGCGGCTTGGCGCTTGTCCTTCAGCGGGCCGAGGATGGCGTTGTTGATGAAGTTGGCGCCGCCCTGGGGGTTGGCGGCCTGCTGGGCGAGGCGGGCGTTGGCTTCGCCGATCTGCTTGTCGAGGTTGGCCAGTTCGGCCTGGACGTTCGCGGCGGCCTGGGCCGGGACGGCGGGGATCTGCGGCGTCGGGCAGTTCACCGTCTGGGCGGCGGCCGTGGTGTTGTTCCCGCCGGTGGCGGCGTTGCCGGCCTTGACGGAGCTGTTCAGCGCACTGGCCACGCCCGGGGCGTTCAGCCCGCAGGTGGCCAGGCTGTCCAGGTTGGGGCGTTGTGCGCCGACCCGGTTGAAGTTGATCTCGATGCGGTCCAGCACCGCGACGCGCTTGCTCTTCAGCGGGCCGAGGATGGCGTTGTTGATGAAGTTCGCGCCGCCCTGGGGGTTGGCGGCCTGCTTGGCCAGCCGCTCGTTCTGCCGGGCGATCTCCTCGTCCAGGTTGGCCAGTTCCCGCTCCACCCCGGCGGCGGCCGCCGCCGGGACCGCCGGCAGCTTGTCCCGTACGGTGGGGCAGTTCACGGTCTGCGCGGCGCTGCTGCCGGTGTTCTCGGCGGCGGAGGCGAGCTGCAGGCCGCCACCCAGGAGCAGCACCGCCAGGGCGCCCACTCCGCCGAGCTTGAGAACGGAATTCTTCCGCATTGGCCTGGCCATGTACCTCTCCTCTGATCTCCGGCGGACCGTCGACGGGTGTCGCGTCCGGTCGGTCCGACGGTGGCTGGGGTGAAGGTGGGCCGTCGTCCGCCGCCTCGTACTTGGCGGCGCCCCGGTCCGTCCTTGCGGCGATGGATACGGGGACCACTCGGAGATCGTTCAAGAATTTTGGTGAGCTTCCGGTCGCACTCCGTGGTCGTCGGTAAAACCGCAGCTCAGAGCGCATGGGAGCGATCCCGCCCGCGCCCTGCGGCAGCAATTTCGGCAACGTGGAGTAATGCTGTGGTCATCGAGAGTGAGGCAACCCGCTCCCGTCGGGCCGGTCGCGCCCCCTGGGAGAGCGACGCCCCGCCTCGGTAGGGTGCCTGACCATGAGAGCCCGGGTCCTGGCCGCCGCCGTCGCGGCCGTACTCCTCACCGTGGCACTGCCGGTCCCCGCGCACGCGGGCGTCGCGGGCCGCGCCGGCTCGGCCCGCGCGGCCGTCGTGCCGTGCCCGAAGCTGCCGACGCCGAAGGTCACCCGGCCTCCCCGGCCCGCGCCGCCGGCGGCGGTGCCCGAGCAGCAGACGGTGGGCGGAGAGTCGTTGGCCACCCCCGGGTTGACCGTTCCCCCGGGCACGCCCGCGCCACCGCCGGTCACCGCGACGTCGTGGCTGGTCGCCGACCTGGACACCGGAGCGGTCCTCGGCGGCTGCGGCCCACACGCGTACGCCACCCCGGCCAGCGTGCAGAAGTTGCTCCTCGCCGCCACCATGCTGCCGAAGCTGAACCCGAAACAGGTGGTCACGGTGACCCGCGCCGACCTGGACATCGAGCCCGGCAGCTCCGCCGTCGGCCTGCTCGACGGTGGCCGCTACTCGGTCGAGACCGCCTGGCTCGGCCTGCTGCTGCAGTCCGGCAACGACGCGGCGAACCTGCTGGCCCGGCTGGGCGCGGGCAGCTCCGCCGCCGGGGTCCGCGAGATGAACGCCGAGGCCCGTCGGCTCGGCGCGTGGCAGACCCGGGCGGTGACCCCGTCCGGGTTGGACGGGCCGGGCCAGTTCACCAGCGTGTACGACCTGGCGCTGATCGCCCGGGTCTGTTTCGCCGACCCCACCTTCCGCCGGTACGCGCTGACCGAGCGGACCCAGATCCCGGCCCAACCCGCACTGCGCAAGCCCGGCTTCCAGATCCAGAACGAGAACCAGTTGATCTACCGGTACCCGGGGGCGTTGGGCGGGAAGACCGGATTCACGGACCTGGCCCGGCACACCTACGTCGGAGCCGCGCAACGCGGTGGGCGTCGGCTGGTGGTGACCCTGCTCGGTGCGGAGGCCCGCCCGGTGCGTGGCTGGGAGCAGGGGGCGCGGCTGCTCGACTGGGGCTTCAGCCTGCCCCGGGACGCCTCGGTCGGGCGGCTGGTCGAGCCGGGGGAGGTGACCACCCCCCGCGCGTCGGTGTCGCCGTCGGCCCCGGTGGCCGCCGCCCCGGGTCCCGCCGGCCGGCCGGCGGGCACACCGCACTGGCTCGGCACGGCGGTGATCGGCGGTGCGGCGGCCCTGGTCGGGGTGTTGGCCGTCCTGTTCGCTGTCGGTCGTCGGCGGACCCGTCGCCGGGTCCGCCGACGCGTCGCCTGGGACTGACCGCCGACCCCGCCGGCTGTGGCGCGCGGAGACCCGCGGCGGCCCGCCCGGGGGACCGACGGTGACGCCCCGCCCGGTGTCGATCAGCGTCGACAACCGGGCCGGCCCTCCATAGACTCCGGTCGTTGCGGTACCGCCCGCCTCTCCGGTACCACGAGTCCAGGAGGACCACAGTGTCGAGTGAACCCCGACCGTTCGCCGCCGGGTCGCGTCCGGCCGGCCGGCTGACCCGCCTCGCCGGGGTGGCGCTGGCCTCGGCGGCACTGGTCGTCGCCGGTGGCACCGCCGCCGTCGCCGCGCCCGCCGACGGGTCGAGCGCCGCCCGGACCACGAAGGGGCCGTGCGCGTACACCTCCACGCCCGACGAACCACCGGCCCGGCCGGTGCCGCTGCCGCGGGACCCGCGCCGGACGCCGGACGAGGGCACGGTCCGGGTCACCCTGCGCACCAGCCAGGGGCCGATCGGCCTGACCCTGGACCGGGAGCAGGCCCCGTGCACGGTGCAGAGCTTCCTGCACCTGGCGCGGCACCGGTTCTACGACTGGACGCCCTGTCACCGGTTGACCGCCTACCCGACGCTCAAGGTGCTCCAGTGCGGTGACCCGTCCGGCACGGGTGAGGGCGGGCCGGGCTACCGCTACCGCGACGAACTGCCCACCGACCTGCCGCCCGCGCCGACCGACCCCACCGGCGTGCGCCGGCTCTACGCCCGGGGCACGCTCGCGATGGCCAACGCCGGGCCGGACACCAACGGCAGCCAGTTCTTCCTGGTCCAGTCGGACTCGGCGCTGCGCCCCAACTACACCGTCTTCGGCACCATCGACGTGGCCGGGCTGAAGACCCTGGACAAGATCGCCGCCGGTGGCATCGCGCCCACCCCGGAGGACCCCGCGCCGGTGGACGGTGCCCCGGCCCTGCCGGTGCAGATCCACCGCGCGATCCGCGGCCACTGAGCAGTCCGGCCCCGGCGACCCGGGCCACCGCACCCTCCGGTGCGGGCACCCCGGGTCGCCGGTGAGCTGGCCGGTGCGGGCTCAGCCCGACGGGCCGGCGCACCTGCCGGGCGGGGGCGGGCGACCACCCCCGCCCGACGGTCAGCCCTGCTCGCCTGCCGCCCGGGTCCGGTCGGCGTCCGCGTCGGCCGTACCGACCGGCACGCCGTCGCCGTCCCGGGTGCCGTCGGACAGGTCCACCTCCGCTCCGGCCCGGGCGGCGTCGGCGCGGGCGTCGTCCGCACCCACCACGGGACGGGTGTCGACGTCGTCGACGTCGACCAGGTCATTACCGACCGCGAGGCCGATCGGGGCGTAACGGGGGTCGGTCATGGTCTCCTCCTTCACCGGTGCCTACCCTCCGCTACCCCCATCCACCGTCGTCGACACCTCCCGCCGCCGTCCGGCTGCTGGCAGCTGCCCCGGCCCACCAACCCCGACCCGGGTCCGACCGGCGGCTCCACCCCGTCGACCGGCGGCATCCTAGCGACCCGGCCGCCCCCACCGGGTGGGATTCGCCGGATCACCGGCCCGGCGGGGCGGGTGTCACTACCTTCGTCAGCGTGAGAGTTCGGGGACGTACCGCCGCCGTCATCGCCGTCGTGCTGCTGTCGCCGGTCGTCGCACCCGCCGGTGTGGCGGACGCCGCCGGGGCGGTGACCACCGGTCCGTGTGCGCCGGTGCCGGCGGTGTCCCGGCCGCCCCGACCGGTCCCGCCCCACACGGAGGCCGCCGACCGGGCGGTCGGCGGCCCCGCCCTGGCCACCACGGGCCAGGTCCGGCCGGCCGGGACGCCCAGGCCGCCCGCCGTGCCGGCCACCTCCTGGCTGGTCGCCGACCTGGACAGCGGCGACGTGCTCGGCGGCTGCGGCCCGCACGAACACGGCACCCCGGCGAGCGTGCAGAAGCTGCTGCTGGCCGCCACCGTGCTGCCGACCCTCGACCCCCGGCAGACGGTCACCCTCACCCACGGCGACCTCGACATCGAGCCGGGCAGCTCCGCCGTGGGCTTCGCCGAGGGTGGCCGGTACCGGATCGAGACCCTCTGGTTGGGTCTGCTGCTCAAGTCCGGCAACGAGGCGGCCAACGCGCTGGCCCGCCTCGGCGGTGGCCCCGACGGGCTGCCCGGTGGGCTGCGGGCGATGAACGAGCACGCCCGGCAGCTCGGCGCGTTGCAGACCCACGCGGTGACCCCGTCCGGGTTGGACGGCCCGGGCCAGTTCACCAGCGCGTACGACCTGGCGCTGATCGCCCGCGCCTGCTTCGCCGACGCCACCTTCCGCCGCTACGACACCACCCGGGAGGCGATGATCCCGGCCCAGCCGGCGTTGGGCGAGAAGGCCTTCCCGATCCAGAACGACAACCAGCTGCTCTACCGCTACCCGGGGGCGTTGGGCGGCAAGACCGGCTACACCGACCTGGCCCGGCACACCTACGTCGGGGCCGCCGAGCGGGGCGGACGGCGGCTGGTGGTCACCCTGCTCGGCGCGGAGGTCGTCGACAAGCGGGGCTGGGAGCAGGGGGCGGCCCTGCTGGACTGGGGGTTCGGGGTGCCCCGGGGTGCGGCCGTGGGTCGACTGGTCAACCCGGGTGAGCTGACGGCAGGCCCGTCCGGGACCGCCGTCCCCCCGCCCCCGCTGGCCGCCGCCGGTGGTCCGGGCCGGCTCGACCTGCCCGGTCACCCCTGGTCACGTCCGCTGGTCGCGGTCTCCCTGGCCGCCGTCGTGGCCGGGCTCGCCGGGCTGCTGCTCGCCCTGCGCCACCGACCCCACGACGTCCGCCGACGGCGGTGAGACGCGGGGCGGAGCACCCCCGGTGGGTGCTGGTCCGGTTGCTGATCGTCACGGTGCTGCTCGTGGCGGTGGGCTGCGACCGGCCGCCGCAGCCCGCACCGCAGGCGGACGCCGCAACGCCCACCCCGACCGGACCACGTGCCCCCGCCGACGTGGTGCTGCTGTCCGAGGTCGACCCGAGCATCGTCGTGGACATCCGCTACGCCGGCCCGCACAACTTCGTCGGCCGCCCGGTGGACGGCTACGACGAGCCGTTGTGCCTGCTCACCCGTACCGCCGCCGAGGCGTTGCGCCGGGTGCAGGACGCCGCCCGCGCCCAACGGCTGAGCCTGCGGGTGTACGACTGCTACCGGCCGCAGCGCGCCGCCGACGAGTTCGTCCGCTGGGCGAAGGACCCCGCAGCGCAGCAGACGAAGGCGGAGTTCTATCCCCGGGTGGCCAAGTCGAAGCTGTTCGCCGACGGCTACCTCGGCGCCCCCACCGCGCACAGCCGGGGCAGCACCCTCGACCTGACGCTGGAGCCCCGCCCGGCCCCGCCCCGCACCTCGTACGCCCCGGGCCGGCCGCTGGTGGCCTGCACCGACCCGGCCGACCGGCGGTTCGCCGACGGCAGCCTCGACATGGGCACCGGCTTCGACTGTTTCGACCCGCTGGCGCACACCGCCGACCCCCGGGTGACCGGGGCCGCCCGGACCCACCGGCAGTTGCTGGAACGCCTGATGACGCAGGAGGGTTTCGTCAACTACGACCGGGAGTGGTGGCACTACCGGTACGCCGACGAGCCCTACCCCGACACGTACTTCGACTTCCCGGTGGCCCGGGCGTCCCTGCCCCGCTGAGCGGCCCGGTCGCCGGCCCGGGCCGGACGTCGCCGGGACGCCCACCACCGGCACCACCCGACGGGGTGACCCGCGCCCGCCGCGCCACCACGCCGGCCGGGTGACCAGCACCTGCACGTCCGGTCGGCACGAATTTCGGCGGGTCGGCAGCCACCGGCCGCTAGGCTGCCCGACGGCTCCCGGCCGCCCGCCCGGGGCGGTCCCGTCCCGTGAAGGACCCGACATGACCACCGAACGGATCGGCCCGCCGCTGCTCGCCGGGGAGCGGGAGACGCTGCGTGCCTTCCTCGACTTCCACCGGGCCACCCTCGCCATGAAGTGCGAGGGCCTGACCGACGAGGAACTGCGCCAGCGGGCCGTGCCGTCGTCGCAGCTGACCCTGCTCGGCCTGCTGCGGCATCTCGCCGAGGTGGAGCGCGCCTGGTTCCGGCGGGTGATCGACGCGCAGGACGTGCCGCTGCTCTGGTCGGACACCGGCGACTACCAGCAGGCGTACGACCCGACCGGGTCGACCGGGGCGGAGGCGTTCGCGGCGTGGCAGCGGGAGGTGGAACACTCCCGGCGTATCGAGTTGGCGGCGGCCTCGCTCGACGTCACCGGCCACCAGGCGCGCTGGGGTGAGGACGTGTCGCTGCGGCTGGTGATGCTGCACATGATGCACGAGTACGCCCGCCACAACGGCCACGCCGACCTGCTGCGGGAGGCTGTCGACGGCAGCGTGGGGGTCTGACCGCCCACCGTGCCGCCGCTGCGCCGTGCGGCCCGGTGGCGTTGCCGCCGTCGGTGGTGCCCGCCCGTCGGGTCAGCTGACGGGGGGCCGGGTGCGCAGCGGCAGCCAGGCCAGCACGTCGCGGATCGTGGCGTCCCAGTACGGCCAGTCGTGGTCGCCGGGGGAGAAGTCCACGGTCACCGGCACGCCCCGGTCCCGGGCGGCTGCGACGAAACGCTCGTTGTCGTCGTGGAGGAAGTCCTCGGTGCCGCAGGCGACGTAGAGCGGGGGAGTGTCGGGCCCGGCCCGGCCGACCAGCGCCACGGTGTCGTCGTCGGGGCCGGCGGTCGGGGCGTCCCCCCAGACGGTGTGCCAGACGTCCGGGTCGAGCGGGCGGTCCGGGGCGTGCCGGCGGTGGGCGACGTTGAGCGCCCCCGACAGGCTGGCTGCGGCGGCGAAGCGTTCGGGCTGCCGCAGCGCCCACTTCACCGCCCCGTAGCCGCCCATCGACAGCCCGGCGACGAAGGTGTCCTCCCGGCGGTCGGAGAGCCGGAAGAACGACCGGCAGACCTCGGGCAGTTCCTCGGTGAGGAACGTCCAGTACCGGTTGCCGTGCGTCTCGTCGGTGTAGAAGCTGCGGCCGACCTGGGGCATCACCACGGCCAGACCCAGCGGGGCCACGTAACGTTCGATCGAGGTGTGGCGGGTCCAGGCGGTGTCGTCGTCGCTGAGCCCGTGCAGCAGGTAGAGCACCGGCGGGCCCGCGTCGGCCGTCGCGGGGGGCCGGGCCGGGTCGGGTTGCGGCAGGATCACCGTCATCGACGTGCTCATGCCCAGGGCCTCGGAGTCGAACTCGCACCGCATCAATGCCATGGCCGACCGTACCGCGTGCCGGCCCTGCCGGACACGACGTCGCCGCCGTCGGCCCTAGGCTGTCGCCATGCCCGCCGAGGACGCCGTGATCGACCTGGACGCCCCCGGGCGCGGGCCGGTCGACGCAGCCGCCTCCCGGGTCCGGCGCGGGCCGCGCCCCCGGGTCGCCCTGGGCCTGGTGGTCGCCCTGGTGGCCGGTGCGGTGCTGGGCGGGTGGGGGGTCGACAGGTCGCGGGAGGCGCGCGCCCGGCAGGAGCGTGACGCGACCGTCGCGCTGGTGGCCATCCCCGCCAACGCGGACAGCGGCAGTACGAACGCCGGCGGCCGGGCCCGGATCGAAGGGTCCCTGGCGGTGGTCAACGCCGGGCCGTCCCCGGTCACGGTACGGTCGGTCCGGGCGGACAGCCCCACCGTGCTCATCCGCGATCTCGGTCGGACCCGGCTGATCCGGCCCGGCGGCACCGGCTGGATCGGCGTGGTGGTGCTGCTCCAGTGCGGCGAGACACCCGGGACGGAGCCGCTGACGGTGCGGTTCTCCGTGTAGACCGCCGACGGGCAGGTGCGGGAGGCGGCCTACCCGGTCGCCATCGTGGGCAGCGCCTGGCTCGACACCCTGTCCAGGATGTGCGGGCCGCGATAGCCGGCAGCTACCGATATCTGTTGCGGCCCGGGTGGGTGCGCGCCTAGGTTCGACGTCGACGCCACACCGACCAACCGGGGAGCACACCGTGTCGCCGTACCTCAGCACCGAGACCACGCGGTTCACACCGCGCGGCGGCGTGCTGTTGCCAGCCGGCGAACGAACCCGGGGTTGTCGGTGGCGATCGGGGTGGCGGCGCGGATAGCGCCGGCGCGACCTGCGCAGCCGCCCACCCCACCAGGGGACCGGGCGGCTTTTTCGATCCCCGACACCCGCCGAGGGGTGTAGCTCAACGGGTAGCGCACCGGATTCCACACCCGACGGTCGCAGGTGCGAATCCTGTCACCCCTGCTCCCACGAACGAGGAGAACGATCATGGCATTCACCCCGCTGCCGGGCACGAAGGCGCCGGTACGGGTCTGGACCGACCCGTACGGCATCGAGCCGCAGGCCGCGCAGCAGTTGCGCAACATCGGCGCGCTGCCCTGGGTGCAGGGCGTCGCCGTGATGCCGGACGTGCACTTCGGCAAGGGCGCCACCGTCGGTTCGGTGATCGCGATGCGGCAGGCGGTCTCGCCGGCCGCCGTCGGGGTGGACATCGGCTGCGGGATGAGCGCGGTCCGCACCTCGCTCACCGCCGCCGACCTGCCCGACGACCTGGCACCGCTGCGGTCGGCGATCGAGGCGGTGGTGCCGGTCGGTTTCGCCAAGCGGGACGACCCGGTCGACCCGCGTCGGGTGCGGGGCCTGGAGCAGCGCGGCTGGGACGACTTCTGGGCCCGGTTCGCCACCCTGGACCGCCGGGTGGCGCAGCTGGAGAGCCGGGCGCGGCACCAGCTCGGCACCCTCGGTGGGGGCAACCACTTCATCGAGGTCTGCGTCGAGCAGGACGGCCCGGACGCCGGGCAGGTCTGGTTGATGCTGCACTCCGGTTCCCGCAACATCGGCAAGGAGCTGGCCGAGCGGCACATCGGGGTGGCCCGTGCCCTGCCGCACAACGCGGACCTGCCCGACCGGGCCCTGGCGGTGTTCCTCGCCGGCACCCCGGAGATGGACGCCTACCGGCGGGACCTGTGGTGGGCGCAGGAGTACGCGCGGCGCAACCGGGCGGTCATGCTGGCCCTGCTCTGCGGCGTGGTGCGGGACGCCTTCCCGCAGGTCAGCTACGGGGAGCCGATCTCCTGCCACCACAACTACGTGGCCGAGGAGCACTACGACGGGGTGGACGTGCTGGTGACCCGCAAGGGGGCGATCCGGGCCGGCCGGGGGGACCTGGGCATCATCCCGGGGTCGATGGGCACCGGGTCGTACATCGTGCGGGGTCGGGGGAACCCGGACGCGTACTGCTCGGCGTCGCACGGGGCCGGGCGGCGGATGTCGCGGGGGCAGGCGAAGCGGACGTTCACCGTTGACGACCTGGCGGTGCAGACCGCCGGGGTGGAGTGCCGCAAGGACACCGGGGTGGTCGACGAGATCCCCGGCGCGTACAAGGACATCACCGAGGTGATGGCCCAGCAGGACGACCTGGTCGAGGTGGTGGCCCACCTCAAGCAGGTGGTGTGTGTGAAGGGTTAGACCGGCCGACGCCCCCGGGCGTCGGCCGTGAGCCCCGGTGGCGCAGCGGACAGCGCGCCGGTCTACGAAACCGGAGAGCCCAGGTTCGAATCCTGGTCGGGGCACCCTCCGCCCTGCTGCCGTGCGACCGCGCGGTGGCAGGAGGGGCGGAATATCCTTCATGTCATGAGTGGTACGCATCAGGGCTCCCGGGACCAGGCGAATCCCCTGCGCCAGCTTCGGCTGGACCAGCTGCGACGACGGACGAGCGTCAAGTGGCGGGAGTACCCGGACGACGTGCTGCCGCTCTGGGTGGCGGAGATGGACGTGCCGCTCGCCGAGCCGGTCGCGCGGGCGATCACCGACGCCGTCGCGCTCGGCGACACCGGGTACACCGCCGGCACGGCGTACCCGGAGGCACTGGCGGAGTTCGCCCGGCGTCGGTGGGGCTGGGACGGGCTGGCCGTGGAGCGGACCGCCCTGGTGCCCGACGTGATGCACGGCGTGGTCGAGGCGTTGCGGCTGCTCACCGGGCCCGGTGACGCGGTGGTCGTCAACTGCCCGGTCTACCCGCCGTTCTACGGGTTCGTCGGGTACGCCGGCCGCCGGATCGTGGAGGCGCCGCTCGGCGACGACCTGCGGATCGACCTCGACACCCTGGAAGAGGCGTTCCGGGTGGCCCGCTCCGGCGGGCGACCGGCGGCGTACCTGCTCTGCAACCCGCACAACCCGACCGGTGTCCTGCACACCGCCGACGAGTTGACCGCCGTCGCCGCGCTGGCCGGGCGGTACGGGGTGCGGGTGGTCGCCGACGAGATCCACGCCCCGCTGGTCGGCGCGGGAGCGCGTTTCGTGCCGTACCTCTCGGTGCCCGGCGCGGAGCACGGCCTGTCGCTGATGTCCGCCTCCAAGGGGTGGAACCTGGCCGGTCTGCGGGGTGGGCTGCTCGTCGCCGGCCCGGCCGCCGCCGGGGACGTCGCCCGGGTTCCCTTCGAGGTCAGCGTCGGCACCAGCCACCTCGGGGTGATCGCCCACACCGCCGCGTTCCGGGGCGGGGGTGACTGGCTCGACGCGCTGCTGACCGGCCTGGACGACAACCGTCGGCTCCTCGCCGCGCTGCTCGCCGAGCACCTGCCGGCCGTCCGGTACCGACCCGGCCAGGCCACCTACCTCGCCTGGCTCGACTGTCGAGGGCTGGGCCTCGGCGAGGATCCCGCCGCCGTCTTCCTGGACCGGGGCCGGGTGGCGCTCAACTCCGGCCTGGCCTTCGGCACCGGCGGTGTCGGCCACGTCCGGCTGAACCTGGCCACCTCGCCGGAGTTGCTCGCCGAGGCGGTACGCCGGATGGCCACCGCCGTCACCTGAACGCGGCGGCTCCGGGGACGCGTCGAAGATCCGCTGCCCTATCCCATGCGGAGCCGTCTGGTGTCAATCCTCCACTCTGGAGTTCTGGCGTACGGCCTGCGCCACCACGAGGTGACCAGCAGGCGGGATATGCCGATCACCATGTGCGGTACAGGATCAAGAAGTCCCCTTCGTCGCCGGCATCTCCGTGAGCCGGCGACCTACTGCCGAAACGGCATCGGGAATCCCTACACCTGTACTGAAGTGGAGAGACGTATGCGTACACCATCGTTACTGCGGCGGGTCGCCGTTGCGGTGACCCTGTCCCTGACCCCCATTGCCGCCGTGGCCGGCACCGCGCAGCCGGCCGGCGCCGTCATCGGCGGAAACTCCGCCGGGTACCTGCGCGGTCAGGTGCAGATCTTCGTCAACGACTCCTATCAGTGCGCCGGCACGCTCATCGCCAGCAACTGGGTCCTCACGGCCCGACACTGTTTCGACAACACCGGCGGCAACGTCAACAACAGCCTGGTCGCCGCAGGCGAGCGCACGCTCGCCAAGGGCCACCTGATGGCGATCGCCGGAATCTACAAGGAGCCCTTCCAGGACGCGATGCTCCTCAACCTCTGGCAGGACGTCCCGAACTGGTCCCGGATCGTCGTGGGCTACTCGCTGGCATATCCCCCCATCAACTCCACCCCGTCGATCAGCGGTTGGGGGGCCACCACCCGCGGGAGTACCACTCCCGCCTCGTTCCTGCGGATCTGCGGGATGCGGGTGACGGACTACAACATTCACCACGATCTCGTGGGGGCCGGCAACAGCGCCATGCGAATGGTCAGCTATGGAAGCGGCGTGCCGGGGCAGGGTGATTCCGGGGCAGGGATCTACTGGCTCGACAAAATCTACGGTGTCCACATCGCGAACAACGAGACGGATCTGGCCTACGGCCTGACGACCCACTACCTCGCCGGTTGGATCGAGGCTGTGAGCGGCGTCGGGCCCAGCTGAGCGTCGGGGTGGCCGGTCCGGCCCCCGGACCGGCCACCTGGGGTCGTAACCTGGCTCGGTGCCGGGCACTGCCGGCCAGGGCCGCTCACCGGTCGTGCCCCGGCACCGGCACGGGGTGGGTGGCTTCGCCGCAGCGGGGACACCACCGGTCCGTCACGAGGGGCGAGGTCACGCCGCGTCGAGTTTGTAGCCGACCCCGCGTACGGTGCGCACCAGCCGGGAGGCGGCCGGGTCGTGGTCGACCTTGGCCCGTAGCCGCTGCACGGCCACGTCGACCAGGCGGGAGTCGCCGAGGTGGGAGTGCCGCCACACCCGGTCCAGCAGCGCCTCCCGGGTGAACACCTGACCGGGCCGGCGGGCCAGCTCGGTCAGCAGCCGGAACTCGGTGGCGGTGAGGGGCAGTTCCCGCCCGTCGCGGCGGGCCACGAAGCGGGCCGGGTCGACCTCCAGCGGCCCGACCGTCAGCACGGGTTCGGTGGGCACGGCGTACCCCCGCCGCAGCGCCGCCCGGACCCGGGCCACCAGTTCCGCCAGGTCGAACGGTTTACGCAGGCAGTCGTCGGCCCCACACTCCAGGCCGACCACCACGTCGATGGGGTCGGTGCTGTCGGTGAGCAGCAGGATCGGCAGCTGGCTGCTGCGCCGGACCGCCCGGCAGACCTCCAACCCGTCGAGGCCGGGCAGCAGCACGTCCAGGACGATCAGGTCGACCTGCTGGGCCCGCCAGGTGGCCAGCGCGGTCCGGCCGTCGGCGGCGGTGCTGACCCGGAACCCGGCCCGGCGCAGACCGAGGGCGGTGACCTCCCGAATGGAGGCATCGTCCTCGACCAGCAGCACCCGGCCGTCCATGGTGTTCCCAGGGTAGTCCCGGGGCGGCCGGTCGAGACCCGGCGCAACGGCCGGTGCCGGGAGCCGATCGACGTCGACTCCCGGCCCGACCGGTGGTCACCGTCGCGGTCACTCCTGCCACTGGTGCGCCACGTCGAGCACGATCCGGCTGTGCGTGCCGGGGCCGGCGAGCAGCAGCACCCGGAACGGCAACTGCGCCCGGACGCCGACGGCGAAGGTGCTGTAGCCCTCGAAGGTGCCGCCGTAGACGACGTCGCGCAGGGTGCGGTAGCCGAGCACCGCCGCCACGTGGTCGCCGGCCCGGTACGGGTAGCCCACGGCCGGCTCCCGCAACTGCACCCGCAGCACCGCCCCGCCCGCCGTGTACGGCGACATCGCCAACCCCTGCCCCTCGGTGAACACCTCGCCGTAGCCGACCGAGTAGCCGTCGGCGTTCCCGTCGAACTCGAAGACCAGCCGGTCGTAGCAGTCCTGCTGGCCGGTGCGGGTGGTCAGCAGCGGGGCCGGGTTCAGGTCGCCCCCGGTCTTTCCGGCGCTGCCCCAGGTGATCCCGCAGTAGGGTGCGGCGGTGACGCCGGCGCGGAGCCGGCCGGCGGCGGTCGCCGTACCGACGGTGGTGAGCAGCACGGCCAGCACGGCCGTGACCGCCATCAGGGTCCTGGTGGAACGCATGGTGACCTCCCGGTCGACGGTGTCCGGCCACGGTGGCCGGTCGAGGTCGACGGTGCGCCACCCGTGCCACAGCGCCCGCACCGTGACGTAACAGCGGGGCAACAACCGCGACCCTCGTCGCCTCCTGCGCCCGGGCGCGGGTCAGGCCGATGGCGGCGGCCCGGGCTCAAGCAGGTGGTCTGGGTGGGGAGGCTGCCCACGATCGTGACAGGCTTCCTGCCGCGACTGCTAGCCGAGGTCGTGTACCTCCAGCCCTCGCATGATCAGCATCTGCATCGAGCCGAACCCGTAGAGATCCGCGTCGGATGACAGGTTCGCCACCTCGCTGAGCACCGGTTCGACGTCGATGGCGCACTCGCGGGCCCGGTTGCACAGCCACCAGATCGTCATCAGCTCGTCGCGCGGATCGGCACCCTGATCCATCGCGGAGACATGGACAAAGTCGTCGGCGGAACTCTCCGACCGAATTCCACACCACCGGTAGGTGGGCAGCCCAGCGGAAGGACGGGTAAGCCCGAAAGATGTCTCGGACCTCCTCACGGGCCGGCGCTCCGCCGGTCTCGTACGCATCCAACAGCTCATCGAGCGCGGCGGACGCCTCGGCCGCCACCCCGGCTTCCTCCACCGGCGACTGCGCCTTCCGGATCTCGGCCATCGCATTCGGATCGCTGAGGTCGACCGGGCGCTCGGCGACGTACCGCAACAGATCGTCGATCACCGCGACATCCGCACGGACCGCGGCAAGACTCATGCCGTCATTGTGCTTGTCCCCCAGGAGATCGACCAGGTCAGGAGGACCACTGGGGCTCAGGGCCGGCGATGGGCGTAGCAGCCGCTTACCGGTCCGAACTCGTCGGCGGTTTGCTGGCTGATGGTCAGGTGCGCTTCCCGGACATCACTCCACGGCCGGTCCGGCCACGAGGTGCACAGGTCAGGGGCGGGTCAGCCCGATGGTGTCGGCGAGGCGGGCGACGTCGGCCGGGGTGGGGCCCGCGCGGAGCACAGCGGTCAGGGCGGCACGGGCGGCGGGGCGGGTGCGGGTCTCACCGGGGGCGGTGCGGTCGGCGGTGAGCAGGGCCCGCCCGGCGGCGTCGGGGTCGCCCAGGTCGAGGTGGCTGCGGGTGATGTCGATGAGGTGGGCGGCGCGGTGTTCGGCGGGGAGCTGTCGCCAGCCGTCCTGCCCGGTGGCCCGGCGGTGCAGGTCGACGGCCCGGTGGTGGTCGCCGAGGTGGGTGGCGGTCAGGGCGCGGGCGAGTGCGACGCTGGTCGGGCCGAACGTGATGCCGTCCGGGTCGGGCGGCTCGTCGGCGGCGGCGAGCGGGGCGGCACGTTCGGTCAGGTCGTGGGCGGTGGCGGCATCGCCGTAGCCGGCGGCGGCGAGGGCGGCCTCGATCAGCAGCGCCCCGGTCAGGGCCAGCGCCGGCGGGTCGCCCTGCGCCGCCGCCGGGTCCAGCTGGCGTACGGCGGTGAGGGCGGCGGTCCTGGCCAGCCGGCCCCGCCGCAGCGCACGGAGCACCTGCGCGAGGGTCACCGCCGCCCGGCCGATCCGCACCGGGTCGCCACGGGTGGCGGTCATCATGGCCCGGTCGGCGGCCAGCCAGGCCAGGTGGGCGTCGCCGAGCTTGACCAGCGTCTGGGCGGTGAGCCGGTGCACCCGCACCAGCAGGTCGAGGACGGGCGGGTCCACCGGGCCGGTGTGGCCGGCGTGTCGGCTGTCGGCGAGCAGGTCGGGCAGCATCCGCAGCACCTGCGGGTGCTGCCCGTTGCGGTACGCCGCCCAGGCGTATCCGGCCTGTTCGTCGAGCTGCCGCAGCAGGGGACCGGCCGGGACGGACGCCGGGGGGTCGTGCCGGGCCAGCGCCGCCCGGACCCGTTCCACGGCGGCACCGACGTCGGTGACCGGTGCCGGCGCGGTCCGCCCGGCGAGCAACAGTTGCGGCGCGACGCCGAGCGCACCGGCCACGGTGTCGATGACGGAGAGCCGATCGAGGGTACGCACCCCCCGTTCGACCTTGTCGACCCAGCTCTTGGACTTGCCGATCCGGTCGGCGAAGACCTGCTGGCTCATGCCCCGGCGGGCCCGTAGCTCTGCCATCCGCCGTCCGATCGCCGGCTCGGTGCGCTGCCGGCCGGGGCCGCTCACCGGTCGTGCCCCGGCACCGGCATCGTGTGGGTGGCCTCGCCGCAGCGGGGACACCACCGGGACTTGACCCGGAACGCGAGCAGCCCGAGCAGGAAGCCCGGCACCAACCCCCCGAACAGGACCGACAGAACGTGGGAGATCACGAGCGTCCCCGCTCTGCGGCCCCGGCAGCGGGATCGTCTGCCGAGGTGTGGTGATGGGACCGGGGGTCGACGACAGACTCGTGCTGCATGGGGGCGCTCCTACGCGGGTCGAATCCGTGGGCCGCTACCTCGTCCGTGTTCGCCAAGGAACCAGTCGGTGCAGGGGCCTTCCCTTGTAGGAAGGATGGCAGATTGTCTGCGGACAATCAACGTGTCTGATGTCTTTGGATTTACTTGTCGGCCTGGAGTTCGTACACCAGCTCGTACATCTCGGCATCGAGCACCATGAGGGACGCCTCGACGCAGCGATCTCCTGCATAGGCATACCTGGTGATCTCGAAGACCAGGCTGCCTTCTCGGCGTAGGCTCAGCCCCTCCCGCCCGTCGACCCCGTTGATCTCCTCGGGGGTGGGTGCGCGGCTGATGACCCGTTCCACGAATCTCGTCGGTCGGAAGCCCTGCTCGCTGAGCCTGGCGAACGTGCCACCGGGGCCGGTGTCCGTGTGTTCGATCCGTGTGCCACGGGTCAGGTCCGTCGGCAGGTAGGCGGTGGCGAGCTGGACTGAACGCCGGTCCCGGACGTAGCGGCGGTACCTCGACAGCACGACGTCGCCACGCGGCACTCCGAGGGCGTCGGCAACGTGTGCCGGCGGCACGACATCGCCGACTGTGACATCGACGGCCTTGGGTGGGTCTGCCGAGTCGTGTGCCTGGATCGACAGTCCGCGTCCCCACCGATCTGGCGAGAGCCTGCCCGGTGAGGTGCGTGGGATGCGGCTGGCCCGCACGAAGCTGCCCGAGCCGCGGCGCGACTCGACCAGGCCCTCGGCTCTCAGGCGGTCGATGGCCTTCTCTGCAACGCCACGTGCTACGGCCTCGTCGGGGTTCGCGGCGAACTCGCGAATGGTGGGGAGCTTCGCGCCGGCTTCGTAGCCCTTCACGCCTTCCTTGATCCTGCGCCTGAGTTCGGCAGCGAAGCTGTCGGCGCTGTGCTTCCGGCCGTGGCCGCTCGCGTCGTTCATCGGATTCTCCAACTGTCGTCTGACAGAAGGCTACTTGTGGGACGGTTCGGGTATCCGGCCAACCCGATGGTCAGCCGACGGATATCCATCTTAAGTCACATAAACTGTCATGAGACAATTTGATTACTTAAGGTGCCTGTTTCGCTGCTTTCCGTCTAGCGAGTGGCGTGGCCTCCATGACCTCATCATCGCCGGGCCGCCGGAAATCCGACCGTGAGCAGGCCTGCAACAGCCTGCCTTCAAGCGTTACCTCGTCCGGGACGGCCACACCGCTCTCCGTGCAGACTTTGCGGCTTCGACCGCGTGAGCTCCGTAGGGACATCGCTGTGGCGTGTTGGCTTAGGTGGGCATTGTTCCCACGACGGGACCTGGATCGCTGCCGGATCCCGCCCGGGGTGCCAGCCTCACGTCAGCCTCGGGCGCATTCCAATGGCTGAATTCAAGGAGGAGCCGGACTTCAGCTCGTGCTAGGGCCCGTGTCGAAGTCGCAGGCGGTCGCGCTGCGGTGTGATGGCAGTCCGGCCAGAGTTGGCGAGGTCGATGCGCCAGTCGTTGCTGCGCATGAGGGAGCCGCTGCCCGGCGGGTACTCGAAATTGCAGGGGCCGAGGAGAGTGAAGCCAAGGCGGTGGCAGAGTGCGTTGGAGGGGGCGTTCTCGATTGAGGGGAACGCGTGCAGGCTGTGGGGCGCGTCGGGGTGGCGGGCAGCCTCGCGGAGGATGGTGATCAGGGCGGTGCCGGCTGCGGAGGCAATGCCTCGGCCCTGGTAGGGCGGTAGGACGTTCCAGCCGGTCTCGTAGATCTGCTGGCCCTGCCAGTCACGCTGGTGGTATGCGATGCTGCCGACCATCTCGTCGCCGAGCAGTACGGCGAACATGCAGCCGCAGCCGGTTGCCGGCATGGCAAGGTACCGGCGGTGCCGGGCAAGCAGTTGTTCCTCCGGCTCGGGACCGCCGACGTGTCGACGCATCTGCGGAGTGTTGATCCGGCGCAGGAGGTCGAGCGCGGATTCCGACCAAGGCTCAAGACGAACGTCCATGCCGCGCAGCCTGGCAGGCTTCGGGATCATCAAGCACCTGATTTCGACCGGTATGGGTCGTCAACTCGGGCCTGGGTCGAATTCGGCGGTAGCGGGCTGATGAGATCCCGGCGCGGCGGTGATCGGTACGTAGCGAGGTCTCCGGTAGATGGTTCATCGACGAAGAAGACCATCAGCACGGAGACCTCGTGGCCACTGTGGCGGTGACGAGGCGGCACGACCTGACCGACGCGCAGCGGGCGGCGCTTGAGCTGGTGTTGCCTGTGGGAGCATCGACCGGGTCGGCCGTCGACATGGACGAAGCGGCAGCTCATTGACGGGATCCGGTGGCGGATCCGAGTCGGTGCCCCGTGGCGTGACGTGCCGGGGTGCTACGGGTCCTGGGCGGCGGCGTACGCGGTGTTTCGCCGCTGGCAGCGCGACGGGACCTGGGCGGTGGGGCCTCACTGTCCAGCGAGCTGCGGTTGGCTCAGGAGCATGGGCTGAGTCGCACCATCGTCCGACAAGCGGTGGCACTGCTCCGTTCGGAAGGGCTCGTCATCGTGGAACCACCGCGCGGCACGTTCGTCCGCGCTATCGAGCCGACCGAGACGGTGACTCTCCTCAAGGGCGACACCGCTACCGCCCGGATGCCTACCCCCGCCGAGCGACGCGAACCGGAGATGGGGGAGGGCATCCCGGTCATCGTGATCTTCCGCGCCGACGGCTCCCGAGAGCTGTACGCCGCCGACCGCATCCGCGTGGGTCGCTGACCCTCGCCCAATTGTGGGAAGCCCCGCCGCGGGATGCGGCCTGAACCTGTCGACTGGTGACGCTCCGGGTCGTTGAGTAGGTGCCGAACGCCATCGGTTCAGGTCCAGGTTGACCTGTGTCGACGCATGTACAGTCTTCTTGCCGCTCCGCGCCGCCCAGTACCGGTCGCTGTTCTCCGCCCGCAACACCGCGTTTTCCTGCCGCAAAACGGTATTCCCGCGCTTGAGATCACCGAATCCGCCGACCACCTGATCGGTCACAAGGAGTTCGGTACTCGCGGAGCCGGTGGCCTGGTGCCCGCGTCTCGGAAAGATCGCTGGGGCGATCAGGGGGAGAGGCGGTGATCGATGCAATGGTCGAGCGGCTATTGCAATCTCCTTCCCGCTTCCGGATACTCATGAGTGGCATTCACATCTACGAATGGATCAACGCATGAATCATCTCCATCGTGATCGTCGTGCCCTCACGGCAGGATTCGGAGCCGTCCTTCTCGCGCTGAGTCTTCTGGTGTGGCCGGCCGCCGGCGCGACGGCGCAGCTGGAAGCGTCCGATCGGAATGGCACACAGGCGGGTGTCAACGCTAACTACTATCAGCTCAAGAATCCAGACTCCGGATTGTGTCTGACGCTCTACAACGGCAACATGTTCGATGGCGCACCGCTGGTCGTCATGCCATGCGCCCAAGGTGGGAAGCCTATGAGCTGGGCTTTCAGTGCTGGGAACGCTGGCAGCCTTTCCTCCCAAGCCGATCCGAGCCGATGTGTCGATGTCCTGAATGGCGTGACCGCCGACGGAACCTCCGTGCTCGACTGGACCTGCGGCTCCACCAACCAACAGTGGACTCTCACCAATGGTGGCAGATTGCTGAGCGGTCTGTCAGGCGGTTGGTGTCTCTCTATTTACGGGAATAACCCGGCACCGGGGACGATCGTCGTCCTGATGTCGTGCCTGAATGCGGGTGGAAGCCCTGCACCTTCTCCCTCTTCGTCGCCATCCTCGCCTCCGAGTGGGGCGGGCGATTACGCGAAGTGGGTTATCAGCTAGTGGCATGACCGTGAACGTTCGCGGCGTTGGGCCAGGCAGTTCGGTGGCGGGCCGGCCAATGGACTTGGACGACGCGGCGCTACCCTGGCGGCGTCCCCTCGCCCACTGGTCGTGCCAGCTGCCCCGGCCGCCGACAGGGCTACGTTTCAGCGATGTGGCGGTATCCAAGGTGCGGGGATACCGCCACATCGCGGAACGCGAATCCGGATTCTGGTCGAGCTCGTGTATGTGGCGTTATCGAGATGCGGGAAGGGGGGAGTGGGATGGTGCCCGAACTCTCTGCTCACCCCACCCCCACCACCGGCATAACCACCAGGCACCAGTGCTTCGACTTCCCTGCCGCGTCGTCAGGCCCTGACGACTCCTGACTGGTTGCGGGACCGGAACGACGCCGGGTTGTGGCTACGGGGCGGGCTACGGGGCGGTGGTCTCGCAGCAGGTGCGTTCGTCGTCGGCTGCGGGCGGGGTCTGCGCGGAGGTGCCGTACTGGTCGGAGTCGCCCTTGACCACGTATACCTCCCAGCGCTCGTCGCCGGGGCCGCGAACCCAGACCTTGTCCTGCACGGCGTAGCAGCAGGAGGTGTCGTTCTCGGTCAGGGTGATCAGCCCGGCCTCGGTGAGTCGGTCGGTGGCGGCGGTGACCTGCGCGCCGTCGAACACCTCGACGCCGAGGTGGTCGATCGCGGTGGCCTGGTCCGGGGTGCCTTCGAGCAGGACCAGCTTCAGCGGGGGCTCCTCGATGGCGAAGTTGGCGTAGCCGGGTCGCCGCTTGGCCGGCTCGGTGCCGAACAGCTTCGAGTAGAACGCGATCGACCCTTCCAGGTCGGAGACGCGCAGGGCGAGCTGGACGCGGGACATCCCACACCTCCGGTTGTTTAGATGACTGTCTAGGCAGAGATTGCACTCTGGTTAGATGCTTGTCAAACTAGACGGGTGTCGAGACAACAACTGCCGGTCCTCGCCGATCCGTCGGCCTGCTGCGCGCCGATGGTCACCGAGGCCCTGACGGAAGACGCCGCCGCCGGTCTGGCGCGCGGCTTCAAGGCCCTCGGTGATCCGGTACGCCTGCGGCTGCTGTCCCTGATCGCCGCGCGGGCCGGTGGCGAGGTGTGCGTGTGCGAGCTGACCGACGCGTTCACCCTGACCGGCCCGACGATCTCCCACCACCTGAAGGTCCTGCGCGAGGCCGGGCTGATCGACTGCCAGCGCCGGGGCACCTGGGTCTACTACTGGATCGTCCCGGCCCGCCTCGCCGTCCTGTCCCAGCTCCTGGACGTCTCGGCTGCCGCCGCATCGACCGGGCCGACCCGGTGACGCCCGACCCGCCGCACGCCGTGCTGCGTCGGGCGTCGGCGGAACTGGTCGGCACCGGCCTGCTCGTCACCGCCGTGGTCGGCTCCGGGATCGCCGCCACCCGCCTGTCGCCGGGCGACGTGGGGCTGCAACTGCTGGAGAACAGCATCGCCACCGCGTTCGCCCTCGGCGCGCTGATCCTCATCTTCGGCCCGGTGTCCGGCGCCCACCTCAACCCCGTCGTGTCGCTCGCCGACTGGTGGCAGGCCCGCCGGACGGGAGCGGGTCTGTCGACCCGTGACCTCGGCGCGTACGTCGTGGCGCAGGTGCTCGGTGCGATCGGCGGCACGGTGCTGGCACACCTGATGTTCGGGTTGCCCGCCGTCACGATCTCCACCCGCCAGCGGGACGGGGGCGGACTGTGGTTGGCCGAGGTCGTCGCGACCGCCGGGCTCCTCCTGCTGATCGCCGCCCTCACCCGTGCCCGCCGGACCGCGGTCGCCCCGGCGGCGGTCGGGGCGTGGATCGGCGGCGCGTACTGGTTCACCGCCTCCACCTCGTTCGCCAACCCGGCCGTCACGATCGGCCGCATGTTCACCGACACCTTCGCCGGCATCGCCCCCACCTCGGCGGCCGGGTTCGTCGCCGCACAGCTCGCCGCCGTCGGGATCGCGGTCGCCGCGATCACCTGGTGGTATCCGACCGTTCGACAGCCGGACGGCGTGGCGGTCGAGCTGGCACCGGCGCAGCCGGAACGGGCCGCCTCATGACCGGCGCCCGGCCGCCCCGCCCCGATCTCGTGCCGATGACCGACGAGCACGCCCCGGCGGTGCTCGACATCTACCGGCACGGGATCGCCACCGGCGACGCCACCTTCGAGACCGAACCACCCACCTGGGCCCGGTTCACCGCCACCCGCCTACCCGAACACCGCTGGGTCGCCGTCGACCACACGGCTGCCGACCGCGTGCTCGGCTGGGTCGCGTGCACCCCGGTGTCCGACCGGTGCGTGTACGCCGGGGTCGTGGAGCACTCCGTCTACGTCCACCCCGACGCCCGAGGGCGAGGCGTCGGCCGGCTCCTGCTCCACCGGCTCATCGACTCCACCGAACAGGCCGGCATCTGGACCATCCAGTCCGGGGTCTTCCCCGAGAACACCGCCAGCCTCGCCCTGCACCACGCCTGCGGCTTCCGCACCATCGGCGTACGCGAACGCCTCGGCCGCCACCACGACCGATGGCGCGACGTCATCCTCATCGAACGCCGCAGCCCCACCATCACCTAGCCCCGTCAGCACCGGAAGAGGTCCACCACCCATGAGCACCCCCGCCCGGCCCACCACGCCATCGGTGCTGTTCGTCTGCGTCCACAACGCCGGCCGCTCCCAGATGGCCGCCGGCTGGCTGCGCCACCTCGCCGGGAACACCGTCGAGGTCCGCTCCGCCGGCTCCGAACCCGCCGACCATGTCAACCCCGTCGCGGTCGACGCCATGCGTGAGGTCGGCATCGACATCACCGCCGAACAGCCGAAGATCCTCGACTGGGACACCGCCGAGGCCAGCGACGTGATCATCACGATGGGCTGCGGCGACGCCTGTCCCGTCTTCCCCGGCAAACGCTACGAGGACTGGAAACTCACCGACCCCGCCGGCCAGCCGCTGTCCGTCGTCCGCGAGGTCCGCGACGAGATCCGCCAGTACGTCGCCCGGCTCCTCGACGAGCTGGCCCCCGACGCCAGGATCGATGACTGACCGGACACCGGTGGCTCCCGCGTCACGAGCGCAGTGGAGGCTCCCGCCGACAGGCCTGGTGACCGAACTCGTTCGACGGCCCTAAATGGTTTGCCGGTGGTCGGCGGGCGCTGGGATGCTGCGGCCGACCGGGAGCGGGGAGGGGCCAGCATGCCGTCGGAGTCCGAGCCGGAGGTCCGTACCGTGGCCGGTGTGCTGCGCGGCTGCCGGGAGGCGGGCCGCGCGGTGTTCCGGGGCATCCGGTACGCCGAGCCGCCCGTCGGTGCCCACCGGTTCGCCGCGCCGCAACCGGTACGCGGCTGGGAGGGCGTACGCTCGGCGGTCGCCTTCGGTCCGCCGCCTCCGCAGCCCGACGCGTTCGGGACCGCCCCGCAGGGCACCGGCGACGACTGGTTGACGCTCAACGTGTGGACGCCGGACCCGGACCCGGCGGCGGGGTTGCCGGTCCTGGTGTGGCTTCCCGGTGGCGGCTACCTCGTCGGCTGTTCCGGCCTCCCGGAGTACGACGGCGGGCACCTGGCCGGCGGCGGGACCGTGGTGGTGACGCTCAACTACCGCCTGGGTTTCGAGGGGTTCGGGCAGCTCGACGGGGCCCCGGCCAACCGGGGGCTGCTCGACCAGGTGGCGGCCCTGGAGTGGGTGCGGGACAACATCGGTGTCTTCGGCGGCGACCCGGGCCGGGTGACGGTCTTCGGGCAGTCGGCCGGCGGCGGTTCGGTCGCCGCGCTGCTGGCCATGCCGCGCGCCGCCGGGCTGTTGCGGCGGGCGGTCGCGCAGAGCGTCCCGGGGACGTTCCTCTCGCCCGAGCTGGCCGCCGACGTCACCGCCGCCTGCGCCGCCGAGCTGGGGGTACGACCGACCCTGGCCGACCTGTCGGCGGTGGCTGCGGACCGGCTGCCGGCGGTGGGCGAGGCGATCTCGGCCGGGATCGTCAGGTGGCGGGAACGGTGGGGGCAGATCACCCACCGGCCGATCCCGTTCGCACCGGTCGTCGACGGTGACGTGCTGCCGGCGACCCCGTGGCGGGCGCTGGCCGACGGTGCCGCCCGCGACGTCGACCTGCTCGTCGGGCACACCCGCGACGAGCACCGGCTGTTCAGCCTGCTCGACGGGGTACTCGGCCAGGTCACCCCGGAGCAGACCGAGCTGGCGCTGCGGATGCTGGCCCCGGGCCCGGTCGGTGCCCGCCGCTACCGGGAGGCGTTCCCGGCCGCCACCGACGAGCAGCTGTACGAGCTGGTCAACGCCGACTGGTTGTTCCGGATGCCGAGCCTGCACCTGGCCGAGGCGCAGGTCGCCGGTGGCGGCCGGGCGCACCTCTACGAGCTGACCTGGCCGGCGTCGGGCCTGGGCGGTGCCCTCGGTGCCTGTCACGGCCTGGACGTGCCGCTGGTCTTCGGCAACCTCACCAGCGGGCAGCCCGCGATGCTGATCGGTGATCCGCCTCCGCCGGCGGCGTACGAGCTGTCCGGGCAGTTCCGCAGGGCGTGGACGGCGTTCGCCGCGACCGGCGACCCCGGTTGGCCGCCGTACGATGCCGGTCGCCGTACCCGGATCTTCGACGAGCGGCCGACGGTCGTGGCGTACCCGGAGGAGACGTCACGGCTGCTGTGGCGGGACCACACCTTCGCCGCGCTTCCGCTGCTGGCCTGACCGCGTCCCGGCGGCGGAACCCGCTGACTTCCCGGCGGCGGCACCACCGGCGGCGGTACGGGCGAACCGGCCGGCCAGCAGCGCGAACGCGTCGGCGAGCGGCGGCGGGCCGACGACGGTGATCGCGGCGTCGTACCGGGCGACGGCGGCGGCGAGGCTCACCCAGGACCACGACCCGAGGGTCAGCCGGCACCGGTCGGGGGTGACCTCCTCGACGAGGCCGTCGCGGGTGTACCGGGCGACGGTCGCCGCGGGCAGGTCGAGCAGCACGGTGCCCCGGCACGGCCAGTCCGCCGACCCGCCGGCCGACCCCCGGAACACCCCGGTGAGATAGGTGGCGACGTCCCCGCCGGGCAGCGGTCGGGGGGTGAAGCGGGGCCCGTGGGGCGGGCGCAGGGTGATCCGGTCGACGCGGAAGGTCCGCCAGTCGGCCCGGTCGAGGTCCCAGGCGACGAGGTACCACCGGCCGTCCCAGGTGACGACGTGGTGCGGTTCGGCGTGCCGGGCCGGGCGCTCGGTGCTGTCGGGCCCGTAGTCGAAGCGCAGGATCTCGCGGGTCTGCACGGCGGCACTGAGCGCCAGCAGCACCCCGCCGTCGACCGGCGCGGCCGGCGTGGTGGCGGGTCGCGCGACGGCGGTCACGCTGAGTGCCCCGACCCGCTGCCGCAGCCGGGTCGGCAACACCTGTCGTACGGTCTGCAGCGCCCGCGCGGCGGCGTCCGCCAGTGCGTCGTCCGCGCCGGTCGCCGCGACCTGGAGCGCGACGGTGAGGGCGACGGCCTGTTCGTCGTCGAACAGCAGCGGGGGCAGTTCGGTGCCGGCGTCGAGCCGGTAACCACCGTCGGGGCCCTTGGCGGCGGCGACGGGGTAGCCCAGTTCCCGCAGCCGGTCGACGTCGCGGCGCACGGTGCGCAGGCTGATGCCGAGGCGTTCGGCGAGCACGGTGCCGGACCAGTCCCGGCGGGTCTGCAACAGCGACAGCAGGGCGAGCAGTCGGGCGGACATGGTCGGCATGGGTCCGATTCTGCCCGCAGTAGGTGCCACACCCTGTCACCTACTGCTGCGAATCTTGCTCCTGACCAGCCCCCTACCGGGCGTCGAGCACCAACAGCAAGGAGTCGACCATGGGCATCTCCGCCACCACACACCTCAACTTCCGGGGTGACGCCCGTGCGGCGCTGGAGTTCTACCAGGCCGTGTTCGGTGGCCACAGCACCGTCGTCAGCTACGGCGACCTGGGGATGCCGAAGGACCTGCCGGACGCCGACAAGGTCGTCTTCGGCCAGGTCACCGCCGACAACGGCTTCGCCATCATGGCCTACGACGTGCCCGCCGGCGCCCCCGCCGCAGCCGCGCCGACCGCCACCACCCGGGAGAACGGCACGACGCTGACCGGCGAGCGGTTCTTCGTCGCCGTCCGGGGGGACAACGCCGACGAGGTCGGCGCGCTCTGGCACCGGCTCGCCGAGGGCGCCGACCTGATCGAGGAGTACGGCCCGTCGCCGTGGGCCCCCGGTTTCGGGATGCTCACCGACCGGTTCGGCGTCACCTGGATCCTCGACGTCGCCACCCCGTACGCCGGCTGACCGCCCTGCACCGGTCCGGGTCGGCGACGTCGCCGACCCGGACCGGTCGGTCATTCGGTGCGCAGCCCGTCGGCGCGGGTGAGCCGCCACAGCAGCGGCAGGCTCAGCCCGCTGATCGCCAGGACGGCCAGCGCGCCGAGACCGACGGCGAAGCCCACCACCGGCCAGGCGACCGTGACGGGTGCCTGCACCATCCGCAGCAGGGCCGCGCCGAGGCCGAGCCCGAAGCCGACCGCCAGCACCAGCCCGACCCCGACCGGCAGGGCGGTCTGCCACAGCACCGACCAGCCGAGGGTGCTGCGTCGGGTGCCCACCGCCACCAGCATGGCCAGCAGCCGGCGGCGTTCCCGCAGCTGCTCCAGCGTGCCCACCAGCATGCTGGTGGCGATCAGCAGCAGGGTGACGACCGTGCCGATGGCCAGGCCGCGCTGGATGTCGGCGAACCGGGGCGACACGATGGTCGAGGACAACACGGACACGGGCGTGGCCAGGTCGATCGCGGCGACGGCGTTACGGACGTGTTCGACCGCGTCGGGGGCGGCCGGGTCGAGCTGGAGGTAGACGGTCGAGCGCAGCGGACCGAGGGTCCGCGAGCCGACCGCGCCGGGGGTGACCAGCACCGCGTTCTGCATCCAGCCGGCCGGGTCGGGTCGGGCCGTCGCGGGCCGCGCCGTGGTGGGCACCCGCCATCGTGACCCGTCCTCGACGGTCAGCACCGTGCCGGTCGGGACGACCGCCGGGTCACCCGGATCGGACACCAGGAAGGTGTCCCCGTCCGCGCACCGGTCGAGACGGGCGAACTCGGCCAGCGCGGCGCAGTCGCCGACCCGGATCTCCACCGGTGGGCCGTCCGGCGAGCCGATGGTGGCCACGGAGATGAGGGTGCCGGTCGCAGCGGTCACCCCGTCGGCCCCGCCGAGCTGCCGCAGGACCCGGGCCAGGTCCGGCTGGTTCAGGAACTGCACCTGCACCTGCGCCCGGGAGGTGTCCTGCCCGCTGGCGGTGGTGAAGTCCCCGGCGATCCCGGCGAAGAGCATCTGCAGACCGATCGTGCCGGCGACGGCCACGGCGATGCCGTTGACCAGCCGGGCGGAGGTGGCGCTGTCCAGCTGCACCCGGCGGACCGCCAGCTGCCAGGACACCGGACCGCCGCGCAGTCGTCGTACCAGCAGGTCGGTCAGCCAGGGCAGCACGGTGACCGTGCCGATCAGCAGCAGCACCGCGCCGGCCGGCACCACCCACCGGGTGACCCCGCCGTCGCCCTCGCGCAGACCGGCCACGGGCAGGAGCATGGCCAGGCCGGCGGCGGGCAGCAGTAGCCGCCACCAGAGCCGACGGCGGACCGGGGTGCTGCGCCGGGCCACGCCGAGCGGCTCGACCACGACCGCGCGCAACGCCAGCATCGCCACCAGCACGGCCAGCGCCGGCACGGCCAGCACGACGGCCAGCAGCAGCGCGGTGGGGGGCTGGATGTCGTCGGCGTACACGCTGATGTCGTAGAGGGTGACCAGCGGGACCAGTTGGCGACCGGCGAGCAGGAACCCGATGCCGACGACGACCCCGAGCAGGGCCCCGGCGGCGGCCTCCCCGGCGGCGATCCGCCGGACCATGGTGGTGTCCGCGCCGACCAGGCGCAGCGCGGCGAGCCGCCGGTCGCGTCGCTCACCGCCGTAGCGCACGGCGGAGCCGAGGAGCACCGCGATGGGCAGCAGCAGCACCACGAAGATGACCGCCACCAGCAGCATCAGCACCGGGCCGAGACCCTCGCCGGGCAGCCCGCCGCCGAACCTGTCCAGCCGGGTCGCCCCGGACGTGTCGGACAGCCGGTCGTCGCCCTGGTAGTAGGCCAGTTCGTTGGGGCCGGCGAGGCCCTCGTCGGCGATGGTCCCGGTGACCCGCGCGCCGCCCAGCCGGGGGGCGAACAGCGCGCCGTCGGGGGAGTCGAGCAGCCGGCGCAGGGCGGGGGAGACGACCACCTCCCCGGGGGCGGGCAGGGCGGTCAGCCCCGGCGGGACGGGCGCGGCCGGTCCCTCCGGCCGCAGCAGTCGGCCCCGCACCGGCCGGCCCCGGAACTCGGTGTCCAGCGCGTGCACCAGCAGGGTGCCGGGACCGGCCGCGACCTGTTCGCCGAACCGCAGGTCGTCGCGGGCGTCGCCGCGCGCCTGCCGGGCGTCGAGTGCCCCGGGTACGGCGGTGGCCAGCAGCAGCATGGCCACCCCGATGCCGACGCCGACGGCGGTGAGCAGCGCCCGGGTCCAACCCTCCCGGCCGCCCGTGACGGCCATCCGGGCACCCATCGCCAGGTCCGCGAGCGCGCCCCGACCGGTCACGCCGCCACCTCCAGGTTGCGGGTCCGCCCGTCGCGCACCACGATCTCCCGGTCGGAGTACGCGGCCACCCGTGCCTCGTGGGTGACCAGGACCACCGCCGCCCCGCTGTCCCGGGCGGCCTCGGTGAGCAGCCGCATGACCCGTTCGCCGTTGAGCGAGTCCAGCGCTCCGGTCGGCTCGTCGGCGAAGATCACCCGGGGGCGGGTGACCAGCGCGCGGGCCACCGCGACGCGTTGCCCCTGGCCGCCGGAGACCTCGCCGGGACGCTTGCCGGCCACGTCGGTGACCTCCAGCCGTTCCAGCCACTGCCCGGCCCGCTGCTCGGCCTCACGCCGGGGGACCCGGGCCAGCCGCAGCGGCAGCGCGACGTTCTCCAGGCAGGTCAGCTCGGGTACCAGCTGGCCGAACTGGAAGACGAACCCGAAGGCTTCCCGGCGCAGGGCGCTGCGCCGGGCGTCACTCATCGTCACCAGGTCCTGGCCGTCGAAGACGACCCGGCCCCGGTCGGGGCGGACGATCCCGGCCAGGCAGTGCAGCAGGGTGGACTTGCCGGAGCCGGACGACCCGAGCACCGCTACCACCTCGCCCTCGTCGATGCGCAGCGCGGCGTCGACCAGTGCGGCCGTCTCGCCGAAGCTGCGGTGCAGGCCCTCGGCGACCAGCAGCGGGGCGCTCATGCGCGCACCCGCGCGGCCAGGTCGTCGAGGCGGGCGGTGGTCAGTTCCAGCCAGCGCAAGTCGGCCTCCAGGTGGAAGAGCGCGTGATCACAGATCAACTGTTCGGCGAGATCGCCGCCGCGCTTGCGCCGGGTCAGCTCCCGCATCAGGCGTAGGTGCTCGGCGCGCTGCACGTCGAGTAGTTCGGCGGCCTCGCGACCGGTGAGCAGGGCGAGCACCACCTTGGTGTAGAGGATGCTCTGCAGATAGGGCTCGGGCTGTTCCGGGCGGGCCAGCCACTGGGCCACGTCGGCGACGCCGGCCTCGGTGATGGCGTACCGCTTACGGTCGGGGCCCTCGCCGGGCTCGACCGCCTCCACCTCGACCAGGCCGCCGCGCAGCAGCCGGGACAGGGTCGCGTAGACCTGGCCGTAGGCGACCGGGCGGGAGTGGCCGAAGTGTTCGTCGTAGCGCCGTTTGATGTCGTAACCGTGCCGGGGGGTCGCCTCCAGCAGGCCGAGGAAGGTCTGGCCGATGGACATGCCGGCGACTATACACACCGCGTATACGCGCGTTGTCTACACCCAGCGCCGACGTGGTCGCGACCGGCTCCCGGTGACCCCCGGGGTGTCGCCCGCGAATGTGACACCGTCCGACGGATTGACCCGCAGATTGATACATGTCAGTGTTTGCTTCCCCGGCGTTTCCGCCGCGATCCCACCCCCGGATCGCGGGTCGCCCGTCCACCCCCGGTCACATCCGACAGACGGGACGGTGACGCCCGGGCGGATGCCCCGCCGACCCCCATGAGGAGCACGCATGAAGCGCAGAACCCTGGCGATCGCCGCCGTCACCGCGGTGACGCTCGCCCTGGCCGCGCCACCGGCCTCGGCCGCCCCGACCGCCCGCCCGGCCACCGCCGCGCCGGCCGTCGCCGCGCTCGCCGCGCCGGATGTCCAGGTCGCCAACGTCCAGGCGCACCTGGCCCAGTTCCAGAGCATCGCCACCAGCAACGGCGGCAACCGGCGGGCCGGCTCGGCCGGCTACACCGCCTCGGTCGCCTACGTGAAGTCCAAGCTCCAGGCCGCCGGCTACACGGTCACCGAGCAGACCTGCACCAGCTGCACCTACCAGGGCAACAACGTGATCGCCGAGTGGCCGCAGGGCCCGACCACCGACGTGGTCATGTTCGGCGCGCACCTCGACGGCGTCGCCGCCGGACCGGGCATCAACGACAACGGCTCCGGCTCGTCGGTGCTGCTGGAGAACGCCCTGGTGCTCGCCCAGCAGAACCCGACCATGAGCAAGCGGGTCCGGTTCGCCTGGTGGAACGGCGAGGAGCAGGGCCTGCAGGGCTCCAAGTTCTACGTCAACTCCCTGACCACCGCCCAGAAGGGCTACATCAAGGGGTACTACAACTTCGACATGGTCGCCTCGACCAACGGCGGCTACTTCATCAACCGGGTCACCTCCACCACCGCCGCGCCGCTCAAGGCGTACTGGGACTCCCTCGGGCTGTCGCCGGAGGAGAACACCGAGGGCCAGGGCCGCTCCGACGACTACTCGTTCCAGCAGGCCGGCATCCCCACCTCGGGCTACGCGATGGGGGCCAGCGCCCGCAAGACCAGCGCCCAGGCCAGCAAGTGGGGCGGCACCGCCAACGCCGCGTACGACCCGTGCTACCACTCGTCCTGCGACACCACCAGCAACATCAACGCCACCGGGCTCAACCGCAGCGCCGACGGTGTCGCGTACGCCATCTGGGACCTCGCGGTCGGCGGCGGCACCCCGACCAACGACTTCTCCGTCGCGGTCAGCCCGACCTCGGGTGGCGTCACCCGGGGCGGCTCCACCACCGCCACGGTCAGCACCGCCACCACCAGCGGCAGCGCCCAGACCGTCGCCCTGTCGGCCTCCGGTGCACCCAGCGGCGTGAGCGTCTCGTTCAGCCCGTCGTCGGTCACCTCCGGCGGCTCGGCCACCATGACGGTCAGCGCCTCGTCGAGCGCCAGCCTCGGCACCTTCACCCTCACCGTGACCGGCACCGGCTCGGCCACCCGCACGGCCAGCTACACCGTCACCGTCACCGGCACCGGTAGCTGCACCGGCGGGCAGGTCATCGGCAACGGCAGCTTCGAGTCCGGCACCACGCCGTGGACGGCCACCACCGGCGTCATCACCAACTCGTCCAGCCAGCCGGCCCGCACCGGCTCCTACAAGGCGTGGCTCAACGGCAACGGCAGCACCAGCACCGACACCCTCTCCCAGTCGGTGACCGTGCCGGCCGGCTGCTCCTCCTACGCCCTCGCCTTCTACCTGCACATCGACACCACCGAACGGACCACCACCGTCGCGTACGACAAGCTGGTGGTCCAGGTCGGCAGCACCACGCTGGCGACGTACTCCAACCTCAACAAGGCCACCGGCTACACGCTGCGCTCGTTCGACCTCGGCGCGTACGCCGGCCAGACGGTGACCCTGAAGTTCACCGGCACCGAGGACTCCTCGTTGCAGACCAGCTTCGTCATCGACGACGTGACGTTGCAGGTGAGCTGACCGACCCGGGTGGGGTGGACGCCTGGTCCACCCCACCCGGACCGCCTTGTTCCCCCACCCGGACCGTCATGGTTCCCCCACCCGGACCGTCATGGCGATAAATGTCATACCCCGGTCGGACCATGGGGACATGGCTGCCCCCGCGCTGTCCCACCACAGTGGTCAACCCCGATCCGTGCCGCTGCGCGAGCTGCGTACCCGGCTGACCCAGCTGATCGCGATGGCCGAGCTGACCGACACGGTCACCCTGGTCACCCGCGACGGCGACACCCGGCCGGTCGCCGCGATCGTGCCGGCCTCCGCCGCCCGCAGCGCCGCCCAGGCCCGCGCCGACGACGAACGCCTGAGCACGGTGACCGCGGGTTGGGCCCGCCGGCTGGAGGAGTCACACCGGCAGGGCGCCCGCCGGCACGCCGCCGAGCTGCGGGCCGTGACCGACGCGCTGGCCGAGGTATGGGCCGAGCTGGACCGGCACGTCCCACCCGGCACCGACCCGGCCGTCGACCGGCTCCGCGCGGCCCACGCCGACCTGCGCCGCGACTGACCCGGGCACCTCCGCCGCCCACCCGACCCACCCACCCCCACCCGACCCGCCTCCTGCCCGCAGCCCGGGTCGGTTCCCACCCGCACCGCGACCGGCCCGCCCGCCACCAGACGCGTCGCGCTCCCCACCTCACCCCACTCTGCCCCGCCCCACCCCGGTCACCCCAACCCCGGTCACCCCGCCCCGGTGATCAAGAAGTTTGCGTCAGTTGATCAAGAGGTTTGCGTCAACTTTGATCTTCAAGTTGACGCAAACCTCTTGATCACCGGGGCGGGGGACGGAGCCTGGGACGCGGGACGGAGCCCGGGGCTGGGCGGGGGCGGGTGGGGGTGGTTAGGGGACTGGGGCGGGGGTTCGTGTCGGGCGGGTGGGGGTGGTCGGGTGGTCCATCGTGCGCCAGGGGCCGCCCAGCAGTGGGGTGAGCACCACCAGCAGGTAGCAGCCACCCACGGTGAGCAGGACGGGTGTGGTGCCGAAGCCGTCGACGGCCACCCCGGCGGCGAGCGCACCCAGCGGCATGCCGGCCCAGCAGCCCGCCCCGATCACCCCGAACACCCGGGCCCGCAGGTGGGCCGGCACCCGTTCCAGCTCCACCGCGCCGAGCAGCGGGTTGATCGCACCGGCGGCAAATCCGGACAGGGCGAAGACCGCGACGATCCAGGGCAGCGGTGGCGCGGCGGCCAGCGCCCAGAAGGGCGGCGCACCGGCGAGGGCGAACGCGGTGACGAGGGTGGCCCGGCGGGGCAGCCGGTGGCCGACCGCGCTGAACACCAGCGACCCGGCCAGCGCGCCGCCGCCCATCGCGCCGACCAGCAGGCCGAACGCGGTCGCTCCGCCGAGTTCCCGGTCGGCCACCACCGGCAGCAGCACGTTGCTCTTGGTCGCGTCGAAGAAGTTGGTCACCAGCACCAGCAGCACCACCGCGCGCAGCAGCGGCTCCCGGGTCAGGAACCGTACCCCGGCGGCGAATTCCCGCCAGTAGCCGGCACCGCCCGGGTCGGTCGGCGTGGCCGCACGCAGCGCCCGGGGCACCAGCACCGTCACGACCAGCGCGGAGACCGCGAACGTGACGGCGTCCAGGGCCAGCACGGGGAGCGCGCCGAGGGTGGCGACGAGTAGGCCAGCCACCGGGGCACCGATCAGCCGGGCGCCCCGCTCGCTCGCCTCGTACCAGCCGACGGCCCGTTCCAGCGGCACCCCGGCGGCGGTGGCCGCCTCCGGCAGCAGGGCGTTGCGGGCGGTCTGCCCGGGGGTGTCGAGCAGGCCGCTGGCGAAGACCAGCCCGAGCAGCGCCCAGAACGGCAGGCCGACGGTGGCGTCGAGCAGCGGCACGGCGGCGACCGTCAGCCCCGACACCACGTCGGCCAGGACGCTGGCCCGGCGGTAGCCGATCCGGTCCACCAGGACCCCGCCGAGCGCGCCGCCGAGCGCCATCGGTACGGCGGCGACCGCACCGGTGAGGCCGGTGGCGGCGGGCGAGCCGGTTTCGGCGAGCACGTAGAGCGGCAGCGCGATCAGGGTGAGCATGTTGCCGGTGAGCGAGACCGTGTGACCGACCAGCAGGCCGACCAACGGCCCACGGTGGCGCGGCGTCACCGCTGGTCCCGGAAGGCGTGGTAAATCAACGTCACCGTCTCGGCTCCCGGCCGGGCCGGGTCGCTGCGGACCTGCCAGCGGGCGGCCAGCGCCTCCAGGTCGGCCCGCAGCTCGATCAGCTCGTCGCTGGTCAGGTGCAGCCAGGAGTCGCTGCTGGCGGTGCCGCGTACCCACTGCGGGTCGAGGGTCGCCTCGACGTCGAGGTAGTGGCCCAGCCGTTCCACGTACCGGTCGAGGACCGCGCGGCGGAGCAGGTCGGAGGCGGCCCGGCGTTCCGGGTCGGCGAGCAGCTCGACCGGCTCCCAGGAGGTCCGGGTGTGCGTCGCCCGCCACCAGCGTTCGCGGCGGTCGCGGGCGTGCTCGGGGGCCTCCTCGACGAAGCCGTGTTCGGCCAGCTTGCCCAGGTGGTAACTGACCGAGCCGACCGCCTCGTCGATGGCGTCGCTGAGCATGCCGACGCTCTGCGGACCCCGCACGCGCAGCTCGCCGAGCAGCCGCAACCGGGTCGGGTGGGCCAGCGCACGCATCGCCCGGGGGTCGGTCAGGTGCCGGGTGGGTTCCTCCGTCATGCGACCACCCTAGAAGCACAAGACATGAAGTACAAGAAGTGTTGTTGAATGGTGATGGCGCGTCGCGGTGGCCACGCGCTGCGGCGCGCGAACGCGACGGGGAGAATGCGACGGAGCGACGGCTGACGCGGACCCGGCCGGGACCAGGACCAGAGGCGGTGCCGATGACCGAGCCGGCGGTGACCACCGCAACCGGGCCGGCAGCGTCCACCGGCCCGGAGGCGTTCGGCCGGGCCGGGGCAGGGGGCGGGCCGTGACGTCCGGCCTCGCGCTGACCTTCGCGCTCGGCGCGGCGTTCGCCTACGGCGTCGGCTCGGTCCTGCAGGCCGTCGGGGCGCGGCGCGGCGCCAGCACCCTGCGTGCCCTCGGGCACCCGCTCTACCTCGCCGGCCTGGCCTGCGACACGCTGGCCTGGCTCGCCTCCCTGGTCGCCCTCCAGAAGCTGCCCGTGTACGCGGTCCAGTCGGTGACCGCCGGCTCCCTCGCCGTCACCGTGGTCATCGCCCGGATCGTGCTCGGCGCGCGACTGCGCCGCCGCGACACCGCGGCGATCCTGCTCACCGTCGCCGCCCTGGCCGTCATCTCGCTGGCCGCCGGCTCCGAACCGCCGGTCACCGCGTCGACGGCGCTCCGGGTCGGTCTGGCCGTCGCGGCGGTGCTGACCGCCGCCGCCGGGGTCGCCGCCCTGCGGGTGGCCCGACCGGTCGTCGCCGCCATCCTGGCCGGCCTCGCCTGGGGGATCACCGCGCTGTGCGCGCGGGCGCTCACCCCGCCTCCCGACCCGCTGGGCCACCCCGGCGCGGCGGCCTGGGATCTGCTGCGGGAGCCGGTCAGCTGGGGACTCGTCGTCTCCGGGGTGGCCGGGACGATCCTCTACGCGCACGCGCTGCGGCACGGGTCGGTCGGGCCGGTCACCGCCGTGCTCTGGGCGGTCGAGATCGTCGTACCGTCGGTCGCCGGGGTGCTGCTGCTCGGTGACGGGGTCCGGCCCGGTTGGCTGCCCTGGGCGGTCCTGGCCACCCTGACCACGGTGGCCGCCGCGATCGTGCTGGCCGGTGCCCCGGGCACCGCCGACACCGCCGCAGCCGACGACCGCGCTCCCGGCTGAGCCCGCAGGGCACTCCGGGAGAAGGTCAGCCCGGTCGGCGGCCCCCGCCGGCCGGGCGGCGACCCTTGAGCCGACGACCCAGCTCCCGGGCGATCTCCCGGTTGGCGTCGCGTTCGGCGAGGACCTGGCGCTTGTCGTACGAGCGGCGGCCCCGGGCGAGCGCGATCTCCACCTTGGCCCAGCCGTTGCTGAAGTACATCGACAGGGGCACCAGGGTCACCCCGCCGTCGCGCAGCTTCTCCAGGATCCGGTCGATCTCCACCCGACGCAGCAGCAGCTTGCGGGTCCGCCGGGGCTGGTGGTTGGTCCAGGTGCCGTAGCCGTACTCGGCGATGTGCAGGCCGTGCAGCAGCAGCTCGCCGTCGCTCTCCTGGGCGAACGCGTCGACCAGCGACACCCGCCCCTCGCGCAGCGACTTGACCTCGGTGCCGGCCAGCACGATGCCCGCCTCGTAGGTCTTCAGCACGGTGTAGTCGTGGCGGGCCTTCTTGTTGGCGGCGATGAGCTTGCGCTCGGCGTCCCGCGACACGACGACCACCTCCGCTCGGATCTGCCAGCGGCGTACACCCTACCGTCGGTTGCGGCCCGGTCCCCGCGTGGCAGGATCGCCGCATGTCGGAATGGGCGGCGATCACACCGGAGGACCGGGACTGGACCGGCGTCATCGACGACGGCTGCGCCGAGTGCGGCTTCGTGCCGCAGCGGGCCGAGACCACCGGGGGCCGGCTGCGCGCCACCGTCCCGGTCTGGCGGGACGTGCTGTCCCGGCCCGACGCGACCCGGCGGCCCGCGCCGACCGTCTGGTCGCCGGTGGAGTACGCCTGCCACGTGCGGGACACCTGCCGGATCTTCCGGGGTCGGCTGGCGCTGATGCTCGACGAGGACGACCCGGTCTTCCCCAACTGGGACCAGGACGCCACCGCCGTCGAGGACGACTACTTCCACCAGTCACCGGCCCGGGTGGCCGGGGAACTCGCCGCGCAGGCCGAGTCGACCGCCGCCGCCTTCGACGCCGTCACGCCCGCGCAGTGGGACCGGCCGGGCCGGCGCAGCAACGGCTCGGTGTTCACCGTGCGCCGCTTCGCCGTCTACTTCCTGCACGACGTGGTGCACCACGTACACGACGTCACCCGCCCGGCGACCCCCCGCTGACCCGCCAGGCGACGTCGCGGGCGGGGCCGCCCGGGGCCGACGTCGAGGGGCGGTGTGGCGCAGCCCCCGGCGCAGCCGCGCGGCCGGTAGGGTCCGCGGCCGTGACCGACGCCGACTTCCTCGCCGAGACCCGCGCCTCCTACGACACGATGGCCGCCGGGTACGCCACCCGGTTCCGGGCCGAGCTCGCCGCCCGCCCGGTCGACCGGGGCATGCTCGCCGCGTTCGCCGAGACCGTCCTGGCCGGCGGCGGTGGCCCGGTGCTCGACGTCGGCTGCGGCCCCGGCCGGATCACCGGCCACCTGCGCGCCCTCGATCTGACCGTCACCGGGCTCGACCTGTCCCCCGGGATGCTGGCACAGGGCCGGCTCGCCCACCCCGACCTGCGCCTCGTCGAGGGGTCCATGCTGGACCTGCCGGTGGCCGACGGCGTGCTGGCCGGGCTGGTCGCCTGGTACAGCGTCATCCACGTGCCCGACGAGTGGCTGCCCCGGGTGTTCGCCGAGTTCCACCGGGTCCTCGCCCCCGGTGGGCACGCCCTGCTCGCCTTCCAGGTCGGCGACGAGACGGTGCGCTACACCGAGGCGTGGGGTGACCCGGTCTCCCTGGCGTTCCGTCGCCGCAGCCCGGACCACGTGGCGGCGTTGCTGCGCGCCGCGGGGCTGCCGGAGCAGGCCCGGATGTGCCGGGCCCCGCAGGAGTTCGCCGGCGCCACCGAACGTACCCCGCAGGCCTGCCTGCTGGTTCGTCGGGACGACGACCGGGCGTGACCGGGCCGCCACGGTACCTCGTATCCTGTTGCGCGGATCTGGCCCACCGTACGAGGAGGTTGGTGTGAGCAGTCGGACCGAGACGCTGGAATTCCAGGCGGAGACACGCCAGCTGCTGCAACTGATGGTGCACTCCATCTATTCGCACAAGGACATCTTCCTGCGCGAGTTGATCTCCAACGCCTCCGACGCGTTGGACAAGCTCCGGCTGGAGTCGCTTGTCGACTCCGACCTCGACGTGGACACCACCGACCTGCACATCGAGCTGGTGATCGACCCGGACACCCGGAGCCTGACCGTGCGGGACAACGGCGTCGGGATGTCCCGCGAGGATGTCGTGTCGCTGATCGGCACCATCGCCCGTTCCGGCACCGCCGAGCTGCTGCGCAAGCTCAAGGAGTCCAAGGACAACGCGGGCAACGAGCTGATCGGCCAGTTCGGCGTCGGGTTCTACTCGACGTTCATGGTCGCCGACCGGGTCACCCTGCTCACCCGGCGGGCCGGGCAGACCGAGGGCACCCGCTGGGAGTCCAGCGGCGAGGGCACGTACGTGGTGGAGACGGTCGACGACGCCCCGCAGGGCACCTCGGTCACCGTGCACCTCAAGCCCGCCGACGACGAGGACAACCTGCACGACTACGCCGACCTCGCCACGGTCCGGCAGATCGTCAAGCGGTACTCGGACTTCATCGCCTGGCCGATCCGCACCACCGTGCCGGGCGTCGACGGCGGCGAACCCACCGAGGAGACCCTCAACTCCCGCAAGGCGCTCTGGGCGCGTCCGCGCGACGAGGTCGCCGAGGAGGAGTACCGGGACTTCTACCGGCACGTCAGCCACGACTGGACCGACCCGCTGGAGACCATCCACATGCGGGGGGAGGGCACCTTCGAGTACGAGGCGCTGCTGTTCCTGCCCGCGCACGCACCGTACGACCTCTACCAGGCCGACGGCCGGCGCGGGGTGCAGCTCTACGTCAAGCGGGTCTTCGTGATGGACGACTGCGCGGCGCTGATGCCGAACTACCTGCGCTTCGTCAAGGGCGTGGTGGACGCGCACGATCTGTCGCTCAACATCTCCCGGGAGATCCTCCAGCAGGACCGGCAGATCCAGATCGTCCGTCGCCGGCTGGTCCGCAAGGTGCTCGCCACGGTCAAGGACATGCGCACCGGCAACCCGGAGCGGTTCGCCACCTTCTGGGGTGAGTTCGGCCGGGTGGTCAAGGAGGGTCTGCTGGAGGACCCGGACAACACCGAGACGATCCTGGAGCTGGTCTCGGTCGCCTCCACCCACCACGACACCGAGCCCACCACGCTGGGCGGGTACGTGGCGCGGATGAAGGACGGCCAGGGCGAGATCTACTACGCCACCGGCGAGAGCCGCACCATGCTGGAGAACTCGCCGCACCTGGAGGCATTCCGGGCCAAGGGCTTCGAGGTGCTGCTGCTCACCGACCCGGTCGATGAGGTGTGGGTGGAGCGGGTCGGCCAGTTCGACGGCAAGCCGCTGCGCTCCATCGCCAAGGGCGAGGTCGACCTGGAGACCGAGGAGGAACGCAAGGACACCGAGGTCGCCCGGGAACAGCAGAACAAGGAGTACGCCGAGCTGCTCACCTTCCTCGGCGGGGCGCTCGCCGACACGGTCAAGGAGGTCCGGCTGTCCTCCCGGCTGACCACCTCGCCGGCGTGCGTCGTCGGCGACGCCCACGACATCACCCCGACCCTGGAGAAGATGTACCGGGCGATGGGGCAGGAGTTGCCCCCGGTCAAGCGCATCCTCGAGCTCAACCCGACCCACCCGCTGGTCAGCGCCCTGCGCGTCGCCCACCAGCGGGGCGACGACACGTCCGGGCTGACCGAGACCGCCGAGTTGGTCTACGGCACGGCGTTGCTCGCCGAGGGGGGCGACCTGGCCGACCCGGCCCGGTTCGCCCGGCTGCTCGCCGACCGGTTGGCCCGTACCCTCTGATCCGGCACGGTCCCGGCCGGGAGGTGCCCGGCCGGGACCGGCGTCCGGCCGACCCCGTCGGCCGACTCCGTCCGACGGCCGGCGTGTAGCCGCCCGGACGCCGGGTAAGCGCGGAGCCCGGCGAGCAGGAGGCGGTGCCGTGACAGACGCGTTCGTCAACTGGTCCGGCAGCCTCACCTTCACCCCGGCCCGGCACGCGCAGCCGACCGACGAGGCCGAGGTGTGCCGGCTGGTGCGGCGGGCCCGCGAAACCGGCGCGACGGTACGCCCCGTCGGCTCCGGTCACTCGTCGAGCCCGCTGGTGCGCACCGACGGCGTGCTGCTCAGCCTGGACCGGTTGGCCGGGGTGCTGGCCGAGGACGGCGACCGGGCCACCGTGCTGGGCGGCACGAAGCTGCGGGCACTGGGGGAGGGGCTCTACGACGCCGGGCTGGCCATGGACAACCTGGGTGACGTCGACTACCAGTCGATCGCGGGGGCCACCGCCACCGGCACCCACGGCACCGGCCTGGGCTTCGGCAACCTCAGCACCCAGGTCGTCGGGGCGCGACTGGTCACCGGCACCGGCGAGGTGCTGGACGTCGACGCCGAGCAGCACCCTGAGCTGCTGCCGGCGGTGCGACTGTCGCTCGGCGCGCTGGGGGTGGTCACCCGGCTGACCCTGGACGTGCAGCCCCGCTACGACCTGCGCCGCCGTACCTGGTGCGCCCGGCTCGACTGGACCCTCGACCACCTGGCCGAGTTGCAGCACACCAACCGCAACATGGACTTCTACTGGTATCCGCGCAGCGACCAGACACAGGTGCGCACCATGAACCGGGCCGACCGGCCGCCGGTGGAGCAGGGGGTGTGGGACAGCGCCGGCACCGCACCGGCGCGGACCCGGGAGAACGAGGTGGGCCCCACCCACCGGACCATCCCCCGGGACCGGGCGCTGCGCTTCGAGGAGATCGAGTACATGCTGCCGTCGGAGGCGTTCCCGGCCTGCTTCGCCGAGGTACGCCGCCGGATCATGGTCCGGCACCGGCGGGTGGCCGCCTGGCGGGTGCTGGTGCGCACCGTCGCCGCCGACGACATCTGGTTGAGCAACGCCCACGGCCGGCCCACCACCACCATCGCCTGTCTGCAGAACGCCGGCCTGCCCTACGAGGAGTACTTCCGGGACATGGAGGCGGTGTTCCGTCAGTACGGTGGGCGGCCGCACTGGGGCAAGAAGCACTGGCTGAGCGCCCGGGAGCTGCGCCCGCTCTACCCCCGGTGGGACGACTTCCAGGCGGCCCGCCGCCGGCTCGACCCGGACGGGGTGTTCCTCACCCCGGACCTGGCCCGGCTGCTGGAGCCGGTGTGACCCCGGACGTCGGGGCGCGGGTGTGGGTGGTGCCGGGCGGGCACATCCCGTTCCCGGGCAGCGGGGAGGAGCCGCAGTTCACCGGTTTCGACCAGCTCTGTGTGCTCAACGCCACACCGACCGACGCCGACGTGGAGTTCGACCTCTACTACGAGGACGCCGAACCGGTCGGGCCGTACCGGATCACCGTGGCCGCCCGCCGGATCCGACACGTACGCCTCAACGACCTGATCGATCCGGAGGCGGTCCGCCTCGACCGCCCGTACGGCTGCCTGCTGCGCTCGCCGGTGCCGGTGGTGGTGCAGTTCCTGCGTCAGGATACCCGGTTGCCCGGTGCGCTGGCGCTGGCCACCACGATGGCGTACCCGGCGTGAACGCCGGCAGGTTCGTCGGTGGCCGCCCCGGGCCGCCGGGTGCCTGCCTTTTCCGGGCCGGGCGGTCGAGGGGCGGCCGGCGGTGACCCGGCTCGGCAACCAGATCTTCGCCGCGGGGCGGGACTCGCACCGCCGGTTGCAGACGTACCTGATCGTCGCGGTGCAGGCCGGGCTGGCGGCGGCGCTGGCCTGGGTGCTGGCCCGGGAGGTGCTGGGCAACGCGGAGCCGACCTTCGCACCGGCCGCCGCCGTCGGTGTGATCGCCGCCGCGTTGGGCAACCGGGCCCGGCGCACCGTCGAACTGATCGTCGGTGTCGTACTCGGCATCCTCGTCGGCGACCTGCTCATCCTGCTGCTCGGCACCGGCCCCTGGCAGACCGGCGTGATCGTCTTCCTGGCGATCACCGTGGCGGTACTGATCCGGGGCACCGGCGCGCTGATGACCCAGGCCGGCGGTACGGCGGTGCTGATCGCCACGCTCACACCGACCGCGCCGGACCTGGAACTGCCCCGCACGCTCAACGCGTTGATCGGCGGCGCGGTGGGCCTGTTGGTGGTGCTCGTGCTGGTCCCCCTGCATCCGCTGCGCACCGTGCGCCGGGTGGCCGGCCCGGCGTTGGACCTGTTCGCCCAGGACCTGACCGCCTCCGGACGGGCGTTGGCGGACCGGGACGCCGACGCGGTCGAGGAAGTCCTGGACCGGATGCGCGACGCCGAGCCGGAACTGCGCCGGCTCGGCGAGGTGATCGAGGCCGCCGACGAGGTGGTCCGGCTCTCCCCGGTGCGCTGGCGGCGACGCCGGGCGCTCAGCGCCTACCGGCAGGGCGCCGACCACCTGGACCGGGCCTTCCGCAACAGCCGCTCCCTGGTCCGCCGGATCGGCACCGCGCTGCGCGACGACGAGCCGGTGCCGGCCGAGCTGCCCGTCGCCGTGACGGATCTCGGGGAGGCGGTCCGGCTGCTGCGTGGGGAGTTCCTCGGCACCCGCGAGCCGGTGCACGCCCGGGAACGGGTGCTCGACGCCGTCCGGGCGGCCGGTGCCGCCTGCCGGCAGGAGGTCGGTTTCTCCGGCACCATCGTCGTGTCCCAGCTGCGGACGGTCGCCAACGACCTGCTGCGGGCCACGGGTGTGCCGCGCGACGAGGCCCGGCGGATGGTTCGACGTGCCGCCGCCGGGTACTGACGGTGCCCGGGTGCCCGTGCCATGTCCGCGAACGTCGATGTGTTCGCCGCGATGGTGGATAGGGTGGGTGCTGGTGTGCCGGGAAGTCTGGTCGGCGATGGATGACGCGACCCCTGCCGACGAGGAGTTTCCGTGACCGACGCCGACCGGCGCCGTACCAGCCTGTTCGCCCGCCGCTCGTGGGGCGAGACCAGCCGCATCTCCACCATTCTCCGCAAGGAGACCGTCGGCGGGGCACTCCTGCTCGTCGGGGCGTTGATCGCCCTGGTCTGGTCCAACACTCCCTGGTCGGAGCAGTACCAGGCGCTACGGGACCTCACCGTCGGCCCGGCGGCGCTGCACCTGGATCTCAGCCTCGCCACCTGGGCCGCCGACGGTCTGCTGGCCGTTTTCTTCTTCGTGGCCGGTCTGGAACTCAAGCGCGAGTTCGTCGCCGGTGACCTGCGCGATCCCCGGCGGGCTGCGGTGCCGGTGGCGGCGGCGGTCGGCGGGGTCGTCGTGCCCGCCGTCCTCTACTACGTGATCGCCGCCGGCGCGGGTACCGACGCCGGCCGGGGCTGGGCCATTCCGACCGCCACCGACATCGCCTTCGCCCTGGCGGTGCTCGCCGTGGTGGGCCGGTTCCTGCCGTCGGCGCTGCGGACCTTCCTGCTCACCCTGGCGGTGGTCGACGACCTGCTCGCCATCATGATCATCGCGGTCTTCTACACCTCGGACCTGTCCGTCGGCCCGCTGCTGGGCGCGTTGCTGCCGCTCGCCGCCTTCGCGTTCCTGGTGCAGCGTCGCGTCCGGTCCTGGTGGCTGCTGCTGCCCCTGGCCGCCCTCACCTGGGTGCTGGTGCACGAGTCGGGCGTGCACGCCACGGTGGCCGGCGTCATGCTCGCCTTCACCGTGCCGGTGGTCCGCAGCGCGGCGGCCGGTGGCCCGGACGCCGGCCCCGGCCTGGCTGAACACTTCGAGCACCGGGTCCGGCCGATCTCCGCCGGGATCGCCGTTCCGATCTTCGCGTTCCTCTCCGCCGGCGTCACCGTCGGCGGCCTCGCCGGCCTGGCCACCGCGTTGACCGACCGGGTCGCGATCGGCATCGTCGTCGGCCTGATCGTCGGCAAGCCGGTCGGCATCCTGATCGCGACCTGGCTGGTGTCCCGGTTCACCCGCGCCGACCTCGACGAGGGCCTCAACTGGCTCGACGTGCTCGGCCTCGCACTGCTCGGCGGGATCGGTTTCACCGTCTCGCTGCTGATCGGGGAGCTCGCCTTCGGCCTCGGCAGTGAGCGGGACGACCATGCCAAGATCGCCGTACTCGCCGGCTCACTGCTGTCTGCGCTGCTGGCCAGCGTCATCCTGCGCGCCCGGGGACGCGTCTACCGGCGGGTGCACGACGCGGAGAGCATCGATCTGGACCGCGACGGTGTACCGGACGTCTTCGAACCGGAGTCGGAGCGGCCCACCGGGCGGTGACCCGGCCATCGCAGCGGTGCCCCCACCTGGTCGCTATGATCACGGCGATCCGAGGAGCGCCGGGAAGTCTGGTCGGCACCGTGCTGGTCCGTGCCCCTGGAAGGTCTCGCCGTGCTGCTGCTCTGCTTCGCCGCCGTCCTGCTCGCCGCAGTGCTGGTTTCCGCGTTGGCCCACCGGACCATCCTTTCCACCGCGGCGCTGTTCCTGGTCGCCGGGTTCCTGCTCGGTGAGGACACCGGCGGGGTGCTGCACCTGCGGGCCGACTCGCCGATCGTGGCGCAACTGGCCGAGCTGGCGTTGTTCGCGGTGCTGTTCACCGACGGGATGCGGGTCGGCTGGGCCGACCTGCGCGCGGCCTGGCGGCTGCCGGGCCGCGCGCTCGGCTGGGGTCTGCCACTGACCCTGCTGGTGACGGCGGTGCTGGCGCACTACGTGGCCGGGCTGGACTGGCCGGAGGCGTTGCTGATCGGCGCGATCCTGGCCCCCACCGACCCGGTGTTCGCCGCCGCGCTGGTCGGCAACGACAAGGTACCGGCCCGGCTGCGGCACCTGCTCAACGTCGAGTCCGGTGTCAACGACGGCCTGGCGCTGCCGTTCGTGGTGGTGCTGCTCGCGGTCGCGGCCGGCTCGGACGACCTGCACCTGGGGGAGTTGGGCACCGAGTTGGCGGTGGGGTTGCTGATCGGGGTGCTGGTGCCGCTGGCGGCGATCGCGTTGGAGCGGACCCGGTGGTTCGCCGCTTCGGCGGCGTACGCGCCGCTCAACGGGGTCGCCATCGGTCTGCTCGTGCTGGCGCTGGGCAAGGTCACCCACGGCAACCTGTTCCTGGCCGCTTTCGCTGCCGGCATCACGGTGGCCACGTTCGGGCCCCGGGAACGGGCCGCGTTCGAGCACTTCGGGGAGAATGTCGCCGAGCTGCTCAAGCTGGCCGCACTGCTGGTGTTCGGGGCGCTGATCTCGGTGGAGTTCCTCGGCGAGATCTCCTGGGCCGGCTGGGTCTTCGCGGTGCTGGCCATCGTGGTGGCCCGCCCACTCGCGTTGTGGATCTCCTTCCTGCGCTCGGGGCTGAGCCTGCGCGAGCAGGCCGCCGCGATGTGGTTCGGACCCAAGGGGTTCGCCTCGGTCGTCTACGGACTGCTGGTCCTGGAGTCCGGCATCGCCGCCGGTGACGAGGTGTTCCACCTGGTCGCGCTGACCATCGTCATCTCGATCCTGGCGCACTCCTCCACCGACGTGGTGGTGGCGCGCGCCTTCGACGAGGCCCGGGAGGCGCCAGCGTGGCACGGGGTGGTGCACCGGTGGCGGCGGGCCGTTCGCCCCTCGCCCGTCTCCCGGTCGGGACCGGGAGACGGGCCCGACCGGACCGGCGACACCGACGATGCTCAGGCCAGCACGAAGTAACGCAGCCACAGGTACGGCACGGCCAGCCCCACCGTGACCAGGGTCACGATCAGCCCGTACCGGGTGAACTGCCAGAAGGTGATCCGCTGCCCGGCGCGTTCGGCCAGTCCCAGCACCACGACGTTGGCGGAGGCACCGACGGCGGTGGCGTTGCCACCCAGGTCGGCGCCGAGGGCCAACGCCCACCAGAGCACCCGGGACTGGGCGGTGTCGCCGTTGGCGTTGACCATGTCGGCGACGACCGGGCTCATGGTGGCGACGTAGGGGATGTTGTCGACGATCGCCGACAACGCGGCCGATCCCCACAGCAGCACCATCGTGGCGGGCAGCAGCCGGTCGGCGGTGGCGTCGATCGCGGCCCGGGAGATCTGCTCGACCACCCCGGTGTTGACCAGCGCGCCGACCATGATGAACAGGCCGGCGAAGAAGACCAGGGTGGGCCACTCCACGTCCCGGCTGACCTCCCCGGCGTCGAGGCGGGACAACGCGAGCAGCAGCAGCCCGCCGAGCAGGGCGACCACCGCCGGTTCGAGGTGCAGGGTGGTGTGCAGGACGAACGCGGCGGTCACCGCGCCGAGTACCGCCAGCCCGAGGATGAGCAGCCGGGGGTCCCGGATCGCGTCCTTCTCCCGCAGCGAGGCGATCTGCGCGGCACGGGTCGGGTCGTAGCGGAAAGCCCGCCGGAACAGCACCCGGCACAGGCCCAGGAAGACCACCAGCAGCAGCACCACCAGCGGGGCGAGGTGGATCAGGAAGTCGTTGTAGCTCAGCCCGCCCCGGCTGCCGATGATGATGTTCGGCGGGTCGCCGACCAGGGTGGAGGTGCCGCCGATGTTCGACGCCATCGCCTCGGCGATGAGGAACGGCACCGCCGGCACGTCCAGGCGTTCACACACCAGGAAGGTCACCGGGGCGATGAGCAGCACGGTGGTGACGTTGTCCAGGGCCGCCGAGGCGACGGCGGTGATCAGCACCAGGATCACCATGACCCGAAACGGTCGCCCCTGGGCGCGCTTGGCCGCCCACACGGCGACGTACTCGAAAGCACCGGTGCGTTTGAGTACCGCGACGATGAGCATCATGCCGATGAGCAGGAAGATGACGTTCCAGTCGATGCCGGACCGCTCGGAGAAGAAGGCGTGTTCGGTGTCGGTTGCCCCGATCAGGAACATCACCGCCGCGCCGCCGAGGGCGGCGGCCACCCGGTGGATCTTCTCGGTGGCGATCAGCACGTACGCGACGGTGAAGACGGCCACCGCCGTCCAGGCCAGGCCGCTCACGCCGTGCCCAGCATCCGGTCGAGCAGGGCGTCCAGGGTGATGCCGCCCGTCACCGCCGCGCCCCGGGCCGCGACCGCGACCAGTGGGCTGCGTTTCTGGGCCATCACCGCAGCGACCTCCAGGACGGTGGCCTGCGGTTCGACGACGGGCGGTCCCGGCTGCTCACGGGGCAGCAGCTCAGCCACGGAACGACCCTCCGCCCCACGCAGGAAGACATCCGCCGACGGCTCGTCGATCATCCGGGCCAGCGTCGGATCCTCCCGGCAGTAGCCGGGGATGACCAGACGCAGCACCTGGGTGCCGGGCAGCACCGCGACGGGACGACCGGCGGCGTCGACGACGATCAGCCCGGGTAGGTTGTGCCCGGCGAGCAGCCGGGCAGCCTCCAGCACCGGGGCGTCGAGGGCGATCGTGGGAAACGGCACCGCCAGGTCCTTGGCGCGCACGGCGACTCCTCGAAGGTGTTTCGGGCATGGGCTACCGCACGCCGACCAGTCTTCCCGGCACACCTGCCGTCACCCTAGTACGAGATCCGTCGGTGGACAGGAGTCGGCATGTCGCCCGAGAAGCCGGTGCCCGGTCTTCTCCCGGGCACCGCCCGTCGCCGTGCCGGCCCGCCGTCGCACGCCCCGGCGGGAGAGAGCACGGTCGCCGACCGGGATGGCGCTCAGACCGGGTAGACGCGCGTCGCGGCGGTCTGGACGCTCGCCCAGACCTGCTGCCCGGGGAGCAGCCGCAGCCCGGCGGCGGCGGCCGGGGTGACGTCGGCGACGGTGCTGACCGCCCCGGTGAGCTGCACCCGCAGGTGGTCGCCGTGCCGGTGCACCCCGGCGACGGTGGCCGGCCAGGTGTGCGGGGCGTCGCCGTCGGGTCGGTGCGGGTGCAGGGTGACGGCGGTGGGTGCGAAGACCACGAAGGCGTCGCCGTCGAGCTGGTGGGCGGTCGGCACGGCGAACCCGTCGCCCAGGTGGACGTGCCTGCCGTCGGCCCGGCCCCGGTGCAGGTTCAGCCCGACGAGTCGGGCCACGTAGTCGGTGCGGGGCCGGGTGGTCACCGTGGCGGCGTCGCCCTCCTGGACCACCCGGCCGTCCTCGACGATGACCAGCCGGTCGGCCAGCGCCAGGGCGTCCAGCGGGTCGTGGGTGACCAGCACCGCCGCCCCGGCGTGGTCGGCGAGGTGGCGGTGCAGTTCGGCCCGGGTGTCCAGCCGGGTGCGGGCGTCGAGCGCGGCCAGTGGCTCGTCGAGCAGCAGCAGAGCCGGGTGTACGGCGAGCGCCCGGGCCAGCGCCACCCGCTGGGCCTGCCCACCGGAGAGCTGCCAGGGTCGGCGTCCGGCGTGCGCGGCCAGGCCGACCCGGTCCAACCAGGCGATGGCCCGTTCCCGGGCGGCCCGTCGGGGCAGGCCCTGCCGGCGGGGGCCGAAGGCCACGTTGTCCCGGGCGTTCAGGTGCGGGAAGAGCAGGTAGTCCTGGAACACCACGCCGACCGGTCGCCGCTCGGGCCGGACGAACCGCCGGGCGTCCGGCTGGTCCAGCACCACCGAGTCGAGGCGCAGCCGGCCGGCGTCGAGCGGCTGCAACCCGGCGAGGGCGCGCAGCGCGGTGGTCTTGCCGGCGCCGTTGGGCCCGAGCAGCGCGACCACCTCCCCGGCGGCGACGTGCAGCCGGACGTCCAGTCGGAAGCCGGCCCGGTCGACGACCAGGTGGCCGTCCAGCAGCGGGGCGGTCACGGGCCGGTGATCCACCGGTCGCGCAGCCCGGCGAGGATCAGCACCGACACGGTCAGCAGCACCAGGCTGAGCACGACGGCGGCCTCCACGTCGGTCTCCAGGGCCAGGTAGACCGCGAGCGGCATGGTCTGGGTGCGGCCCGGGTAGTTGCCGGCGAAGGTGATGGTCGCACCGAACTCGCCGAGCGCGCGGGCCCAGCACAGCACCGCCCCGGCGGCGACGCCGGGGGCGACCAGCGGGAGGGTGACCCGGGTGAAGGTCGTCCACCGGCCCGAGCCGAGGGTGGCGGCGGCCTCCTCGTAGCGGTGGTCGACGCCGCGCAGCGCCCCCTCCACCGCGATGATCAGGAACGGCATCGCCACGAACGCCTCGGCGAGCACCACGCCGGTGGTGGTGAACGGCAGCGTGACCCCGAAGGTGGCGTCGAGCCAGCCGCCGACCGGCCCGCGCCGGCCGAAGACCAGCAGCAGCGCCACCCCGCCGACCACCGGTGGCAGCACCAGGGGCACGGTGACCAACGCCCGCACCCACCGCCGGCCGGGAAACTCCACCCGGGCCAGCAGCCACGCCAGGGGTACGCCCAGCGCGAGGCAGAGCAGCGTGGCGAGGGTGGCGCACTGCACGGACAGCCGCAGCGCGGTGAGCACCCCGGGTGCGGTGAGGCGCGGTCCCAGCGCGGTCCACGGGGTGCGCAGCAGTAGACCGCCCAGCGGCAGCACCAGGAACAGCAACCCGAGGGCGGCGGGTACGAGCAGCGCGACCGGTACCCGTTGACCGGTGCCGCGTCGGCGGGTACGGGTGGTCACGGGCCTGCCGGCGGTTGGAATCCGGCGTCGGTGAGGACGGTCCGGCCGGCTGCGGAGCGGACCAGCTCGACGAAGGCCCGGGCGGCCGTCGGGTGCGGCGCGTCGGCCAGCACCACGATCGGGTAGTCGTTGACGGCCTGCGCGGACTCGGGGAACTCGATGCCGTCGATCTCCCGGTCGGCCGACCGGGCGTCGGTGCGGTAGACCAGCGCCGCGTCGACCTCGCCGAGTTTCACCTTGGCCAGTGCCCCCTTGACATCCTGTTCGAGGGTGACCGGGGTGACCCGGACGCCGGCCCGGTCCAGCGCGGTGGTCGCCGCCGCCCCGCACGGCACCTGGGCGGCGCACAGCGCGACCTTCAACCCCGGCCGGGTCAGGTCGGCCAGCCCGGCCAGCCGCTGCGGATTGCCCTGCGGTACGGCGATGACGAGCTGGTTGCGGGCGAAGACGGTGGGGGTGCCGGCGGCGTGCCCGGCGTCGGTGACGGTGGCCATGTTCCTCGGGGCGGCCGAGGCGAACACGTCGGCCGGCGCACCCTGGGTGATCTGGGTGGCCAGCGCGGAGCTGCCGGCGAAGTTGAAGGTCACCGTGCTGCCCGGGTGCTCGGCTTCGAACCGTCGGCCGAGGGTGGTGAACGGTTCGGTCAGCGACGCGGCGGCGAAGACGGTCACCGGGCCGGTCAGGTCCCCGTCGTCGGCCGGTCCGGTGCTGTCGACGCCGCAACCGGCCAGTACGAGGGAGACCGCGATGAGTAGGCCGACGACGGTGCGGACCCGTCGGCCGACCGCGCCGCCGCCGCGGTGCGGGTCGGTGGTCGGACCGGTCGCGACGGGGTGGGCGGCGCGGTGCGGGTCGGTGGTCGGACCGGTCGCGACGGGACCGGCAGCGGGGTGGGTCATGGCTGGGCCCTTCCCCTGGCCGGGCCGGTGGGCGCGGGCCGCTCCACCACGACGGTGGTCGACTTGATCACCGCGACGGCCACCGAGCCGACCTGGAGTCCCAGCTCGTCGACCGCCTCCCGGCTCATCAGCGAGACGATCCGGAACGGTCCGGCCTGGATGTCGACCTGGGCCATCACGGTGTCCCGGACGACGGCGGTGACGATCCCACGCAGCCGGTTGCGGGCCGAGGAGAACTCGGCACCCTCGTCCGGGCCGGCGGACTGGGCGCGGACGAAGCCGGCCAGTTCCACCCCGTCGACGAGCCGGTGGCCGTGGTCGTCGCGATGGGCGGGCAGCCGGCCGGCGTCGACCCAGCGCCGCACGGTGTCGGCGCTGACGCCGAGCAACTCGGCTGCCTCACTGATCCGGAACACGCTCACCCGGTCACCTTAATGGCCCGCGTCTGCGGCCCGGAAGCGGGTAACGCCCTTGCAGACGCGAGCAGTGGAGCTGTATTCGACCCGCAGCCACGGGTGCCGGCGGGGAACCGGCTTCAGGTCGGCCGGTGAGCCGACCCGGGCCGGCCCGGGATGCCGGAGGTGGATCCGGGCCGACCCTGGATGCCTGAGGTGGACCCGGGCCGACCCTGGATGCCGGAGAGGGACCGGGGCCTGCCCGGGATGCCGGAGGAGCGGGTGGGGGTGGACACGCCGACGGCCGGCCGTCGCGGGTGGCGACGACCGGCCGCTGCCGGCAGTGTGGGGGTCAGCTCAGGGTGAGCGCGGTGTCGTCCACCACGAAGGACGTCTGGAGGCTGCTGTCCTCCACCCCGCTGAACGAGATGGTGACGGTGCTGCCGGCCGACGCCGACACGTCGAAGCTGCGCTGCACGTAGCCGCTGGCGGCGTTGACGTTGGAGTACGTCGCCAGGGTGGTGCTGCCGGCCTTGACGGTCAACTTGTCGTACGCCGTGCTGCCCGACTCGGCCGTGTCGATGTGCAGCCAGAAGGACAGGGTGGCCCGGCAACCGGCCGGGATGCTCACCGACTGGGTGACGGTGTCGGTGTGGGTCGAGCCGTACCCGTTGAGCCACGCCTTGTACGAGCCACCGTGCGCGGCCTGGCTGGCCGACGAGGTGATCACGCCCGAGGTGGCGGTCCAGCCGGTGCCGCCGGACTCGAAGCCGGGGTTGGTCAGCTTCTGGCCCGAGCAGCCGCCCGAGGTCGGGGTGGGCGTCGGGGTGGAGGTCGCCGTCGGGGTGGGCGTCGGGGTGCCGCCGGTGCAGGTCGGGTCGGCGGACTGGGCCGGCACGCTCACCGCGTCCCAGGCGGCCTTGACCGTGTTGAACTCGGTGCAGCTGCCCGGGTAGAGGGTCTTGGCGGCCTGCAACGTCCAGGTGCGGTACTTCAGGTACGACGAGGTGGTCGTCTTGAGCAGCATCGCGTTGTACATGATCTTGATGGCCTTCTGGATGCCCAGACCGGTCACGGTGCTGCTGTTGCAGGTCGGGCTGGTCGGCTGCCCGTTGGTCGGGTTGCTGCCCATGGCCAGCAGGTAGAACCAGTGGTTACCGGGGCCGGCCGCCGCGTGCACCTCCTGGCTCGGGATGCTGCTGGAGTAGCAGTTGGCGTCGCCGAGCGCGGACGGGTTGTACATGTTGCGGATCGGCCCGCTGCCGACCAGGTTGATCTTCTCGCCGACGAGGAAGTCCGGCGCGTCGTAGGTGGACGGCTCGTTGGCGAACCACTCGGTGGCCGCGCCGAAGGTGTCGGCGACGAACTCCTGGGTGTTGCCCCGGGAGATGCCGCCGGGGGTGGTGTCGTCGATGCCGTGGCCGATCTCGTGGGCCACCACGTCGAGCGAGCCGATCCACTGCCCGGCGGTGTTCTTGCCGATCTGCACCTGGCTGCCGTCGTAGTAGGCGTTCTGGTCGTTGAGGCCGACCCGGATGGGCCACGCGCCGCCGCTGCCGTTCGCGCCGTTGCGCCCCAGCCACTGCGACAGCATCTTGTGCTCGGTCTGCGCCGAGAACAGCGCGTCGACGCAGCCGGTCTCCTTGCTGGTACCGGTGCCGTTGCCCCAGACGTCGTCCGGGCCGGAGAAGGTGGTGTTGTTCGCGGCGTCCTGGCAGCTCAGGTTGGTGGTGCCCGGGTCCTTCAGCGAGTAGGTGCTGCCGGACTGGGTGGTGGTCAGGGTGACCGGGCCGTTCCACGCCCCGGTGCCGGTGCCCCGGACGACGTGTTCCTGGGTGCCCAGCACCGCGCCGGTGACGGCGTCCACGTCGACGGTCAGCCGGCTGGGGCCGTCCGCGCCGGTGCCGGTGACGGTGGTCTCCCAGGCCAGCGCGGGCCGGGCGCCGAGGGTGTGCACGACCAGCGTGGTGCCCTCGACACCGGTGACCTTGCGCAGTTGGGCGCGGGCGATCCGCTCGGCCGCCGTGGTGGTGAGCTTCGGTGTGGTCGACAGGTCGCCGATGCTCTGCTGCTGGGCGACGGAGGCGTAGGTGACCTCCCCGGTGGCGGTGGTCGCCAGGACGAAGTCGCCGCCAACCACGGGCAGGCCCCGGTAGGTGCGTTCGTACGGCACGTACTGCATGCCCTCGGAGGAGATGACCGGCCGCTGCACGAACGCGTCGTCGGCGCTGGCGTGCAGGTAACCGGGGCGGCTGGCGACCAGCGAGCCGGCTGCGCCGACGGCGGCGGCGCGGGCCTGGGCGGGGTCGGGGGCGGGGTGGGAGGGCGCGGCCTGTACCGCTGCGGTGGTGCCCGCGGCGATCAGGCCGGCCGCGACCGCGCCGGAGAGCGCGACGAGGCGGGGTGAGAGCTTCAAGGGGGGTGCTCCTGTTCTCGGGCGGCGCTGCGAGACCCGGTGGGGTCGCGCGCCGATGCTGCACTGAGGCGTGGTTGCGTCGGGCGGTCTCCGGGCTGCCGGCGGCCCGGTGGGGGTGACTGTCCGTCGCAGGTCGCCGGGGGTTGGCGACCACTGGAGGCACGATCACACGGGTAGGCACCCATATCAATGGGTTGACCGGGGCAACCATCGGACACTGTCGTCGGTACGACTGTTGCCGCTCGATGAACGACCGTCATGCACCCCGCCCTGAACAGGTCGTCCTTTCCGGATCCTGTCCGGTCGGCCGCCCCAGTTGATCGTTTTCGCCGGAACGCGCGGCCGATGCGCATACACCCGGTCGACCAGCAGTACGACAACGTCGTCATGTCCGTCGTGCTCGGCGCAGCGGGCACGAGTCGGATGCGCGGGTCACCTACCATTCGGGGCGTGCCGGACATCGACGGAACTCTCGCCGCCGCCGAGGTGTGGCGGAGGCAGGGCATCTGGTCGCAGGCCGCCCGACGGGCCAAGCGACGGATCACCAGGGGACGACGGCTGGTCGCCGCGTTCACCGTCACCGCCGCCGTCGCCGGCACCGCGGCGGCCCGACTGGCCGAGCCCGCGCCCACCGCCGGTCGGGTGCTGGCACTCGTCGCCGCCACGTCCCTGCTGCTGGTGCCGGTGGCCGGCCGCGCGGCCTCCCGGGACGCGGTGGCGGCCTGGACCCGGTTCCGCGCGACCTCCGAGGCGATGAAGGCGGAACTGCACCGCTACCTCGCCCGCGTCGCCCCGTACGCCGACGCCGATGCCGACGCCGTCCTGCTGCGCCGCCACGACCTGCTCCTGGCCGACGGCGGCGACCTGGTCGGACACACCCTCGACGTCGCGGCGGGGCGGCGTCCGCTACCGCCCGTCTCCGACGTGCCGAGCTACCTCGTCGAACGGGTGCAGCGGCAGGTCGAGGGCTACTACCTGCCGGCCGCCCGGCGGGCCGGCCGGTCCGCCGGGCGCATCGGCCGGGCCACGACCGGGCTGACCGTGCTGGCCGCACTGCTCTCCGCCGCCGCCGGGGTGCTGGGCGACGGGTGGGGCCTGACCGCCTGGGTGGGGGTGGCCGCGGTGGTCACCACGGCGCTGGTCGGCTACGGGGCGGCCCAGCGTTTCGAGCAGCAGCACCTGGAGTACGCCCGGACGGCCGACCAGCTGACCCGGTTGCGGACGACCCGCGCGGCCGGCCTGGGCTGGACCGACGACGACGCGCTCGTGGCCGAGGTCGAGCGGATCATCGCCCAGTCCAACGCCGCCTGGATGGCCAAGATGATCGAGGAAGATGGCGCTGCGCAGCAGTGACATGACGCGCTGTGGCGGATAGCATCATCGATATCTGTGATTGGCCGTCGACGTGGACGGACCTCCGTCCACTCCCGACACGAAATGGGGCCCCACGTGGACCGCACCCAACGCCTGTCCGATCCGTTCCCGGCGCCGATGAGCGACGTGCGGCGTACGCCACTCGGCCAGATCCCGGTCGACCGGGCCGTCGCCGTGGCCCGCATCGACGACCGCCGGGCGGCCCACCCGACCCGGGTCGACGTCGCCTCCTTCGGCTCGACGGTCTGACCTGGTCGACCCGCCCGTGCCTCCGGTCGCCCCGCTCAGCCAGTACGTCCTCAAGCTGACCAGCCGATGCGACCTGTCCTGTGACCACTGCTACGTCTACGAACACCCCGACCAGTCGTGGCGTCGTCAGCCCCGGTTGATGACGCCCGACACGGTCGAGGCCACCGCGCGGCGCATCGCCGAACACGCCGCCGACCACCGGCTCGGCACCGTCCGGGTGGTCCTGCACGGCGGAGAGCCGCTACTCGCCGGCGCGGCCCGGCTCGCCGCCACCGCCGACACCCTGCGCCGGACCATCACCCCGGTGGCCCGGCTCGACCTGCGGATGCAGTCCAACGGGGTGCTGCTCACCCCCGAGATCGCCGACGTCCTCGTCGCCCACGAGATCCGGGTCGGCGTCTCCCTGGACGGCGACCGTTCGGCCAACGACCGGCACCGCCGCTACGCCACCGGTGCGAGCAGTTACGACCAGGTACGCCGGGGGCTGGCCCTGCTGCGCCGCCCCGACTACCGCAGCGCCTACGCCGGCCTGCTGTGCACCGTCGACCTGGCCAACGATCCGCTCCGGGTCTACCAGGCGCTGCTCGCCGAGCAACCACCCCGGATCGACTTCCTGCTGCCGCACGCCAACTGGGACCGGCCGCCCACCCGCCCCGACGGCGCGGCCACCCCCTACGCGGACTGGCTGCTGACGATCCACCGGCGTTGGCTGGCCGACGGGCGACCGGTGCCGATCCGGTTGCTGGAGTCCCTGCTGGCCACCGCCGCCGGGGGCAGCACCAGCACCGAGGCCGTCGGGCTCGCCCCGGCCGACCTGGTGGTGGTGGAGACCGACGGCACCTTCGAACAGGTCGACTCGCTCAAGTCCGCCTTCCACGGCGCGGCCGCCACCGGCCTGGACGTGTTCCGCCACCCGGTCGACGAGGCGGCCGCCCATCCCGGCATCGCGGTGCGGCAGACCGGCCTGGCCGGCCTCTGCGCCACCTGCCGGTCCTGCCCGTTGGTACGCCGGTGCGGCGGTGGCCTCTTCGCCCACCGGTACCGCTCCGGCAGCGGCTTCGACAACCCGTCCGTCTACTGTGCCGACCTGGCCGCGTTGGTCCGCGCGACCACGACGCCCGCCGGCCCGGTGCCGGACCGGTCGGCCGACGCGCTGCCGTCCGCCGTCCTGGACGACCTCGGCTCCGGGCGGGGCGGTGCGGAGTCGACGGGTCAGCTCGCCGCCGTGCACCACGGCATCGCCCGCGCCCTGACGGTCGCGCTCAGCCCCGCCGCCACCGCCGACCCCGTCGCGGCGGCCGGGTGGCGGCTCCTGGTGGACCTGGACGTGGCCGCGCCCGACGCCGTCCATACCGTGCTGACCCACCCCTTCGTGCGGCGGTGGGCCCAGCGGTGCCGGGCCGGGGAGACCGGTGAGCTGCCCCACCTCGCCGCCGTCGCCGCCGCCGCAGCGGTCCGTGCCGGCGTCGACACCGACCTCGTGCTGCCGGTACGGGCCGGCGCGGTGCACCTGCCGACGCTCGGCACGCTCGTCGTGGACACCCCCGTCGACACCATCGCCGTCGCCATCTGCGCCGGATCGGTCGAGCTGCGGGCCGGCCGGCGACGGATCCGGATCCGCCCACTGCGGGGGCCGAACCCGGACCGGTGGCAGCCGACCCGGACGGCGTACACCGGCGACGGGACCATCCTCCTGGAGGACACCGACCCGTACCGGGACTGCTTCGACCTGCCGGTGGCGGCCCGGCTCACCCCGGCGGTCGCCGACCGGTGGACGACGCAGGTCCGGCAGGCGGTGCACCGCCTCGACGCCGAGGCCGTCGGCTACGCCACCGGCGTCCGTGCCCTGCTGCGCGCCGTGGTGCCGCTGCGACCCGACCCGTCCGGCCGGTCCCGCAGCGCCGCCGCCCGGTCCGCGTTCGGCGCGGTCGCCGTCACCCCGACGGTCGACGCCGCCGCACTGGCGGTGCTGCTCGTCCACGAGGTGCAGCACCTCAAGCTCGACGCGATCCTCGACGTCTGCGACCTGTTCGACCCCGCCGACGCCCGGCGGCTGCGGGTGCCCTGGCGCGACGACCCGCGCCCGGTGGAGGGCGCGTTGCACGGCGTCTACGCCCACCTCGCCGTCGCCGACGTGTGGCGGCACCGCCCCGGGGCCGAGGCGGCGGCGCACCACCGGCGCTACCGGGAATGGACCGACGGCACGGTTGACGCGCTGCTCGACCTGGGCAGCCTCACCGCCGACGGCCAACGCTTCGTCCAGCGGATGCGTGCCACCCTGGACGACTGGCGGTGACCCCCGCCGGACCGGCCGGCGGGGATCGTCGTGGTGTGCAGCGTCGCCACCCGCTGCGCCGGGCACGGCCCGGCCCGGGTGCCGGCCGACCCCGGCCCGGATGCCCGTCGCCGACGCCGCCGGACCCCGACCGGCAGGAACGGGACAGCGCGGAGTTGGCGGCGATCGATACTGTGGTCGGTCGGGAGTGGCGGCGCCGGGCGGGAGCGGTAGGTGGCGGAGGAACAGTTCCGGGAGGACGAGAGCGCCCCCGTGTTCTTCCTCAGCTACGCCCGTACCGGCAACCGGGTGGCGGCACCCCCACGGGACACCAACCAGAAGGTCTTCCAGCTCTTCGTCGACCTCTCCGACCACGTCGTCGAGCTGCTCGGCCTGGGCCCCGGACGAACGGCGGGTTTCATGGACCGGATGCTCGACGGGGGACAGCTGTGGACCGACGACCTGGCCTTCGCCGCCGGGCACTGCCAGGTGTTCATCCCGCTGATCTCACCGCAGTACCTGCGCAGCGCGTGGTGCGCCCGGGAGTGGAACGCCTTCACCCGGCGGCGGGTCGTACCCCGCCCGGACGCCGAACCGTCGGCGGGGGAGACCCCGGTGATCCCGGTCAACTGGTCGGTCGTGGAGCGTCGGCGGATGCCCCCACCCGTGTCGCAGCGGCAGATGTTCACCCCCACCCGGTTACCCTCGGACATCGCCCCGCAATATCACGAGGAGGGCATCTACGGACTGCTCAGCCTCGGCAGCAACGGCAAGGACGCCTACGACGCGGTGGTCTGGCGACTGGCCCAGCGGGTCGCCCGCGCGTACCGCACGCACTGGGTCGAGGCGGCGGTGCCGACCGATCTGCGGCAGCTGCCCGACCAGTTCGAGGAGGACGGGCATGACCTGGCCTGACCCCTCCTCCCCGGCGGGCGTCGTCGGGCAGGAGACCTACTTCTTCCTCAGCTACGCGCACTCCGTCCCGCTGTCCGACGCCGCCCGGCCGGACACCGACTACTGGGTCAGCCAGTTCTTCCACCAGCTCGCCGACGCGGTGCGGGAACGCGCCACCCGGCTCGGCCCGCTCGACGCGGGATTCTTCGACGGTCAGGTCAGCCCCGGCGTCGACCTGAGGCGGACGCTGACCAACGCGTTGAGCCTCGCCCACGTCTTCGTGCCCCTCTACTCACCGAACTACTTCCGCAACGCCTGGGCGCTCGGTGAACGCGACTCCTTCCGCAGCCGGCTGGTCCGACTGGCGGCCGGCCGGGCCGAGCGGCACGTGCTGCCGGTGCTCTGGATGCCGCTGCCGTCCTGGGGGGACCGCCCCGAGACCGTCCAGGCGTTGGACCTGGTGGGTGACCCCGGCGACCGCGCCGACTACGCCGACAACGGGCTGCGGGCGCTGTGCAAGCTGAGCGCCTACCGCACCCAGTACCGCAACCTGCTCGGGGCGTTGGCCGACCGGATCGTCACGGTGACCGAGAACGAGCCGCTGGCCCCGTCCCGGGCGACGACGCTGACCAGCAGCCCGGTCCCCGACGGGCCGGGCGCCGCGCTCGTGGTCACCACCCTCACCGCCGACCGGGCGCGCTGGCGGCCCTACGGCGACCAGCACCAACTGGCCGTCGCCGACTACGTGGCCGCGACCGCGGAACGGCTGGGCCTGCCCACCCGGGTCGTCGAGCTGGCCGAGGCCCGGGACCGGGCCGCCAGCAGCCCGGCGGTGGTGCTGGTCGACGCCGGCGTCGGGGTGGACGCCGCCCGGTCCGCACTCGACGGGTTGCCGCGGTGGGCGGTCCCGCTCGTCATCGCCGCCGACCACGCGCGTGGCGAGCCGACGCCCGAGGCGATCGCCGGTAGTTTGCAGGACGCCCGGTTCCCCTGGGTGCTGCCGGTGCGCACCATCGACGAGTTTGAGCGCTGCGCCCCGCTGCTGGTCACCGAGGCGCGTAAACAGTTCCTCCGGCACGGTCCGGTCGATCCGCCGCAGGGCCCGCACGACCCGAAGCCGACCCTGGGGGCGACCGGACCGTTCGACGTACGGCGAGGGAAGGCATGACGATGACTCCACCCCACGACGGCCAGGTCGTCACCTTCTACTCGTACAAGGGCGGCACCGGGCGCACGATGGCGTTGGCGAACACCGCCTGGATCCTCGCCGCGAACGGCCACCGGGTGCTCGTCGCCGACTGGGACCTGGAATCCCCCGGCCTGCACCGGTTCTTCGCACCGTTCCTCGACCCGGAGCAGGTCGCCTCCACCGGCGGGGTGATGGACCTGATCCTGGAGTACGAGTGGGAGAACGCCCGGCGCCGGCAGGAGGGCGTCGACACCCGCCCCGGCGACTGGCACCGGCAGTACGCCCGGGTCCACAAGTACGCCTTCTCGGTGGGCTGGGAGTTCCCCGGCGGCGGCACCCTGGACCTGCTGCTCGCCGGCCGGCACAACCCCGACTACGCGACCAGCGTCACCGGACTCAACTGGGAGAACTTCTACAACCGGCTCGGCGGGGCGCAGTTCTTCGACGCGCTGCGCGCGGACATGAAGCGGCACTACGACTACGCCCTGATCGACAGCCGCACCGGCATCAGCGACGTCGCCGAGATCTGCACCATCCACCTGCCGGACCTGCTGGTCGACTGCTTCACCCTCAGCGACCAGGGCATCGACGGCGCCGCCACGGTCGCCGCCCGGGTCCGCAGCTACGAGGGGCGACGGGCCCGCCGGGTGCTGCCGGTGCCGATGCGCGTCGACGAGGGGGAGAAGACCAAGACCGACGCCGGCCGGGCGCTGGCCATGCAGCGGTTCGTCGGGTTGCCCAGCGGCATGACCGACCTGGAACGGCAGGACTACTGGCTCTCCGTGGAGGTGCCCTACCGGGCCTACTACGCGTACGAGGAGACCCTGGCGACCTTCGGCGACGTGCCGGGCAGCCGGGGCCTGCTGTCGGCGTACGAGGCGTTGACCCGGCACATCACCGGTGGTGCGGTCACCGGACTGCCCCGGATGGACGACGGGCTGCGGCGGCAGACGATCCAGCGTTTCGAACGCAAACCGGTGATCGTCGACGAGTTGATCGTGCTGCGGTACGTGCCGGAGGACCAGGCGTGGGCGGAGTGGGTGCAGTCCACGTTGCACGCGGTCGACCTGCGGGTGTTGGCCACCCCGCTGGGTGCCGCGGCGTCGGTGCCGGCCGGCACGCCCTCGCGTGAGCTGCACCTGGTCTCCCGGTCCTACCTCGCCGCCCGCCGGGCGCTCGGCGGGGCCGCCCGGCAGGCGGGTTCCCCCGTGCTCGCGTTGCATCTGGACGACACCACCCCGTCGGTGGACACCCCGCCGGGAAGTTGGGCCACCGTGCACGAGCGCGGCGTCTCGGCCGCCGCCGAGCAGGTGTGGGAACTGGTCGGGCGGTCCGTCGACGGCCGGAACCGGCCGGTGCCGGCGACCCGCTACCCGGCCGTCGAGCCGATGGTCTTCTACGCCCCGGCGCGTAACGTCCGCTTCACCGGCCGGGATGGCCTGCTGCTGGCCCTGCGGGAGGAGCTGAAGACGGCGGCGCGCGAACGCGTCCCGGTGGCGCTGCGGGGTGGCGCGGGCATCGGCAAGACCCAGGTCGCCACCGAGTACGCCTACCGCTTCCACGGCGCGTACGACGTCGTGTGGTGGGTGGACGCGGACCCGGCGCAGTTCATCGACGTCCGCTTCGCCGACCTGGGGCGGCGGCTCAACCTGCCGGACCTGCAGCACGTGCCGGACAACACCCGGGCGGTCCGGGACTGGCTCAGCCACGGCGGCGGCCGGGGTGCCGACGAGCCGCCGCTGCGCTGGCTGGTCGTCTTCGACAACGTCGACCAGTACGACCACGTCAAGGACTTCCTCCCCCAGGGCGAGGGGCACGTGCTGGTGACCACCCGCAACCCGGACTGGGGCGACCTGGCGCGGGCGGTCGACGTGGAGGCCTTCCAGCGGGGCGAGAGCGTCAACCACCTGATCGGTCGTACCGGCCGTCGCGGCATGACGGCCGCCGAGGCGCAGCAGGTCGCCGAGGCGGTGGAGGACGTCCCGATCCTGGTGGCGCTGGCCGGGGCGTGGCTGGCGGAGAGCCCCGACTCGGTCGCCACCTACCTGGCGGGCCTGGCGCGTACCGGCCCGGACAGCGACGTGTGGGGCCGGTCGCTGGAGGGTCTGCGGGAGCAGTCCCCGGGCGCCTACCGGCTGCTGCAACTCGGTTCGGTGCTGGCCCCCGACATCGCCCTCGACCTGCTCTTCAGCGACCAGGTGGCGAAGGTCATCGCCCCGCACGACCCGTCGGTCGCCGCGCAGGTCACCGACCGGGTCTCGGAACGCGACATCGCCGCGGCGCTGGTCCAACGGATCAACCGGCTCGCCCTGATCAAGGTGGACCTGCACGCCCAGCGGGTGCAGATCCACCGGCTGCTCCAGGCGGCGCTGCGGGCCCGGATGTCCGAGCGGGAACTGGCCGAGGTCAAACACGACGTGCACCGCATCCTCGCCGGTTCCCGCCCCTCGGGTGAGGTGGACGACCCGGTCTTCCAGGTCCGGTACCGGCACCTGTGGCCGCACCTGGACGGCTCGGACGCGGTCTCCTGTCACGACGACACCGTCCGGCAGCTGGTCATCGACCGGGTCCGGTACATCTTCCTCAACGGCGGTTTCGCGCAGGGCGCGCAGTACGCCGGGGAGGTGGACACGACCTGGACGACGATGCTCGATGGGCTCCCCCCGGATACCGGCGCGCACCGGGCGCTGCGCGTGCAACTGCTCAACCTGCGCTTCAACCGGGCCAACCTGCTGCGCAGCCTCGGCCGATTCGAGCAGGCCCTGGCGCTCGACGAGGACACCCTGCACCAGCAGGAGGAGCTGATCGGCCAGAGCCACCCCTACACCCTGATGACCGCCGGGGGGTACGCGGCGGACCTGCGGGCCCTCGGCCGTTACCGGCCGGCCCTGGAGCGCGACCTGCGTACCCACGGGGCCTGCGTGGAGGTGTTCGGCGAGGACCACCGGCGGACCCTCAACGCGGCCAACAACCTGGCCGCCTCCCACCGGTTGGCCGGCGACTTCACCCGGGCCCTGGATCTCGACGAGGCCACCTACCGTCGGCTGCGGGTGGTGCTCGGCCCCGACCACCCACGCACCCTGCTCTCAGCTGGCAACTACGCGCGCGACCTGCGGGAGACCGGCGACTACCAGGGTTCGGTGGCCCTGCTGCAGGACGTGATCGAGGGCTACCGGCGGCTGTTCGGCGACCAGTTCCGGGAGCTGCTGATCAGCCAGGCCAACCTCGCCACGTCGCTGCGCAGCACCGGCCGGATCGCCGAAGCCGGCCGGCTGCTCGACGACGCCTACACGCGGCTGCGGGCCACCCTGGGGGCGGCCAACCCGGACACCCTGCTCAGCCGGTTGAGCCGGACGGCCAACCTGATGCTCCAGGGGGACGGGGCGCAGGCCCGCGCGGAGCTGGAGGAGGTGCAGCAGACGCTCGCGGAGGTGTTCGGGGCGCGGCACCCCTACACGCTGGTGTGTGAACTGAACCGGGGGGTGGCGCTGTGGGACATCGGTGAGCAGGACGAGGCGTACGCGCTCACCGTGTCCGCGGCGGACGGGCTACGGGAGGTGCTGGGGCCCGAGCATCCGTTCAGCATGGGCGCGGACAACAACCTCGCCGTCTTCGCCATCCTCACCGGCCGGGACGAGGAGGGCTTCGCCCGGTTGCAGGCGGTGGTGGACCGGTTGACGGCGGTGTTGGGCGTCGACCATCCGGACACCCTGCGCAGCCTGGGCAACCTGGAGACGGCCCGACAGGCGGCGACCGGCGGGACGGTCAGCATCGGACGGATGCGGCTGGCCGACCGGCTCGCCGACCGGATCGGGCAGGAACACCCGAGTGTGGTGGTGCTGCGCGCCGGACGGTACGTGCGTCGGGTCCTCGACCCGCACCCCTACTGACCGGGGCGGGCCCCGATGAGCACGTCGGTGCCTGTCGGGGCCTGCCCGTCGACGAGCCAGCGCAGCATGCGCGGGAGCTGCTGCATGGCGTCGAAGTGGGCCGCGCCGGGCTGCACCTCGATCTCGGCCCCGGGGATCCGGGCGGCCAGCCACCGGCCGTGGCTGGCCGGCGCGAAGGTGTCCTCCTCGCCGTGCCACAGGCGTACCGGGGTGACCGTGGTGTCGATCGTGTCGAGGTCGAACTTCCAGTCGCGGCGCAGCGCCAGCACGTCGTCGATCCAGCCGTACGGGCCGGCCCGCAGCGCCTCCTGATAGGTGTCGAAGATGATCCCGCGCAGTGCCGCGTCGTTGATCGCCCGGCGGTCCGGTGGCCCCATCTGGGTCATCAGCTCCCGCAGCAGGAACCGGGGGTCCTCGGCGGCCCGGGCGGCGCGCTGGCGGATCTCCTCGACCACGATCTCGGTGTCGTGCCGACCGTCACCGAAGCCGCGCTGGTTGTCGCGGTTCATGCCGTCGAACCAGTCCAGCCCGATGGCCTCCGACGGCGCGAAACTGACCAGCACCGCCACCCGGCTCACCCGACCGCGGAGGCGCTCGTCGGCGGCGCAGGCCAGCGCGTGCGGCCCGCCCCCGGAGCGGCCGGCCACCGCGAACCGGCGGAGCCGGAGCTGGTCGGCGATGGCTTCCACGTCCCGCGCGGCGTCGGCCACGTCCCGACCCTCGAACCGGTCGGAGTCGCCGTATCCGGGGCGGTCGTAGGCGATCAACCGGATCCCCATCCGATAGAGCACGATGCCCCGGGGCTTCGGCCCCCGCCGGCTGCCGGGTGTGCCGTGCATCAGGAAGACGGGGAACCCGTCGGGAGCACCGGACTCCTCGTACGCCACCCGCTTGTTGTCCGCACGGTGGGCGTATCGCGGCCCAGGCTCACCTTCTCGGGTCACTGCAGCCTGCCTTCCAGTGCCACTACCAGCCGTTACTCGCGATTTGCATCGAGCAGCTACGATGGTTTCCGTCGGCTCCGCTCAGCCTTCGAGCCTAACGGTCGAGCCCGCCGCACCGCTATGCCGAGCCCGACAACAGGCCGGATCTGTCGGAAGCGACACCTGTCGGCCAGGGCGGGCCGGCCGTGCGGGCCGCCTCCGACCGCCCGCCCGCGCCGCCGGGGCGCCCCGGCGGCGGTGCTCAGCAGGCCAACGGTCGGATATCCGTCGGCGCGTCGACCAGCGCGGCACGCGGGTCGGCGTACCGCCAGTCGACCCGGTACTGCGCGCGCAGCCGGGGCCGGGACACCACCCACCGGTACGCGACCCGCCCCTGCCCCTCCCGGCGGTCCGGGTGCACCTCGACGGTCGACTCCGAGGTGAACGAGGTCTCGGAGCCCCAGACCGTCGGGCCGGTCTCGACCGGAAAGTCGAGCCGGATCACCAGGTTGCGGGTGGGCAGCCGGATGTCACGCTGCAACCAGTCACCGAACTTCCACGCCGGCACCCGGTAGGCGTAGTCGACGACGGTGCGCTGCCCGGGGTAGAGCGGCATCGGGGTGCCCCCACCGTCCAGCAACAGGACGATCTTGAGAAAGGCGTCCCGGCTGCGACTCACCCGCCACCGCATCGGTTCGGCCTGCTCGGTGCCGATGGTCGCCCGGAAGGCCACCTCGTCGATGGTGAGCGGGTGGTGGCTGTGGAAAAGAGCGGACCGGGCCGGATCCTCGGGGAACCGGTCGATGTCGATCTGCACGGTGTGCCGGGTGATCGGCTCGGTGCCCACGCTGTGCAGCACCCGGCGGAACCGGCACTCGTACACCCCGTCCACCAGGGAGAGCATGGCCTGCTCGTCCTCGATCACCAGGTGCGAGCCGGCCGGCGGCGGCACTGCGGTCGGGCCGAGTGCCGAGCGGCGTCCCCCCGACCCCCGGGCGTCGGCGAAGGTGACGTACTGCTGCCAGATCCGGTTGCCGCTGTCCAGCACCAGCTCGACCCGACGGGCGAACTCCTCGGTGGGCTGGTGCCGCCCGTTCTCGATGTGACTGACGTACGACGGGTCGAAGCCGGTGCGCTCGGCCAGCTCCTTCTTGGACAATCCCCGCTGGCGTCGCCAGTGGGCCAGTTCCCGCACGAATTCCGCCGCCGCATCGTCCTGTGTGGAACCGCCCATGCCCCCGTCCTCGGTGTCGGGCCTCAAGTCTGTCCCACCGACGGCATCCGCGCCAGGGGTGCCCGCCGACCGACTCCGCCGCCGCCGGCCCTCCGGCAGCGGGCAGGATGACCACCATGGATCCCGCCGTACGCCGCTACCTCGCCGACCTGGTCCCCTGTGCGCGGGACGTGCTCGGACCGGAGCTGGTCGGTGCCTACGCGGCCGGTTCGGTGGCGCTGGACGCCTACCGGCCGGGCCGCAGCGACGTCGACGTGGCGCTGGTCTGCCGGGGCACCCTGTCCCGACGGACCAGCCAGGCCCTGGTGGACCGGCTGCGTCACGAGACCCTGCCCTGCCCGGCGCGCGGCCTGGAACTGGTGACCTACTCGCGGGAGGTGGCCGCCTCGGGCACCCCCGAGCCCGGTTTCGAGGTGGAACTCAACACCGGGGCGCGGATGTCGTCGCGGGTCACCTTCACGCCGGCCGACCGGCCCGCCGCCGACGGCCACTTCTGGTACGGCCTGGACCGCAGCATCCTGCACCAGCGGGGGTTGCCGTTGGCCGGACCGCCAGCCGGTGAGGTCTTCGCCGAGCTGGCTCCGGGTGACCTGCGACAGTTGCTGGTGGCGGCGCTGCGGTGGTGGCTGGCCCGGCCCGCCCCGCCCGGCGACGGCCCCACCCCCGGCGCCGAGGACGCGGTCCTGGCCGCCTGCCGCGCCCTGGTCCGGGTCCGTGACGGCGACTGGCTGTCGAAGGTCGCCGCCGGCCACCGGGTGATCGCCCTCGGCCGCGAACCGGAGCTGCTACGCCGCTGTGTCCGCGCCCGCGACGGCGGCCCACCGCCGACCGCCGCCGAAGCCCGCGCCTTCCAGCAGCAGATCCTGGCCGAGATCACCGCCGGCTGACCGGTCACCACGGCACCGGTGCCGCCGCCGAGCAGGCCCGGCTCACCGGTGAGGGCGAGCGGGCCCGCCGCGCGGCGCTGGCCGAGGCCAACGCGATCGAAGGT